>JAZQKF010000001.1:0-18519 GCA_045542015.1 Acutalibacteraceae bacterium
CGGCATCCTCTTCCTACACCGGTACCGCGACCCTCTACGCGGTATGGACGGAATCGACCAATGATGTGTTCTGGTCCAATAACATGTATAACGGGAAAACGGACATCCTGTTCAAGTTCGACCCATCGAATAACAAGACCCATACCATGTATATGCCGCTGTATTCGGGGACTGTCAACGAAGATCAGACAACGGATTGGTCGCAGACCGGATATACATTGTCGATAGTGCAATCCTATTCCCCTGCAAGAATAACCGCAGAGCTCCAACACGAGGGGGCAACGGTATCAGGACAGATGAATACCGTAACGGTCGGAAAATGGTCCACATACCTGTTGACCATCGATACGGAGAAAAGCATCGTCACCGCCACACCGGTAAATCAGTTCATCAGTTTCAATGATTTCACCCTGTATGAGTCGCAGACGAAGACGATCCTCGATTATTCCGATCAGTTTACCAACAGGGCCATTTTGACGATCGAGCATCTGGATTCGGCATCAGGCACCAACCATGTCAGATTCCAGGTTGTCTCCACGGAGGTATTTCTGGAGACATACGGTGCGGTGATGAACAACCCCTCCATAAATGTTCACGATTACTTCCCCCAGTACACATCTGTCAGGCTCAACTTCTACAGCTTCGCGTTGTACGGGGATTCCATAACAGTGAACGGCGTCACGTATCAGATGGACGGTTCCAAGGTTGTAGTGGAGTATGTCACCGTCAACGGTAAAAACTACATCCCGTCGATCTATCCGGATGAGACCGTCAGGACCAGGGAGCTCACCCTGTCGAACATATACGTCAGCTGGGATGAGCTCACGAATCGCTGCTATCTCACATTCGTCTCCGATAGGTTCACGATCGATATGGGGACCTATGAATCAGGTTCGGAGACCGTCAGCTTCGGCGGCATATGGTATTTCACCACCATGCTGTATGACTCGCAGATCTCCACAGAGAAACAGCTCGGAGATTGGGAGTTCCTGCCTACCTTAGATAAGAATCAGATCTGTCTGATATTCCTCGGTCTGCTGGTGGTGGTCGGCGGTATCGCTTACGCCAAGAAGATCGGTACGATCTTCGATACTGCGGTCATAGCTGCCGCCATAGTCATCACACTCATTTTCTTAGGGAGTTGATTTGAAATGTTAGATCTAAATGATTTCTTGGACATCCTCGCCATATCCTTTCTGGATGGGGACGTTGCCATAGCTGGCATACTGATCTATATCGCCGCCTTAATTGTGATCTTCGCGCTGTCAAGGAACGTGATGAACACGCTGCTGATCTCTCTGCCGGTGACGTTGGTGTTCTCCATGCTGGGGATTCTTAGCACGGATGTTATGCTGCTTATGATAATCGTCACAGTCTTGGGCCTAGCATATACGGCCCGGAACACCTGGAGGACTTGATATGGGCCTTATGGGTGGTGGCGATACATCATTCACCTTCAAGTCATTGATATTCGCTATGGCGGTTATGATACTGCTGCCTACGGCCATATCTGTCCTCGTACCGTCCTATGAGCTCGGAACCACCGAAGATGAGGTATTGGACGGATACTATCAGATGACGGGCCAACAGGCTTCCACGAAGGTGTCTGTGTGGCCTTTGACGGGAATATACACGCCTTATGCCGGAGGAACCTATGGGTATACGGAGGACGGATGGCTTTATGGAACCGAAGTGAAGTCATATTCCCCGTCACAGTATCCTGCCGGAGATCCGCAGCATTACACCGTTTACAAGGATGACAGCGGAGTCTTCCGCTACTACACGGATTCGGCGGATTACAATGAGGAAACAGGGACCGGCCACAGGGGTACCTATCACGTCGCCACGACGCAGTCCGATCCATATGATTCATCGAAACCGGTCAGCAAGGACAACTACACCATCGGGGACCTGGTGCCCTATGATAAGCCTGGGGAGCTCTACACCAACGTCAGCTTTGACAGACAGAAGATGAGCAACATCTTCTTCATGGAGTCGCAGCGTCACGATACTAATGACGGCTATTTCTATTACGATTACGACGGATACAGGATGGCCTTCCAACCTATCAGCAATTACACGGCCATGGATCAGGACGGCAATAGCGTGCCGATCGTGGCGACCACCACCAGCCTTTCGCTGATCTGGTATCAGTATTATACGCAGTCCGGTGTGGCCGGTCAGCTGGTCCTTTCCGGCAGTAACGGCGGCCTAGCGTATCTGAATGCCGCTCAGATCCTTTCGGCATTCAGCAGCACCACAAACACGGCCGCCTTTGATATGGTGTTCAACGGCATTACGATGACTGTCTATATCAGGATAGATCCGCTTTATCTCTCACAGGGGAACACCGTTGAATACTGCTATAACATGGGCTGGTGGTCCATTATGGTTACTTCACTGTCTGCTGACAGCTCCGCTTATACTGGTACCGACTTTGCATTTAACCCTACAAAGATTATGGACACAATGATAGATCTGTTCACTTTCAACTATTCAGACTATAACATATCTGGGTGGATGGGAGTGATCTGTTCGCTGTTCTTCGCGCTGCCGCTGTACGCGATCCTGCTGTCATTGTGCCTGGAGAACGCTTACCTATGGATACTGATGGGATTACTGGCAGCAGTCCAGGCAATATCCACTTTTTCACTGTTCGGGTGATATAACATGAAATTTAGATTAGATGGAATGAACGCGATCAGGGTCGTGGTATACACGCTGATCGCACTGGTGATGATCGTGATGATGATTCAGACGATGGATGGAGGATTTTGAATGAGAAAAGAGAACAGAATTAAGTTCATGGCAGCTGTCGCCGTCCTACTGATGGCGGCGCTGTCCTTTGCGCCCTTCGCGGACAATGATGAAAAGAATGCGCTGGATGCAGCCGTCGGGGACGGGGAATCCTATGAGTATCGCATAGTCTACAATGCGTCTGTAATGTCCTCTTCATCGGCAGCCATTTCGGTTGCCGATATGACACCAATCTCTCATGCGAGTACATCGAGATTGGAGTCTTTGAATGCCGGATCCTGGACGTGGGATACCACGACAGGGTTTGGGCCTTTTAATTCGTTCTATGCGGCATTCGATCTGTCAGATGGCAATAAATTTTATGCTGTCCTCGACCCTGGAAACCTAACTCGGACTATAAGTGGAACAACATTGAGCCCACTAGCCAACTATAATATCATGTGGGTGATCCCTACAGTCTATTGGGCTACGGATACCACCTCCGTCTCCAATGACACTCTCGTTCTCAGTAATGACAGCACCAAGGGGACGGCATATGCACACACAATAAACGGCCACGTCTACAACTATCTCGCTTTAGCGGTCTACGAGGGTTCAACCACAACGGTCGACGATTCGATAGTCCTCACATCTCAATCCGGAGTAGATCCGACGGCAGCTCGGTCAAGGGCCGTATATAGAACCTATGCCCATAACTACACAATGGATCCAAGCCTAGCCACGGATCCTGATTATCCTGCATACTCCATGCTCTGGAATTTCAACCAGTGGGATCTTTACAAGTATTGTTGCTACGCATTGATAGAGAATTTCAACTCCCAATATTATGTCGGCGGTGGGCACACTTTCGGTAGTACATATGTTTGGCAGACGGGTTCTCTCGACACATATGGTCCTTACGCTGGATATGCGATGAGGACTACGGCAGATTCCAACAACGGGGGAAATTCCGTGAAGCTTTTCATTGAAAATGCTTGGGGTGCGCTTTCCGAATACATTGATGGAATTGTTTTTCATTACAACTCGGCAGGAAACGTCACAATGTATATCGATACCAGTGCGACACCAACAGATGCCACTACCACGGGGGCCTACGTCGTTTCCAAGACGATTACGACTCTATCTTCAGGCGGATACCCTGGTGCGATCAGCACTGATGCGGATATATGGGGGTGGGGTACTGCAACTGGTGGCTCCGAATCAAAAGGACTAACAGACTATTACTTTGTTAGTTCTTCAGGTAATAAGATAGCCTCCGTCGGCGGCCATTCCTCCACCAACTCATCCACTTCACAGAGATATGGGTTATCTTATGCCGATCCAGAACACTCATTGGGGGATGCCCTCGGAAACTTCGGGTCCCGCCTGGCCTTCGTCTTTGATGCAGATGTAGCGACCCCTGTCAATGTCACGATCTCTGTAAATGATTCATCATACGGCTCGTTGTCTGATAGCGCCTCTTCAAGCCAATCTTCGATAGTTGTTCCCTCCATTTCGCCAGGTACGACTGCCTCGGTCACCACCAACACCATCACGATCGGTTCAACCATGATCACCGCCACACCTGCGACATCGGACGATCACTGGACCTATACCTTCGACGGATTCTATGACGGCCAGACCAAGATTACATCATCAATCACCTTGGATAGCGACATCACAATCACTGCCAAATTCAATCGGACGCTGACAACCCATGACGCCACGATCGAATCGAACAACACCGCATATGGTACGGTATCGACAGGGTCCCTGACAGGGATACCATACGGCGAAGCATTCACCGTGAACGGCAACAGCTTCACGATCTACAATCACACGGTAACTGCCAACGTAAATCCCTCTACGGTCGAATACATCTATTCCTTCGATGAATTCCAGACCGAAGGGGTCACATTGACTACAGGGACCACGATGACGTCGGACATGACGATCCGTGCCATATTCTACAGCACGCAGATCACCCATACCGTGACGATCCAATCCAATGACGACGATTACGGTACTGTGTCGGACACCACCCTGACAGCTGTGCCGGGAGGATCCTACTTCACCATATCAGGGAACAACCTGACGATAGACGGCCAGACATTCACGCCACAGGTGAACAATCCGGATGCACAATACACCTATGCCTTCGTCGGATGGTACGACGCCCTCACTGGCGGCAACGCCATCACCAACTCCACCAGGGTCCTCGATGACATGGATGTGTATGCCCGGTTCTCTGCCACGCTGAACACCTACACCGTCACCATCCAGGATGACAGTTCCGGATACGGATCAGTCGCGCCTACAACAGTGAACAATGTCCCTTATGGTACGGTCATCACCGCTTCGGATCTGACGCTCGATGTCAACGGCACACCCGTCACGGCGACGCCTCTGACGGATACTGATGAGTATGATTATTCATTCGAAGGGTGGACTGTCGGAGCCACGGAGATCGCCACATCCTACACCGTGGTCGGTGCAACCACCATCACGGCCAACTTCGACAGGAATATTCAGAAATACACAGTGTATTTCACCAGCCTTAATCCGGAATACGGTTCCGTCATTCCCGGATCCATTCTGAATGTGGAATACGGTACGGCCGTATCGTCTTCCGGAGCCACCGTGACTGTCGGCAGCAATACGGCCACCGCCACGCCCTCCACGCAGACAGAACAGTACACATATGCCTTCTCCGCATGGTCGGGGATCCCTGCCGGCGGAACGATCACAGGCGACGTCACAATATCCGCGTCCTTCACGCAGACTGTCAGATCCTACACGATAACCTGGAGCATATCCGGAGTCACCACCACGGAGACCTATCAGTACGGAGAAACGCCCGAACACGCGGATCCTGCGCCGCCTTCCGATGACTACTATTTCGACGGATGGAATCCGGAGATCTCCATTGTCACCGGAGATCAGACCTATACCGCAGTCTTCCAGCAGTACGTTCATATCACCGTCTATTTCGACGCCACGACCAACGGAGGGACGTTGGTGGGTTCCTCTTCCAAGTCCGTTTCTGTAGGGTTCCCCTACGGGGAATTGCCGACAGCGACGAAATCAGGCCAGGTGTTTTCCGGATGGTTCACCGCAGCTGAAGGGGGAACGCGCATAACGGAAACGACTGTGGTGACAACTGAATCCGATCAGACGCTATATGCACAGTTCGATGTCACAGGCTGGGCCAAGGTGATAAAGACTGTCACCAACCTGTTCCCGATCCTTCTGTTAGCGCTGCTGATCCTTGGATACGTCGCCATATTCAAGGGACGCAATTGAAACATCTTAATGGGGGAACCTCCCCCATGAATTCTATACAATTCTGAACACGTTTTCCCCTACCTTTTCGTGTATTTTAGACGATAAAAAGTAAAGGGTTTAGTTGACCTGTCAATTGGGTTCAATCCCAATCGTAGATCTCGTCATATGGTTCTTCGAATCTACCTTCTGCATACTCCTTCTTAGGATCTCTACCCGACGGACAATAAGAACGACCATCATATCCCTGATCTGATTTGAAGTAATGGCAGCATCTTACGGTGACCGCTCCGCCACAGGTGTGGCCGCTATACAGATTGTGGCCATAACCATCGGCCCTGCACACTTGGTACCTCGATCCATCCGTCTCTAATTCAATGAATAGATGTTGGCAATTGTAGCATAGTTTGTGTAGCACGATATGGTTATAGTAGGGATCATACATTTCCGGGTAGGCTATCCGATCATGGTTTGCTGTGCAGGGATTGAATGTTGTGCGCACCGGATGCACCCCGTCCTTCACAGACAGTTCTGCTGGTATGCAATTCTTACACAGGCATTTTCCATCGGTGATGAACCATCCTTTTTCAATGTGCATGATCAATTTGTTAACCGGTTCCGCATATCCGTAATCTGAGATCCCGTCTTTCGTTCCGCATTTCTCACAAATATATTCTATTAGTTTCATCCCTTCACCCCCAGTGCCTCTTTCAGTGCCGCCAACAGAACCTTAGCTTCGGCCTCATCGACCTGGATCTCCGATCTGCTCCTGCCGTCGCAAACCTTCTCCTTCTGGATGTTGTAGAAGGTACAGTCAGGCCACTCGACCTTCTGGACGGTGATATACCATTCGTCCCCGTCTTCATGCTTCACGGAGCTGTAGAACTCCGTCGTCATGGTCTTCTTCAGTCATCTCCCTCCGCACTGTTGTCAGAACATCGTGTTTACGTTATCCAGATCCAAACGATAGAATGTCGTATTCCTCCATTCATGCCCGCCGTAGCTCATCGATTTCATGGATCCTGTCGGCATCTTACCGACTGATACCAATGCACATACACGGAGATCCGACAGGTTAAATTTCTTCAACGCCTGATAGATCTCCCTGTTCACCGGTGGATTTTCGCACTTGTTCAGATACTCCAGGATCCTCTCCTTTGTCCAGTAACTCATAGGCAACATTGCCTCTTCAGGTGTCGAAGATCCGAAGTAATCATAAGCAATGTTTCCTCCGAAGCCTTCCCAGTAATCAACTGTCATTTTCTATACCTCCTAAATTATCATCAACTTCGAAGCTGAAGTGGTAGCATGTCCCCCCTTTCATCAATACTGAGAGTCTATCCGCTTCTTCCCTCAGCTTCGAATCGTCTTCACAGATCTATCCGTCTATCTTCCCGTCATCCTTCCGTCTGAAGATTATCGCATTCAGTTTTATCGTCATCCATAAACGTCCTGTGTTGACATTCCGGGCAGTCCGCATAGAGATTGTTGTTCGAGTCCGTGTAGAAGACATGGCCGCATCTTGGACATGTGAATTCTTTGGGAATCACTCAATCACCTTCACATACACATATTCTTTCGCATCTTCCATCGGATCCTGATCGTTAACATAATCCAGAGCTTCTTTGAACGTATCGAACTGGATTTCTGTTATCGTTCCTTCCGCATCCATCTCAGGGACTACATACTTCAGTTTAGACACTGAGCTGCCTCCTTAGTTACGGTCTCCAGCATCCATTTCCACAATGACTGATAGTCATAATCCAGCTCTGCCAGCATTGATTCGCATTTGCTACGTGGCGGTGCATAAACATATGATCCCATTATACTGAACCACGTGATGAAGGCTCCATGTTCGTCCAAGATCTGAAGCATGGCCGAACAGTCTTCATCATCAATGCCATTGAAGGTCAGGTCTCCGTCAAGATTGTATTCTATCAGTTCATCCGGACCGGCTTTGTACTTTCCGCTGAGACTCAGTTCTTCGAGAAGTTTGGCCAACTCCTTCAGTGATGTGAGTTCAGCGTATTTCTTTGCACCAAATACCACAGTCATTCCTTCCCCTCCTGAGTCTCATCCTAATCAAAAATGGCATATTCCATTGCATATGCACAGTATTCCATTCTGTCAAGTCTTTCTCTGGAGTCTGGATCCAAATTCTCATGGAGAAGTTCATCTCTGGTCCTTTGACAGTTTTCATTGCATTCGTAGCAGGTGAACGTCCCGTCATATTCGCAGTCGTGAATGAATGGCATCTCCTTCATCTCCCTCCGCATTCCTTGCAGTAGTAGATCCATTCATGTCCCTTCTTCACCGGATTCCCGAACCCATCCGTCCTGGGGATCCTATGCCAACCGTGGAACACGAACTTCTTCCATGCGACCTCATAGATATTGGAGATGTCCACAGAATGAGGGAGCTTGGCCATGCCGATCTTCCCACAAACTGAGCACTTGCATTCGACATCCATCACTGTTCCCTCCTGTACGTCAGATGCATCAGTATGTAGTGTTCGCTTTTTTCGGTCTTCCAGATGTTTCTTTTGAGAACTTCCAGGTCTGTCTTATTCAGATCTACGAACTTCTCCTTGCTGCTGTTCACCTTCGTCACGATGAAGGTACCGAACAACATAGGCGCATAGACTCCACCGCTCTGGCTGGTACCGAATGCTGTTGGGAATCTACCATCTATCAGTCCGCAATCATCCGCTATGAACACAAAAGGACGGCCCTCGATGTAACGCAGTGGCATGTCCAGTATATCGCAGTGGATGAATTTTCTCAGATAGTCCAGGTCATCCTTGAAGATTATCTGCTGAGGTTTATGATCCGTTTCATAGACAGCGAATCCCTCATAGAATTCCGCGTCTGTCATTCCGCCACCCCCATCCTGGGTTCATGCCTTCTGCAGATGGCCAACGTCGTAGGGATCACATAGTTCCCGAATTCACATCTGCTGATCTCCTGTCTTGTCTCGAAATGGATGCATGTGCCGCATTCCTTGACACATTCCGAATCGGCGTACTTGTACCGGTTATCGGCCAGCTTCCTAGTCAGCTGCTTCGAGTTAACCAGCTTATCTATTCTCTTCCGGGCAGCCTCATAGCTGACTCCGAAGTGCCTCTGGACGTCTATGACGTATCTCCATGTGCTGCAATATCTGAGCAGATTCGCATCCGTCAGATTCTCCTTCGCATTCATGGTGTCACCCCTTCCTGGAGCTCTCGCCTTTCAGCGTGGCCATGACGTCTTCTATCTTTACGGTCTTGAAGTCGCCGTCGATCTTGGCTCCGCACGTAGGACAGTGACCTTTCGCGCTGGACTCATAGAATCTGACCGAACAGACGAGACATAGAAGCATCATTCCGCCCCCTTCAGGTATTCAGTGACCTTGTCTTTGATTCCGGACAGATTCTTCGCATGAAGGCTGATCTTCAGCTCCCTGGTCATCTCTGACCTGTTCATGTCGATGTGCGCTTTCCACTGTACAGCGAAATAGGACCTCAAGGGCCGCCCTTTGATCACATCCCATTGCCTGTATATGTCGAAGGTCTTGTAGTATGAATGATAGTTCAGGAAGCATCCGATCTCCTTGTAGTATCTGACGCTCTCAGGGCAATTGTCGCTCATTCCTCTTCCTCCGGATAATCTGGGCCGTATTCGTCGCAGAATGCGCCGAAGCTGCCACCGAAGTACTTTTCTTCGAATTCCTCTCCGGTGTAGTCGTACATTCAATCACGCTCCTGAGAGACGATAGCGTAGGTGTCCCCGTCCATGAAGTATTCCCTGTCCGGATTCTCCTGCTGCTTCTTCTGAACGAACTGAAGCACCTCTGTGATGGTCATCTTCTTATGCTCATGGAATGAGATCTCGATGATGCGTGCCTTCTGATTCATAAGGCCACTTCCTTATTCAGAACGTATTCCTTGTTGGTCTTACCGCAATAGATGCAGTTGACCTTCCCCTCATTCTACATGGTCACGATGTGGATGGAGACCATTCTGGTGCTAATCGTTTCGCAGTTGTGGTGTGTCTTCTCATTGTGCCTAGAGGTAATCTGTCTCGGTGTCAGGCTGCGTGGGGATCTCTTCAGCTCCGTGATGATCGCGGATCTGACGTATTGCTTCCTGGCTTCCCTGGTCTTCTTTGAGGTCACGCTTCCGCCCCCAGGACATCGGAGATGACACTTCTGAGCTTCTCACGATCCAATTCCACCAGACTCCCTCTTCCGGTCTTGGAGACCGTCAGAAGATAGGATCCTTCAGGAATGCGTTCGCCCTGCTCTGTCTTCATCACGCGCCTGGATAGCTTCACATTACCACATCCAGCGTGGTAGGCTCAGTGGTTGTGAATCTGGACAGGTCATACACCGGCAGGACTTCTTTTGTCTCCCGGTATACCGCCCTTGCAGAATGATTCTCTGCAAAAAGCTTCAATGACAGAATATCATCTGAAGATAATGTCGCAATAAAGACGACATAGACTCCCCAATTTCCGTCCATGAAGAACTCCTTTGCGACCAATTCGCCCCAGAGATCTTCATCACCCCAACTCTCAATAACCCTCAGCCACGCTGAACGGTTGTCGCTGTATCCGTTTTCTACAACGAACAGCTTTCTCAGTTCTTTCTTGGTCAGGCCATAGATGGCCAGCTTCATTCCATTGCTGTTGATAAGGCGTGGGCCGTTCTCAATAGCTCTAGCTACCGCTAGTTTGTGCATTTCTCTAGCACCATACATGTTGTTCACTTGCCAACTTCTCACGGTTGACAGTTATAGCATGCGTTTGGTCTATTTAAAGAATCGTGAGAGAGTGATGTGAGAGAGTGATGTGAGAGAGAAGTGAGAGAGAAGTGAGAGAGAAGTGACACTCTTCAGCCACAAAAGGGAATATCCGTTGCGGCTGGTTCCTTTCTTCCCCCCTAAAACCTCCCTACTTACCTCCTCTATCCCGTTAGAGTATCCACTACCATGATTCGAGTTGATAGCGGACGATCGTAGAAAAATCGTGTTACTCGAATGAGTAATCCTATCGCGGACATTCTAAAAAAAAGAATGCAATGTCGATGTATACAATGGTACGATATTCGTAGTATTCTCTACGATTGGGAATTAGGATCCTAAAATTTTTGCGCGCGGCCTTCGGCCGGAAACCTACGTCAAAAGACGTAGATGGACCCACGAAAATAACCCCCTAAAATGCACGAAAAGGGTAGGGTAAACGTGCACAGGAGCGAATTTAATAATGTACAAAAATATACAAAATAAGAATTGACATCTTTTTCAGTCCAAAAAGATATTAATTCAATTGTTTTTGTTAGATTCTGACAGAATCGATTCAAGTTCTTCGATCCTACGATTTAATTTCATTAGTTCACTTCTAGATGGTGTTGTTAGATACGCCGTGAATAGATATCCTATCATACCGGCCAAAGCGACTAAAGCACCTTGCAGCTGATATTCTTCTAAAGCGCCGTCCAGTTTGATATATTCGGCACTGATCATAGCTCCAATAACTACCAGTGCACTAGCTCCAATTTCCATAGTACGGAAACACCATTTTTTCATATCTGGAAGTTTATCATAGATTTTCATTCATATCTGCTCCTTTTCTTGTTTTGTTTTAAATACTGGTTATGCATTAGTATTATTGTTGATACGGGATGTCCTGTGTCTTTGGTGCTCTGTTCACGGTATCAAACGATATGCGGCTTCTCACACATCTTCGCCGTCCCTCCTTTTTAAACCGGATGGGCAACGAGGGCTCCCGAATGTTAACTTAACTTTGGATTCTGAACACGTTTCCCCTACCCTTTTCGTCTATTTTTATGGTTAAAAATCGCTCCTTTCCAGGTCGGTATCCTTTATTCTTCAGATTCCTCTTCCGAATCATCCTTTTTCTTTTTCTTCGAGTAGATCCAAGTGATCAGATAAGCTATGGTCAACGTGATTCCCAATATTGCCGCCATCATTACTTTGGTCTCTTCGGATCCTCTGTCTGTTGAAACATGTTCTGTCATGACCGATACGATCAGTGACGCTGCAACGATGCATATTGCAGTGATCCCATGATGAACATAGTCATTCTTGATCCATGAGAATATTGCAGGCAGGATGTCCAAAAAGACCATCATTAGTCCTCCCATTCCAAGGGCCCAAAAGATTCCGGAAATCTGTTCCGGTTTCAGGTTCTCTATACTCTTACCGTCGGAGATTAGAAGCACGATACCGATGACGGCTAAAGTGACTCCCATGACTCTATACAGATATAGTGTAGTACGGTTCATGGTTTTTCCTCCGGATCCATTAGTTCATCTAAGATCTGCTGGACCTCATCCATCCGAGCTTCAATATATCCGGTTGCAGACGCGAACAGCATCACGCCGCCAGTGATGATCACGCCGATCCCGAACACCAGATTATCCTTTCCAATGGTCCAGATCCCGATTATCTCTAGGCTTCCAAGGAATATGATCAGTGCGCTGCATATCATGGAGTAGCGCCATAGGTCACTGCTGCTCATTTTCTATCTCCTTCATGGCATTCCTAATGTTCTCCGGCAGATCCTCATCTGTGATCTCTTCGCCGTTCTTCATCTTCTTCTTTACAACTTCGGCATCCTTTTTGGCCTGTTTTTCAGCTTCTTTCTCCATCTTACGGATGGCGAAATAGCCTTTTTTGGGTCCTTTCTCATACTGCTCCAGCTCTTCTGGTGTCAGAGACTCCAGGAATCTCTGTTTCTTCACCTTGCGTGACGTCCTTAGATCCAATTTGTTCCTATTCCTGAAGATCGCATATTTCAGGCCCATGGAATACATCGGATTGGTGGCTATGAGCTCCACCGCTTCTTCCCTGGTCACTTTATCTTCTTTCATCACACCTTCTATGAACATGTTTCTGGTGATCATGTCCATCTGTGTGAATGCTGTCTCGAATTTCTCATCTAGAATCTCCACGGATTCCTTTATCTTCATCCCCATCTCAATCGCCGTCCCTTTCTTTTCTGGCTTGCGTCAGATATGCTCCGAGTGTCTTTTTGTTCAGTCCGGTTATCTCTGCGATTTGGTCATAACTCATATGATCTTCTTCATAAAGTCTTAGAATCAGCTTCCGGTTCATCTTCCCCAACTCGGAGATCCTTGTTTTCTTATGCTGCTCATCGTGAAGTTCGTTAAGCTTGGAATTCTGCGTTTCCTCTTTGATCTGAAGGTATTTCTGCGCGTCCTCCGCTGGAATCCTGCTGAATTCCCCATATCCTACGACTATGTTGTTCCTGTATCCGGATGATGTCCTGTAGTCCATCCTGGTCAGCTCGAAGTATCCGCGCCTTTTCTCGGTCTGCGTCTCCCATTCCAGGACTTCGGCGTGCAATGAGTAGCGGATCCTCTGCTCTCTAAGATAGACGTCCAGACGGTGATAGTCCGGAATGCACAGGATGAGACACCATTTTCTGGATCTGAACATCTCCAGCATCGTGACGAATGCCTTGTTATCCGATTGCATCCAGTCACGGTTATTGGATATGTTCGTGGCTTCATCCAGCCAGAACACGGTCCCTTCATCGGCATTGTCGTATTCATGGATCTTGTCAAGCAATTCCCTGAATGACAGCGTGTAGCTGCGCTTCATGTCAAAATTCGGATCGTATTTCTTAGCCACCCAATAGGCCAGATTGGACTTACCGGTCCCTTCGTGCCCCCATATACAAATTACATTGTCCAGATCGTTAGCTACATTCTCATGCATCTCTTCGACCAGTGTGTCCAGCAGGTTTTCGAAGAGATACCTGGTGTAGAATTTGCCCGATCTGTATCTGTAGATCTTGCGATCCTTCACTACCAGCTTCTTTCCGCTTTTGATATTCCACCGGGGATAATAGACTTCATCCCCTTTCGTATAGAATACCATGCTCATAGAATATCTCCGCCGTTCTGGAATGTCTGGAATGGCAGCTTGACCGATTCGGCTACTTTGGTGATGTCCCCACGGGCACGCCCTCCCACGCTGCATGTCAGTCTTAACATACTTTCTTTCTGCTGCGTGAAGTATCTTGATCTTAATCCGGTCTCACCGTAAACATTCCCCATAGTCACCAGATCCAACTGTCTAGGGCTGGTGATGTTCGCTGTTATCTCCAGCTCTTCGCCGCTGGTGACGGTCAGTTTATCCAAACAGACTTCTTGAAAATCCTTGATTATATCTGGCATGTTATCACTGCATCAACATCCATAATCCCATTACAACGCCGATACCAATGATCGCGACGATACCGATCATCTTCATGTCCATTTCCTTGAACATCGAAACACCGGTCAACATCGAATTCTTGAATTTGTCCATGGCATCCGATCTGTAATAATCACACAATGTTCCTGCGGAGTCCAGCGGCTACGGCATAGCTCCTGGTGCCGATTCCTCGCAGGGTCTTCCGTACTTGTCCGTGAATCCGTTTATGTAGTCGCACTTCTTCCATCCGTTAAATCTGACGAATACTGGCATCCCGTAATAGGCCAGCTCCGTCTTCAGTCCGTCACACGGCCTGTAACCTTCCATGATGATCTCCGAAGTCGGAGTATAGACGATCTTCTCCGTCTGGAAGAATCTGTGGTTGCTCCGGCTCCAGGGCGGTATCGAAATATCGACCAACAGCTTACCGCCCTTCTTTGTGATCTTCCAGCCTTCCATCAGCTTCAGTTTAGCCATTTTAGTTCCCACCTAGGACTTGGCTTAGAATCGCCCAGGCGATAACGACCACCATTATGATTGGCACCAGCTTATCCATGCTGAAATCTGATAAACGGCCGACCTTCCCTTTCCCCAGCTTCAGGGAATCAATATTGACCTTTGTCAGTTCAGGGTCCAGATACTCGCCGTTGCCCCAGGGCTGCTGTTCGTCCAGATCATAGACGATCAGTGAACGCGATGCTTCCGCATCGGACCATGCGATACTGTCAGCGATCCAATACAGGCGATCATTAACTATTGTCATAGGTCTGCTCCCTTTCTTGATTTTCCTGAATACGACATTCTCTTTTGTCAACGTCACTAGGTATTTCGTCATTTGTTTGTCCTCCACGGGGCTCTTAAATATACTATAATGATGGTTAGTATTCATTGTTGCCTTAAAAAGGTATATATTGCACAACAATGTTCATTCTCATGGAGAAATACCATGGAGATCAGAGATACAGTAATGTCGATCGTGGCCATCACAGTCGGCATAATCCTTGTCGGATCTCTCCTTGCGCCACAGGCTCAAGAGGTAATGAATCAGCTCACCAACCTAGGTGAATCCGGCTGGGCCTCGATGGTCGGGATAACCGTCATCATGGTCATCATCTCGCTGATCCTGATAGCGATACTCGGTTTTTCGTCCAAAAAACAGTAAAAAGGAGATGAGAAAAAATGGATATGTCTAAGATGGTTGGACTGATCGTAGCTGTCACAGTTTCGATCATTGTCTTCGTCAGCGTTCTTGTACCCATCATCGCGGATGCGACTGCATCAGGCGGAGCCCTCGCTAACTTCAGCACATGGGCGACCTTGGTGACTGTCTGCGGTACCCTTACCGTGATCGCAATCCTGATGATCGTTGTCAGATCACTCGGAAACAAACAGTGAAGGTGTGAAAAATGGATATGTCTAAGATGGTCGCCCTTATCATCGGTGTGACCGTTAGCATCGTGATATTCGTGTCCGTCCTGGTGCCTGTCATCAATGACTACACTCAGGGAGACGACCCGGTTATCACAGGGACCAATGCCACCCTGATCATCGTCTGCGGTACTCTCACGATTATCGCGATCCTGATGATGGTCGTCAGGGCCCTCGGTAGCAAGGTCCAGTAAACCGATTAATGAGATCGTTGCCGCCGGATCTAAAACGGCGGCACCATTACACACAGGGGAAAAGAGATGGAGGAAATTCTGATTCTGGCGGTGATCTTCAACGTCATTCTTTTGATTATCGCCTGGTTCGCATCCAGTCGCGCGATCGTCATGGTCAGCTCTATCGTCTGGATCCTGATTGGATTCGCACTCTTCCAGTCATACAACGGGATGGAGGATGTGAACACGGATTATCTCACGCTGCTGATCGCCATCACATATCTGATCGCGGTCGCACAGGTCTTCATTCCCCTAAAACGTGCTAACGCATGAGGGGAATGAGAGAAAATGGCTAGACTAAATTTCAGCAGCGGAATGCTAGGGGTGACAGTGGTCGTCGTTGCCCTGGCTTTCGCTTTACTCGGATCGTGGGCTCTTAGCACCGAAGTCAGCGAAGTGGATGTGGTCACATACAATCCTGTGACCGACATCACGCCGCTGTTCGGATCCGACAAGGCCCCCGACTACATTGAATACAATCCTTCGACTAATTACACCGGTTACTATACCGAAGATTCAATCATAGGCGAGACCAAATACTTCGACGGCGTGGATTATGATGCTTCTTCCAGACCAAATCAGTACAGATTGAACCTGGAGCCCATTTCAAGCACATCCGATGATGATTATGATCTGTCCGTCTACGATAGCAGCGCATCATCTTCATTCAGCGTCAGGCTCTTTGTTGCCAACGGGCTGGCCTTCAGGATAGGGACACCCTATTCCATGCTGCTTTCAGATCTGACTACCAGCATGGGTTTTGAAAACTTCGATGAGCTCACGATCAGGAATACATCTTCCGTCGATTGGACCACGGATTACGGTGCCGGCCAATGGGTCACTTTCATCCCTAAAAGCTGGATCGGCATCAATCCCTATTCATCGACCTACGCGGATTTGAGGATGCCCGGAAATACGGATGCTTCCACAGGATCCTATGCGGATTGGACGTGGAACACACCGATCATGGCCTGCAAGTATGACATTACCAACGGTACCGTCGTGCTCTACACCGATACGGATATGTTGAATCAGGCAGGTATCTTCACACCCTCCGAGGTCTATGTAGCCTGGGGTCTGGAGGGAATGACCTACGAATTGGCAACCACTACCGGAGTCGAAGCGGCAGATTATCCAGACGCCACATACATGGATCCTTCCAAGGGGGTCGAATTACTATGAAGACGAAGAAGATCCTTGCCATGTTCGTGATTGCGGCAGCATTGTCCGTTTTTGGATGCTTCATCGTTGCAGAAGATTCTGACGCGGTCGATTCATATAACCTGATAATCTATGAGCCGGCAACAGGGGATGTGGTTTTCGATGGAAATATCCTGACATTCACATATGAATCTTCACTGGACAGTAATGTATATCAAACACTTGTAGCCACCAATTTTTCCTATCAGATCACATACTCATGGTCCGGGTCTACTTCGGATGTATATTTTGTTGTGGAACGCAGCGGTGCTAGCACACAGGTCTATAACGATTACACCTGTACCCTGACATTCACAACCGATACCACGATTAAAATCAATCCGACCTATACGGTATTATACGATGCAACCACCAATGGCGGCACGATCACAGGGGGATCTTCCTATAAAACCGCCACATACGGTCAGTATTACCCTTCATTCCCTACGGTGGAAAAGACAGGCAGCAGTTTGATAGGATGGTTTACAGCCGCATCCGGCGGAACGGAGATTCAATCAACTGACAAATATTTGAGGACTTCAGGACAGACTCTTTACGCTCAATTCCAACAGACCAGCTTCACCGTCACATTCTCGGCAGGTACCGGTGGGTCCGTCTCGCCTTCCTCGATCTCCGGTATTTCATCAGGAACATCCATATCCGTGTCAGGAAACACCGTCACGATCGGCAGCAATACGGCAACCGCGACAGCATCATCAGGATATGTTTTCAGCTCATGGAGCAATGCATCAGGGACGGTGACGGCCGACAGGACGATCACTGCGAATTTCTCCCTCCAATCAACGGGACAGACCATCTACAAGGGAAACTTCACATCCTTCCAGTACCGTACATACGATCCCGACACCGGAACCTGGACCCCGTTCTCCGCCGCGATCACGGACGCATCCAGGACGGTGTCCATCGACAACGGTCTCCACCTGTTCATAGCATGGACCGCCCCCGACGGCCAGAGTCTGACCATCATATCCGACACCATGTACGGCGGATCCACCAGCCACTACCAGTACGTCACAGTCTCCGGTGCGGATTCCTGGTATCCAGCCGCTCCCGTATACACGTACACCATGACCTACAACACCAACGGCGGATCCACATCCACCTTCACGGATACGACATATGATTTCTCTTCACCGTCGAACATCACGGTGACGTCCACCGTGCCAGTCAGGACGGATTACAGCTTCGCAGGATGGGCCACATCGTCCACCGCCACGACCGCACAGTATTCGGCGGGGGACAGCTATTCAATCACGGCATCCTCTTCCTACACCGGTACCGCGACCCTCTACGCGGTATGGACGGAATCGACCAATGATGTGTTCTGGTCCAATAACATGTATAACGGGAAAACGGACATCCTGTTCAAGTTCGACCCATCGAATAACAAGACCC
>JAZQKF010000002.1:0-24895 GCA_045542015.1 Acutalibacteraceae bacterium
TTGACCTGACCGCCTTCGGTCACGTCAAGGGCTTTGTGTCGTCCTCCCCATACAGATAGCCCGGCGCATGGCCGAAGGCGGTCAGGTCAAAATCGTGCTGGAGGGCGTGGGTGGCTACCACCAGGTCCTTCACCTGCAGGCGGGGGTCCAGGCCGCCCGCCATGCCGGTATTCAGCAGCACATCCACCCCAAAGCGGTCGATGAGCAGCTGGGCGGTGATGGCGGCGGCTACCTTGCCGATGCCGCTTTTGACCACCACCGCGTCCTTGCCGGACAGGGTGCCGGTCACAAACCGCCGTCCCGCATATTCGGTCACCGCGGTGTCCTCCATACGGGCGATGAGATTATCCACCTCCGAGTCCATGGCGCCGATGATACCGATGCGCTGCACAGCCCTCACTCCTTCTTAAAGTAAACTACCTTATAGTTTACCATATATTGTTTTTCTATGCAATGCTAATTTCATGCAAAAAGTACTTTTCTTTTTTGCGAGAGTGTGGTATAGTAATGTGTGACATAAAACGGACAATGGTCCGCTGTGAGGAGGTGCCGCTATGGCGCGGCAATCGGGACAAAAGCTGAAACTGATCCATCTGCAGGAGATTCTGCGCCGCGAGACCGACGAGGAGCACCCTCTGACCCTGCGGCAGATACAGGATCTTTTGGAGCAGAGGGGTGTCTGCGCCGAGCGTAAGAGCCTGTACGACGACATCGAGCAGCTGCGGCTGTTGGGTGAGGACATCGTGACGGTGCGGGATACCACCGTGCGGTACTACGTGGGCGAGCGGACGCTGGATATGGCGCAATTGCGTCTGCTGGTGGATGCGGTACAGTCCTCCAAGTTCATCACCCGTAAGAAGAGCGCCGAGCTCATCCGCCGTCTGGAGAGTTTGACCAGCCGCCATCTGGCGGGTCAGCTGCAGCGGCAGGTGCTGGTGTCGGGACGCATTAAGAATATGAACGAGAGTATCTATTACAACGTGGACAGCATCCACAGTGCCATGATGGAGAACCGCCAGATCCACTTCCAGTATTTCGACTGGGGCGCGGACAAGCAGCAGCACCTGCGCCACGAGGGGGCGATGTACACCGTCAGCCCCTGGGCGCTGACCTGGGATTACGAGAACTATTATCTGGTGGCCTACGAGGCCAAGCGGGGCACCCTGCGCCACTATCGCGTGGACCGTATGCTCCGCATCCGCACCACCGACCTGCCCCGAGAGGGGGAGGAGGAATTCCGCAAGCTGGATATGGCTCAATACACCCAGACGGTGTTCGGTATGTTCGGCGGTCAGGCCCAGTCGGTGACCCTGCAGTGTGCCAATCGGATGGCGGGCATCATCCTGGACCGTTTCGGTCAGGACGTGACCCTGCACCCCGCCGACGGGGACACCTTTACGGTGCGGGTGTCGGTGGTGGTCAGCCCCCTGTTCTTCTCGTGGCTGTCCGGCTTCGGCACCGATATCCGTATGGTGGCGCCTGCCGACGTGGTGGCGCAGTACCGCGCCTATCTCACCGAGATTCTGGAGGGGTACGACGGTGTTTGATTACACGCTGATACGCTCCGACCGCCGCACCCTGGCGCTGGAGATCACCCCTGACCTGCAGGTGGTGATACGGGCGCCCCGTCGGTGCTCCCGATGGGAGATCGACCGCTTCGCCGCCGACCACGAGGGATGGGTGCAGACCCATCTGCCCATCCAGCAACGGCGGATGGAGGCGCGGGCGGCACGGGCGGTGACCCCCGAGCAGGAGCAGGCTCTGCGCCGTCTGGCGCAGGAGGTATTGCCCCGTCGGGTGGCGCACTTTGCCCCGCTGGTGGGGGCGACCCCCTCCACCGTAAAGGTGACCGGCGCCCAAAAGCGGTTCGGCTCCTGCAGCACCCGCGGCGGCGTGTGCTTCTCCTGGCGGCTGATGCAGTATCCCGCTGAGGCGGTGGACTACGTGGTGGTGCACGAATTGTGCCACCTGCTCCACCACAACCACGGTCCCCGATTCTGGGGGGCGGTGGCGGCGGTGATGCCGGATTATAAAGAAAGACAACGACTACTAAAAGATTGAGAGAGGAGGGGACTCCCTGTGAAAAACATACGATGGCTGTCGCTGATATTGGCGGCGGCGCTGGCTCTGAGCGGATGCAGTCTGGACGTGGAGTCCTATCTCCGTCCCCCGAAGGTGGGGGACCAGCAGCAGGCGGTGCAGACCGCCCTGGGTGAATACATCCGCGATACCTACGGCGGAGTCCGCTACACGGCGGAATACCCCGTGGAGGGTGACAGCACCGCGGCGTACCTGCTGTGTGACCGGGACGGCTTCGCCGTGACGGACAGCGATGACGCCACGCTGGCGGTGGCCTTTTACTCGGTGGCCTTTACCACCGGTGAGATCCACGTCAACCTGCTGGAGAGGCGGGGAAAGCAGTGGGTGTCGGTAGCAGACACCGTCGGCGCCGGTGTGGACATCAGCCAGGTGGCCACCGGCGACCTGGATGAGGACGGTCAGGCGGAGCTGATTACCGGCTGGACTACCTACGACGCCCGTGTCCGCCGCCTGGCGGTATACGGCATCACCAACGGCATCACTCTGCTGGATGGGGACAATACCTATTCGGCTATGTGCGTGCAGGACATTACCGCCGACGGCGGCGACGACCTGCTGCTGTTAACCGCGGCGCAGACGGGCGAGGTGACCGCCTCGCTGTATCGCCTGCAGAACAAGGACTTGGTGGTAGCCGACACCGTGTCGCTGGACGGCGGCATCCTCGGCTTCGGCGATATGACCTTGTGCCGTCTGGCGGAGGGGGTACACGGCCTCTTCGTCGAGGGGACCAAGGAAAATGCCGTGGTGACTGAACTGATCTATTATGACCATACGGGGCTGTGCGCCCCCTTCTACGACCCCGCCACAAACAGCACCCCCGTCACCACCCGCACCCGCCGTCTGGCGGCGACGGACATTGACGGAGACGCGATGGTGGAGATACCCACCCACCAGATGCTGCCTGACCACACCGAGCAGGACGTGGGCGGCACCGTGACCCTGTGGCGGGTGTGGGATTATACCACCGGTCAGTGGCGGGACCACTCCGCCGCGCTGGTGAATCCGGCGGACGGCTATATGGTGACGCTGGACGACTGGAGCCATCTGGATACGGAGTACGATAAGGATACCCGCACACTGACCCTGCTCAACGCCACCACCCACCGCCGCTATCTGTGGGTGACGGTGGGCAACGGCGTCTCTGAGGCGCCCCTGCCGGGGCTTAAGCAGGTGACCCTGTTCGCCGGCGCCGGCGAGGGGGATACCGGCTACCACGCCTGGTACGACCCCGCGGTGCTGGAGGCGGAGAAGGTGCGGTATATGATCACCCGATTAAACAAGGCGGGAGGTGGACAGGAATGAAGAAAATTCTCATATGCGAGGATGAGGAGTCCATCCGCTCCTTTTTAGTGGTGTGCCTGCGCCGCGCCGGTTACGCGGTGGTGGAAGCCGGCTCCGGCGAGGAGGCCCTGTCCCGCTACGACGCCGACCCGTCTGTGGATATGGCTCTGCTGGACGGTATGCTGCCCGGCATCGACGGATTTGAGACCTGCCGCCGCCTGCGGCAGAAAAACGACCGTATGGGCATCATTATGCTCACCGCCCTCACCCGTGAGGAGGAGAAGGTGGACGGTCTGCGCTCCGGCGCCGACGACTACGTGACCAAGCCCTTTAGCACGGCGGAGCTGGTGGCGCGCATCGACGCGCTGTACCGCCGCCTGCAGCTGCCGCTGACCGACGGAGAGGATTCCGCCCGCATCCGCAGCGGCGATTATCTGCTGGATCGCAACGCCAACACCCTCCAATGGGGAGAGGATACGGTGGAATTGACCCAGCTGGAATGCTTACTGATGGCCTACTTTCTGAAAAATCCCGGTCGTTTGATCACCCGCTCCGAATTGCTGGAGTCGGTGTGGCGCAGCGAGGAATACGCCGAGGATAAGATCGTAGATGTGAATATCCGCCGCCTTCGGATGAAGGTGGAGCGGGACCCCTCCAACCCGAAGCATCTGCAGACGGTGTGGGGGCAGGGGTATCAATGGAACGCGTAAGGCAGGGGGCACTCGGACGGTTTCTGCTCCGTCTGCTGCCCCAGAACGGACTGACACGCCGTTGGCTGCGCAACAGCCTGTTGGTCATTGTGGCGTTCCTGCTGGTGCTGCAGGTACTGTTTTCGCTGATGCTGCGGTTCTATTATTACGACGGCGTGGAGAATACGCTGGACAGCCGCGCGCGGCTATACCACCGCTCCATGGAGAGCTATCTCAGCGGCAGCACCAACCTCATCGGCGACGTCAGCCGCGATATGGTGGAGAACTTCAGCGATAAGGATCGGATGGAGTTGCAGGTGGTGGACACCCGCGGACGCATCCGCCTGTCCTCCAGCGGCTTTGTGCCGCGGTCTATGGAGGCGCCGGACTATGCCCGCGCCCTGACCGATGCCGAGGGCATCGGCCGCTGGCAGGGGCGCACCGACTCCGGTGAGCGGGTGATGGCGCTGTGTATGGTGGAGACCAATGGCGACGGCACCCCCATCGGCGGCTTCCGCTATGTGGTGTCGCTCACCGAGATCGACCGCCAGATCCTGCTGTGGTCGTTTCTGATGCTGTGTCTGATACTGGTGATTTTTATATTCGTATTTTGGTCGGGTATGTATTTCATCAATTCCATCGTGGCGCCGGTGTCGGCGGTGAATAAGACCGCACGGCGCATCGCCATGGGCGAATACGACGCCCGTCTGGAAAAGCGGTATGACGACGAGATCGGCGAATTGTGCGACACCATCAACTATATGGCGGGGGAGATCTCCAACGCCGAGAAGATGAAAAACGAGTTTATTTCGTCGGTGTCCCACGAATTGCGCACCCCGCTGACCGCCATCCAGGGCTGGACCGAAACCCTGCAGAATGCCGCGGAGGACCGCGAGCTGACCGCTCAAGGGCTGTCGGTCATCGGTAAGGAGGCTCGGCGGCTGACCGGTCTGGTGGAGGAATTGCTGGACTTCTCCCGTATGGAGGGGGGGCACATCCACCTCCGCTCCGAGCGGCTGGATCTGCAGGCGGAGCTGGCCGAGGCGGTGTTCCTGCTGCAGGATAAGGCCGCCCGCAACGGGGTGACGCTGCACTACGTGGAGCACCCCGACCTGCCGACGGTCAACGGCGACAGCGCCCGCATCAAGCAGGTGTTCGTCAACCTGCTGGACAATGCGGTGAAGTATTCCCGCACCGGTGATCGGGTGCGGGTGGAGGCCGCGGCGGTGTCCGGCGGCGTGCAGGTGGTGGTCAGCGATACCGGCGTGGGCATCCCCGCCGATAAACTGCCGCTGGTCACCAAGAAATTCTATCAGGCCGAGCCGGGCACCACCGGCGCCGGCATCGGTCTGGCGCTCTCCGAGGAGATACTGCGGCTGCACGGCGGTCGCATGGAGATAGACAGTGAGCCGCAGGTGGGCACCACCGTAACCGTGTGGTTGCCGCAGGCGTAAAGAAAGGAATAGCGAATATGAGTAAACAAGAATGTGTACTGAAAAAGACCTCCATCGGCGGTCAGGCGCTGATCGAGGGTGTGATGATGCGGGGTCCCCACAAGACCGCTATGGCGGTGCGCCACACCTCCGGCGAGATCCGTATGGAGGAGTTTGACAATCCCGTGTCCAAGCGTCCGGCCATTACCAAGTGGCCGCTGATCCGCGGTCTGTTCGGTATGGTGGATTCTCTCACCTTCGGCTACAAGTGCCTGATGCGCTCGGCGGAGCTGAGCGGTCTGGAGGAGGAGCTGGAGGACGCTATGGAGGAGGATATCTCCCCCGAGGAGGCCGCCGCCAAGAAGAAAGAAAATCAGAAAAAGGCCTCCGCCCTGATGAACGTGGTGATGGTGGTGGGTATGGTGCTGGGCGTGGCGCTGTCGCTGGTGCTGTTTATGTACCTGCCCAGCCTGCTGTTTAAAGCGCTGGTGCCGCTGGTGCCCGCTCTGGTGGAGGGCACCTCCGCCTTTGCGGTAGTGCGCGGCGTGTTTGAGGGCATCCTGCGCATCGCCATTTTCCTGGGCTATATGCTGGCGGTGAGCCGTATGAAGGACATCCGCCGCACCTTCCAGTACCACGGTGCGGAGCACAAGTCCATTTTCTGCTACGAAAAGGGTCTGCCCCTGACGGTGGAGAACGTCCGCGCCCAAAAGCGGTTCCATCCCCGCTGCGGCACCTCCTTTATGGTGGTGATGCTGATCGTGGGCATCATCATCTCCATCCTCATCCCCATCAGCAACGTGTACCTGCGTACCGCGGTGAAGCTGCTGATGCTCCCTCTGACGGTGGGCGTGGGCTATGAGCTGATCAAATTGGCGGGTCGTCACGACAATTGGTTCACCCGCTTTATTTCCGCCCCCGGTCTGTGGATGCAGCGCATCACCACCATTGAGCCGGACGACGGTATGATCGAGTGCGCCATCAAGGCGCTGGAGGCGGTCATCCCCGAGGATCCGGAGGCGGACAAGTGGTAACCCGACGGGACTGGCTGCGCACCGCCACCGCCCGCCTGACGGCGGCGGGGTGCGAGGACGCGGCGTTTGACGCCCGCTGTCTGCTGGAGGATCTGGGCGGTATGCCCCGAGGGCAGGCGGCGGATGATACCCCCCTGACCGAGGCACAGGACGCCGCTCTTGCCGCCGCGCTGGAGCAGCGGGCGGCGGGCAGACCCCTCCAGTACATACTGGGTCAGTGGGAATTTCTGACCCTGACCCTGACGGTAGGGGAGGGGGTGCTGATCCCCCGCCCCGACACCGAGCTGCTGTGCGAGGCGACGGCACAGCGCCTGAAAGGAGTTTCCGCCCCCCGCGTGCTGGATCTGTGCGCCGGCAGCGGCTGTGTGGGTCTGGGCGTGGCATCGCTGACCCCCACGGCGCAGGTCACGGCGGTGGAATGGTCCGACGCGGCCTATGCGTATCTGGAGCAAAATGTGTGCCGCTATCCCGCTTATGCCGTCATCCCCCGTCGGGCGGACGTGCTGCGGGATTACGCCGATTTTGCAGGGCCCTACGACGCCATCGTGTCCAACCCGCCCTACATCCCCACCGCCGATCTGGCGGGTCTGCAGTGGGAGGTGCGGCAGGAGCCGACCGTGGCGCTGGACGGTGCCGAGGACGGTCTGCTGTTCTACCGAACGTTTGCCGAACATTGGTGCGATAAATTGACCTCCGACGGCTTTGTGGCGGTGGAGGTCGGTGTGGGTCAGGCCGCCGACGTGGCGGCGCTGTTTGCCGCGTCAGGCCTTGAAAACACTGAGATTCTCACGGATATGGGCGACGTACAGCGGGTGGTCATCGCCCGAAAATGAAAAATCCGAACAAATGTTTGAAAAACCACTTGATTTTTTCAAAATTGTGTGTTAGAATGTGAACAATGAGTCGGCGGTGCCGACAGTCTATCGTAAAGGACGGATATGCTTATGGCCGCAAAATCGAAGAAAACTACCGAGGTAAATACCGACCGTACCGAGCGCCAGAAGGCGCTGGATATGGCCTTGGCTCAGATCGAGAAGCAGTACGGAAAGGGTTCCGTTATGCGTCTGGGCGAGAATATCAAGATGAACGTGGATGCGGTTCCCACCGGATCCATGGCGCTGGATGCCGCTCTGGGCATCGGCGGTCTGCCCCGTGGCCGTATCATTGAGGTGTACGGTCCCGAGGCATCGGGTAAGACCACGCTGGCTCTGCACGCCGTTGCCGAGTGCCAGAAGATGGGCGGCGAGGCGGCCTTTATCGACGTGGAGCACGCGCTGGATCCCGTGTACGCCCGTGCGCTGGGCGTGGACGTGGACTCTCTGCTGGTGTCCCAGCCGGACACCGGTGAGCAGGCGCTGGAGATCATGGAGGCGCTGATTCGTTCCGGCGCCGTGGATATCGTGGTACTGGACTCTGTGGCGGCCTTGGTGCCCCGCGCCGAGATCGAGGGCGAGATGGGCGATGCCCACGTGGGTCTGCAGGCCCGTCTGATGTCCCAGGCCATGCGTAAGCTGGCGCCCGCGGTGTCCAAGTCCAATTGCATCGCGCTGTTTATCAACCAGCTGCGTCTGAAGGTGGGTATCGTGTACGGTAACCCCGAGGTGACCAGCGGCGGTAACGCGCTGAAGTATTACGCCTCGGTCCGTCTGGACGTGCGCCGCACCGAGACCCTGAAGAACGGTGCCGACGCCGTGGGTGCTCACACCCGCGTTAAGGTGGTTAAGAATAAGCTGGCTCCTCCCTTTAAGCAGGCGGAGTTTGACATTCTGTACGGTCAGGGCATCTCCAAGGAGAGCGAGCTGCTGGATCTGGCGGTGAAGCTGGATATTATTGAGAAGTCCGGCTCCTGGTTCGGGTATAAGGGCGACCGCCTGGCCCAGGGACGCGATAACGTCCGTGAGTATCTGCGTGAGCACCCCGACCTGTCCGCTGAGATCGAGGCACAGGTGCGGGAGAATATGCACAAGCTGGTGCCCGGTTCCCGTCCCGCCGTGTCGGCGGCACCCGCACCGGTGGAGATTCCCTTGGCCGCCGCCCCTCAGGTGACCACCACCGCCGCCAAGGCGCAGATCGACATCGTGGTAGACGACTAATGACGCATAACAAAGGCAGGAGAGCATTCTCCTGCCTGTTTGTGCTTTTTGGAGTGTAGGTATGAAGATAACGGAAGCTGCTATTCGTCGCCGTCGGCTGTATCTGCTGCGGCTGGAGGACGGACGGGAGCTGTCGGTGGACCGACAGACCTTTGACGAGTCCCCCTATCGTGTGGGCGGCGACATCACCGAGCAACAACTGGATACCCTGCTGGAATCCTCCCAATACAACCGTGCCCGCGAGCGGGCGCTGTACCTGTTGGGCCTGCGGGACTACGGCTGCCGCGAGCTGCAGCAGAAGCTGCTCACCGAGGCCACGCCGGAGATCGCCGCCGCGGTGGTGGAGCGTCTGCGGCAGGTGGGTCTGCTGGATGACAGCCGCTTTGCCGCGCGGTTGGCGCGGCATCTGAGTGAGTATAAGCAGTATCCCCGCCGCCGCATCCGGCAGGAGCTGCTCCGCCGCGGAGTGGACGCCGCGACGGTAGAAGAGGCGCTGGAAAGCCTGGAGGGCGAGGATTTTCAACAAGCACTTGCACTCATCGAGAAAAAATATTATAATAAGATAAATAACCCCGAGGATCGACAGCGGACGATAGCCGCGCTGGCTCGTCGGGGATTCACCTATGCCGCCATTCGCCGCGCTCTGGAGGAGGTCGGCGATGGGTGTGAGGAGATGGAAGAATGGCAGTAAAAGTGGGAATGGTGTCGCTGGGCTGTCCCAAGAACCAAATGGACGCCGAATTGATGCTGGCCAAGCTGGAGCAGGCGGGCTTCGAGATCACCGCCGAGAGCGGCCTGGCGCAGGTGGTGATCGTCAACACCTGCGGTTTTATCGCCGATGCCAAGCAGGAGTCCATTGAGAACATTCTGGAGTTTGCCCAGCTGAAAAAGGAAAAACAGATACAGAAGATCATCGTCACCGGCTGTCTGGCACAGCGGTATCAGCAGGAGCTGGCGGACGAGATCCCCGAGTGCGACGGCGTCATTGGCTTGGGTGCCAATGACGATATCGTGGAGGTGGTCAACCGCGTTTTGGCGGGGGAGACGGTGCGTGAGTTTCCCTCCCGCGACAGCTGGTGTCTGGACGGCGACCGTCTGCAGACCACCCCTCACTTCTTCGCGTACCTGCGCATCGCCGACGGGTGCAACAACCGCTGCACCTACTGTGCCATCCCCGGCATCCGCGGCAACCTGCGCAGCCGCTCTATGGAAAATATCGTGGCAGAGGCGAAAAAGCTGGTGGCGGACGGCGTCCGCGAGCTGGTTTTGGTGGCGCAGGACACCACCGTATACGGACAGGATCTGTACGGCGAGAGCCGCCTGCCGCAGCTGCTGAACGAATTGTGTGAGATCGAGGATCTGAAATGGATCCGCTTGCTGTATTGCTACCCCGAGCACATCACCGAAGAGTTGCTGGACGTGATGGCGGCGCAGGAGAAGGTACTGCCCTATATGGACATCCCGTTGCAGCACGCCGCCGGCTCGGTGCTCAAAAGAATGAACCGTCCCGGCGATCGGGAGAGCCTTACCGCGCTCATCCGCCGCATCCGTGAGCGGGTGCCGGACATCACCCTGCGCACCACCGTGATGGTGGGTTTCCCCGGTGAAACCGAGCAGGATTTTGAGGAATTGTGCGAGTTTATCGCCGACGCCAAGTTCCAGCGGCTGGGCTGCTTCGCCTTCTCTCCCGAGGAGGGAACACCCGCCTACCGTCTGCCCGACCAGATTGAGGAGGAGGTCAAATACCGCCGCCGCGATATTGTGATGGAGCAGCAAAGCCGCATCTCCGACGCCTACAACGAGGGGATGATCGGCAGGACGGTGACCGTGCTGGTGGAGAGCTTTGATAAGTATGCCGAGTGCTGGTTCGGTCGCACCGAGGGGGACGCCCCCGACATCGACGGCAAGGTGTTCTTTGCCGCCACACGCCGCATCCAACCGGGTGACCTGATTCGGGTCACGGTGACGGATACGATGGATTGGGATTTGATAGGAGAGATGACAGAATGAATTTACCCAACAAATTGACCCTGCTTCGTTGCATTTTGACCCCGATTTTCCTGGCTCTGATGGTGATTAATTTCCCCCATCATTACGCCGCCGCGCTGGTGGTGTTTGTCCTGGCATCCCTGACCGACCTGTGGGACGGCAAGATCGCCCGCGAGCGCGGTCTGGTGACCAATCTGGGCAAGTTTTTGGACCCGCTGGCGGATAAGGCGCTGACCACCGCCGCCTATCTGGGTCTGATGCACGTCATATCCAACCGCTCCCTGGTGTGGGCGCTGTTTTTGGTGCTCATCCGCGAGTTCGCGGTGACCTCGGTGCGGCTGATGGCCGCCAGGGACGGTGTGGTGGTAGCCGCCTCCTTCTTCGGTAAGCTGAAGACGGTACTGCAGATGGTGTCCATCATCTTCTCGCTGACCTATCTGGAGATCAAGAGATATACCTTCTTCTGCGATATCCCGTATCTTAAGGACATCTGTGCCGTTGCCGCCCTCGTATTGCTGTGGATTGGCGTGGTGGCCACGGTGGTGTCCGGCATCCAGTACGTCTGGCAGCTGCGCAAGTATTTTAAGGAAGATTAAAAAAACAGTGGACAAATCGGAAAATCCGTATATAATGATAGTATAGCAAAAAGCGATGGATGGGAGAAGTATCCGCGACACGGCGTGACAGAGAGGGGTCGCCCTTGGCTGTAAGCACCCTGGCGCACGACACGGAGAAATGCACCCATCCGCTCCGTCGGGGAACGGGTTGTCCCCAGTATCCGACGGCGGAATGCCACCGTTATCCGGCAGGGCGCTGATGGGTGCCTACTGAGTGAATGACGGAGTGGAACCGTGAGTTATTTCTCACCTCCGTTACCCCATACAGGGGTAACGGAGGTGTTTTTATTTTTTAGGAAGGGGTATGCCTATGTTTGACCGCCTACGAGAAGACATTGCCACCATACGGGACAGAGACCCTGCCTCCCGTTCGAATTTTGAGGCGTGGGCGCTGTACAATGGCTATAAGGCGTTGCGGTCCCACCGCCGTGCCAACTGGCTGTACCGTCACCGTCTGTTTTTCCTGGCCCGTTGGGTCAGCCAGCGGTGCGTGCGCGCCACCGGCATCGAGATACATCCCGCCGCCACCATCGGGCGTCGCTTCTTTATCGACCACGGCACCGGTGTGGTGATCGGCGAGACCACCGAGATCGGCGACGATTGCACCATCTACCAGGGCGTTACCCTGGGCGGTACCGGTAAGGACACCGGCAAGCGTCATCCCACCCTGGGCAACCACGTGATGGTGGGCAGCGGCGCAAAGGTGCTGGGCCCCATCACCATCGGTAACAACGTGCGCATTGCCGCCGGCGCGGTGGGGCTCACCGACATCCCCGACAATTGTACCGCCGTGGGCATCCCCGCCCGGGTGGTGCGCCGCGACGGGGAAAAGGTGCAGGATCTGGATCAGATCCACATCCCCGACCCGGTGGCGCAGGAATTGCGCCGTCTGGAAGAGCGTATATCAGAATTAGAGAACAAAGCGTAAGGAGGACAAAACAATGCGTGTATATAATACCATGACCCGACAGAAGGAGGAACTGATCCCCATTGAGGAGGGCAAGATCCGTCTGTATGCCTGCGGTCCCACCGTCTACAATTTCATCCACATCGGCAACGCCCGCCCGCTGGTGGTGTTCGATACCCTGCGCCGCTATTTGGAATGGCGCGGGTATGAGGTGAACTTCGTACAGAATTTCACCGACATCGACGATAAGATCATCCGCCGTGCCAACGAGGAGGGCATCACCTATCAGCAGGTGGCGGAGAAATACATCGCCGAGTTCTGGACCGACGCCAAGGGCTTGGGTGTCCGTGAGGCCTCCACCCACCCCAAGGCCACCGAGAACATCGACACCATCATCGACATCGTGTCCCGTCTGGTGGAGCGGGGGTATGCCTACCGCGCCGAAAACGGGGACGTGTATTTCCGCACCCGTCAGTTTGACGAGTACGGCAAGCTGTCCCATCAGCCCATCGACGATCTGGAGTCCGGCGCCCGCATTGCCGTGGGCGACGTGAAGGAGGATCCCCTGGACTTTGCCCTGTGGAAGGCCGCCAAAGAGGGCGAGCCCAGCTGGCCCTCCCCCTGGAGCGACGGTCGCCCCGGCTGGCACATTGAGTGCTCCGCCATGGCTCGCCGTTATCTGGGTGAGAGCATCGACATCCACGGCGGCGGTCAGGATCTGATCTTCCCCCACCACGAGAATGAGATCGCCCAGAGCGAGTGCTGCAACGGCGTGCCCTTTGCCCGCTACTGGATGCACAACGGCTACATCAACGTGGACAATAAGAAGATGTCCAAGTCCCTGAATAACTTCTTCACCGTCCGTGACGTGGCTCAGGTGTACGGCTACGAGGCCATCCGTTTCTTCTTGATCTCCTCCTCCTACCGTATGCCCATCAACTACAACACCGAAATCATCCAGCAGGGCATTAACGCGCTGGATCGACTGTATAATTGTAAGAACGCTATGGACTTCGCCCTGGGCAACGCCCCCGAGGGGGATGCGGATGCCGCCTTCGCCGCCAAGGTGGAGGGTCGCCGCAACCAGTTCATCGAGGCCATGGACGACGACCTGAACACCGCCGACGGTATTGCGGCGCTGTTTGAGCTGGTCAAGGACATCAACGTGCTGCTCACCGATTCCGCCGCCACCAAGGGCTCTATTCTGTGCGGTCAGGCGCTGTTTGACCAGCTGACCGACGTGCTGGGCTTCTGCTACGAGCGGGGTCAGGCGGGGGATGACGACGCCGAGATCGAGGAGCTGATCGCCGCCCGCACCGCCGCCCGTAAGGAGAAAAACTGGGCCGAGGCCGACCGCATCCGCGACGAGCTGACCGCCCGCGGCATCGTGCTGGAGGACACCCCCCAGGGCGTTAAGTGGCACCGGAGTTAATTATGACCGATAAAGAAAAAGCATTACAGCAGCATTATGACTGGGCGGGCAAGCTGGAGATCACCCCCCGCGCTAAGGTGGAAAATGCCGCCGATCTGGCGGTGGCCTACACCCCCGGCGTGGCGGAGCCCTGTCTGGCGATTCACGACAATCCCGACCTGTCCTATGCCCTGACCCGCCGCCATAATCTGGTGGCGGTGGTCACCGACGGCACGGCGGTGCTGGGTCTGGGTGACATCGGTCCCGCCGCCGGTATGCCGGTGATGGAGGGCAAGTGCGTGCTGTTTAAGGAGTTCGGCGGCGTGGACGCCTTCCCCTTGTGCATTAAGAGCAAGGACGTGGACGAGATCGTCCGCACCGTGTATCTGCTGTCCGATTCTTTCGGCGGCATCAATTTGGAGGATATCGCCGCCCCCCGTTGCTTTGAGATCGAGCGGCGGCTGAAGGAGCTCTGCGATATTCCCGTATTCCACGACGACCAGCACGGCACCGCTATTGTGGTGGGTGCCGCCCTCATCAACGCCTTAAAGGTGGTGGGCAAGGATATTGCCGCCGTGCGCTGCGTTATCAACGGCGCCGGCTCGGCGGGCATCGCGATTGCGCGGCATCTGCTGAAAATGGGGGTCACCAACCTGATCCTGTGCGATAAATGCGGCATTCTCACCGCCGCCGAAACCTACGATAACCCCGCCCACAACGAGATAGCGGCGGTCACCAACCCCGACGGGATCTGCGGTACGCTGGCGGATGCCCTCCAGGGGGCAGACGTGTTTATCGGCGTGTCGGCGCCGAACGTGGTGACCGAGGAAATGGTGCGGACTATGGCGGAGGGCGCCATCGTGTTCCCCATGGCGAATCCTGTTCCGGAGATCGCTCCCGACGCTGCCCGGGCGGCAGGCGCCGCCGTGGTGGGAACGGGGCGGTCGGATTACCCCAATCAGATCAACAACGTGCTGGCCTTCCCCGGCATTTTCCGCGGTGCGCTGGACGTGCGGGCGCGGGATATCAACGAGGAGATGAAGCTGGCGGCCAGCGCCGCCATCGCCTCACTGGTCAGTGATGAGGAGTTGACCGCCGACTACGTGCTCCCCGCCGCCTTTGACCCCCGTGTGGGTCCCGCGGTGGCGGCGGCTGTGGCCGACGCCGCCCGCCGCTGTGGCGTGGCGCGAAAGTAATATCAAAAGGAGAGCCCTATGGATATTCTCAACGTGATTATGATCGGCATCGGTCTGGCGATGGACGCCTCCGCCGTATCCCTGTGTAAGGGTCTGGCGGTGGGTAAGGCGCGGCTGAGCCATTGTGCCATCGCGGGTCTGTATTTCGGTCTGTTTCAGGGGATTATGCCCGCCATCGGGTATGCCTTGGGGCGCACCTTTGCGGACTTTGTCAATGCCTTTGACCATTGGGTCGCCTTTGCTCTGTTGGTGCTTATCGGCGGCAATATGCTGCGGGAATCCTTTGAGCCGGAGTCCTGCGACCTGCAGTCCCGCTCCTTTGCCCCCAAGGTGATGATTCCCATGGCTATCGCCACCAGCATTGACGCGCTGGCGGTGGGTGTCACCTTCTCCTTTGACTTTACCTGGATGGAGATGCTGATGGCGGTGTCTGTGATCGCGGTCATCACCTTTATCCTTTCCGCGCTGGCGGTGAAGCTGGGCGCCTTTTTGGGCTGTCGGTTTGGCAACTGGGCAGAACGCGCCGGCGGCATCGTGCTGGTGCTGATGGGCGTCAAGATCCTGCTGGAGGGTCTGGACGTACTGTAAAGATAGAAAAATAGCCTACCCGAAATGGGTAGGCTATTTTTTTATGCGGGACGTCGAGGACGCCGTCCCCTACGAATCCTATTTTGCTGTAGTCTATACTTGTAGGGGCGGGCGTCCTCGACCGCCCGCAGCCTCCCTCCTTAAAGGAGGTGGCATTTGCGAAGCAAATGACGGAGGGATTGTCAAAGCTTATAGCTGTTTTATAACAATCCCCCAGTCACGGCTATCGCCGTGCCAGCCCCCTTTACACAAGGGGGCCTTATTTGTTGCGCATAAACAAAAAGCCACCCGCTGTAGGGTGGCTTTTCCCGTGTTGCTCTCTATACGTATCAAACTCACATTAGAGTGGCGGACTTACTGTCGGACACGGATGGTCGGACTATGCCGAAATGATGTGCGTGTATAGAGGCTGTCAAACGGTGTGCATCTGTGCCCTAAACGAAGGCAGATGACTATTAAATTATACAACTGCTCACTAAAATAGTCAAGTGCTTACTTTCTAATACGGAAATACTGCGTTGTAAATAGTACAATATAGGTATACGACGAAGGAGAAAGGGTGAGCGCAAATGAGTAAAGAAGTAGCGTTTAAAAATCGTGACCGTTTTATTCAGTTGGGTGTAGCGATTGCCGCTCTGCGCAAGATTCGAGGGCTATCTCAAGAGAAACTGGCAGAGAAAGCAGGTATTAGTCGTTCGTTGGTGAGTGCCATCGAAGCGCCGGGAATGGCTAACGGCTTTTCTCTGGAGGTCTTTTTTGATATTGCCGATGCATTAGACGTAGATCCTGCCGATCTGATACAGGCAACGGTATTTCCCGATGCCGTAATACGTAAAACGCAATAACCCACAAAGCCCGAGGTGTTGCCTCGGGCTTTTTTGGCGTTTATCACACTTGCATTTCTTTTTTTATGTGGTATACTATACGGGTATGTGTAAATAACCTCACAAGGAGGAAATCATTATGATTACCGTTTCCGATTTAGGTATCAATTTCAGCGGTCAGGACCTTTTTAAGCACGTGGACCTGAAGTTTGTCCCCGGCAACTGCTACGGCGTCATCGGCGCCAACGGTGCGGGCAAGTCCACCTTCCTGCGCATCCTGTCCGGTGACCTTGAGCCCACCAGCGGCGAGGTCATCATTGACAAGCGCACCCGTATGTCGGTGCTCAAGCAGGATCACTTCGCCTATGACGAGCAGACCGTTCTGGACACCATCATCCAGGGCAATCCCCGTCTGTATGAGATCATGCAGCAGAAGGACGCTCTGTACGCCAAGGAGGATTTCACCGACGAGGACGGCGAGCTGGCTGCCCAGCTGGAGGGTGAGTTCGCCGAGATGAACGGCTGGGAGGCGGAGACCGAGGCGGGTCAGATCCTTTCCGGTCTGGGTCTGGACGACAGTATGCTGTACGATATTATGGGCACTCTGGGCGATAAGCAGAAGGTGAAGATTCTGCTGGCCCGCGCCCTGTTCGGTCACCCCGACATCATCCTGCTGGACGAGCCCACCAACCACCTGGACATCGACTCCATCCGTTGGCTGGAGGATTTCCTGATGGACTACGACGGCACCGTCATCGTGGTGTCCCACGACCGTCACTTCCTCAATAACGTGTGCACCCACATCGTGGACGTGGACTACAACAAGATCAAGATCTACGTGGGTAACTACGATTTCTGGTACGAGTCCAGCCAGCTGATTCAGAAAATTATGCGGGAGCAGAACAAGAAGAACGAGGAGAAGATCAAGGAACTCCAGTCCTTCATTCAGCGCTTCTCCGCCAACAAGTCCAAGTCCCGTCAGGCTACCTCCCGCCGTAAACTGCTGGATAAGCTGACGGTGGAGGAAATGCCTGCCTCCTCCCGCCGCTATCCCTTCGTGGGCTTCCAGATGGACCGCGAGGCCGGCAAGGAGATTTTGGCCGTAGAGGGCATCTCCAAGACGGTGGACGGCGTGAAGGTGCTGGACAATATCTCCTTCCGCATCAATAAGGGTGACAAGGTGGCCTTTGTGGGTCAGGACGAGATCGCCACCACCACCCTGTTCAAGATTTTGGCGGGCGAATTAGAGCCCGACGAGGGCACCTATAAGTGGGGCGGCACCACCAGCCTGTCCTACTTCCCCAAGGATAACACCGAGTACTTTGAGGGGGTGGACCTGCCCCTGATTCAGTGGCTCAACCAGTATTCCAAGGACAATACCGAGACCTATCTGCGCAGTTTTTTGGGCAAGATGCTGTTCTCCGGCGACGACGTGATGAAGCCGGTGAAGGTGCTGTCCGGTGGTGAAAAGGTGCGCTGTATGCTGTCCCGTATGATGATGTACGGCTCCAACGTGCTGATGCTGGACCAGCCCACCAACCACCTGGATCTGGAGTCCATCACCGCCGTCAACGACGGTCTGACCAACTTCCCCGGCAACGTGCTGTTCTCCTCCTACGACCACCAGTTCATTCAGACGGTGGCCGACCGCATTATGGAGATTAAGGACGGCAAGCTGATCGACAAGATGATGACCTACGACGATTACATCGAGTGGAAGTCTGCTAATGGCATGAAATAAGCCAGTAAAACAAAAACCGCTGCCCGTCAGGGTAGCGGTTTTTTTGTTATAGTTCTCTAAAGCGAGCTTCGGACATTACATTGATATACGCCTCATCGTATTTGTGCACCGAACGGAAGATGCCCTCGTCAAGACCGGTAATGCTGTTGGGTTTGCCCAGGATGACAACGATCCGCACACAGTCTTTGGATGGGCCGAGAGAGAGTATGGGTTGCCGTATCCCGTATCGACGACCGGCCAAATGCGGCAAAACAGGGCACTGTTCCCATAGAATGGTGTTATCTTGACAGTGGATAATCGAGTAGCGGTTAGCCCGTTTGCGAGGGAAGTATACTTCGTAAGTCTTTTCGTTGTGTTCGAATTTGACTAGTCCCGTTTTATCCATAAACCAATTTCTTTTACATTCCTTTTTTAGTTCTGCAAAAGTATCGTACAGTTTACCCATTGTTTTCGCTCCTTTCTATGAATGGATCCGTAGGGGAGGGCCTCTGTGCCCTCCCAAAAATTATCCCTTATTCGGGTTGGCCTCTCCTTGTTTAATCGATATTCCAAAAATCTTATAGGTATACTCGTCTACTTGATAGTTGCTATCAGCATCCAAATAGCCCTTAATAGAAAAAGAATATCCCAAACCGTAATATTTACCGGAGCCACCGTCATCTGCCGAGAGAGGGCAAACGCAGAAACGGGGTTTATCGAAACTAATGGCGACGGCGCTATAGTCGGCATAGGCAACGCCGACCCAAGCGGTTATCAAAGTAATCAAAATAATCGTAATAACCAGTTTCTTCTTCATTGTTCTCTCCTTGTTTAACATCTTTTAGCCGCGTAAGCGGCGCGGCCCCCTTGTGTAAAGGGGGCTGTACGAGCTTAAGCGAGGACTGGGGGATTGTTACGGGCCAATGTGGGCATCGGCCCCTACGGATTCTCTCCAACCTGGGGGTGATTTGTAGGGACGGGCATTGCCCGTCCGCGGACGACCGATGGTCGTCCCTACAATTCTCATTCAACCTTGCGGTGCATCCGTAGGGGACGGGTTTCCCGTCCCGCAAACGGGCGGCAGATTGCCGCCCCTACGGATTCTATCCGAACTCGGTGAGGGCTCGTAGGGGGCGTGGACTTCCGCCGTATGAGGTTGCCTGCGGTAACCGTTATGAATTTGCCTGCGGCAAATGTTATGAGAAACCCCGCGGGTTTCCTTTACTTCACCACGGCCACATTCTCTTTACCCAACACCCGCTTCAATTCCTGCAGCAGGGGGGCGGTGGGGGTCACGCTCCATTCCTGCGGCGCTTTTACAAGCCGTCCGCTGTCCACGAATCGGATGTATACCGGCAGTGTGCCGGGGGCGGTGGTTACAGCATTGTAAGCGCTTTCAAACTCCGGACCTTGCTGGCTGGGCAGCCGCAGATACAACCCCGCTCGGGGGTTGGCGGTCTTGGTGGGGGCAGAGGGCATCTCCGGCGCCTGCTCCGGCACCGATTCCACCCGCTCCACCAACAGCTTGGGCTCTTTTTCTTCCTGAATGTCCAGCCGTCCGGTGACCAAAATCACCTGCCCCGGCTGAATCAGCGCCTCATACTGCGCCAGCGTCTTGGGGAACACCACGGCTTCTATAGCGCCGTACAGATCCTCCAACTGGCCGTAGGCCATCTTGGCGCCGGACTTGGTATTCTGGATGCGGACGGCGTCCACCATACACAGCACCTTGACGGTGCTGCCGTCGCGGTAGCGGTCGCTCTGTTCCTCGGCGGCATCCAGAATACGGTCGATGCGGTGCGCCCGCAGGGGGCGGTAGTGATCCTTATAGGGGGTCAGAGGGTGACCGGTCAGATACAGCCCCGTGGCCTCTTTTTCCATTTGCAGCAGTTGGGCAAAGGGCAGCTCCGCCACGTCCGGTGGGGTGATGGGGGCGTCTCCCGCCGCCTCGGCGGCATCGAAAAAGCCCATCTGCCCGTCCATAGCGTAGCGGCTCTGGTTATCCAGCTGATCCATCACCAGCGGCGATATTTTGATCATCTGGTGGCGGTTGAGCCCCAGCCCGTCAAGGGCGCCGCAGCGGATGAGGCTGTCCAGACCCAGACGGTTAAACTCCCGATGGGCGGAGAGCCGCTTGCAGAAGGGGTAGAATCCCGTATAGGGACCGCTCTTCTCCCGCTCCGCCACCAGCACGTCCACAAAGCTGCGACCGATGTTCTTCACCGCCAGCAGACCGAATCGGATGTGATCCCCCACCACCATAAAGTCGGCGTGGGACTCGTTCACCGACGGCGGCAGGACGGGGATGCCCATCCGCTCGCACTCGCGGATATAGGTGACCACCTTGCCGCTGCCCAGCACGCTGGTCAGCAGGGCGGCCATATATTCGCGGGGGTACAGACACTTCAGATAGGCGGTCTGATAGCTCACCAGCGCATAGGCGGCGGCGTGGGATTTGTTAAAGGCGTAGGAGGCAAAGGTGGCCATCTCGTCAAAGATCTTATTAGCGGTGGCGGCGGGAACGCCGCGGCGCACACAGCCCTCTACCTTAACTTCACCGTCCTCGGTGAGACCGTTGATAAAGATGTCCCGCTCCTGCTCCATCACGTCGTGCTTTTTCTTGGCCATGGCGCGGCGCACCAGATCGGCACGCCCGAAGGAATAGCCCGCCAGCGCCTGCAATATCTGCATCACCTGCTCCTGGTACACGATGCACCCGTAGGTGACCTCCAAAATCGGCTTCAGCAGGGGGTGGGCGTAGGATATTTTCTTGGGGTTGCGGCTGCAGGCAATGTAGCGGGGGATGGAGTCCATGGGACCCGGGCGGTACAGGGAGATGACCGCAATAAGATCCTCGAATCGGGTGGGACGCAGCTGCATCAGCACCCGCTTGAGCCCGCCGGATTCCATCTGGAATACGCCGTCGGACAGACCCTCGGACAGCATCTCGTACACCCGCTTATCGTCCAGGGGGATGTCCGCCACGCGGAAGTCGGGGCATTGTTTTTGTATCATTTTCTCCGCGTCGGCGATCACCGTCAGGTTGCGCAGACCCAGGAAATCCATCTTAAGAATACCCAGCTCCTCCAGATTGTTCATGGGATACTGGGTGGCCACCGCCTCGTGGTTCATACACAGGGGCACGTACTCGCACACCGGCTTGGGGGCGATCACCACGCCCGCGGCGTGAACAGAGGCGTTGCGGGGCATACCCTCCACCTTCTGTGCCATCTCGATGAGCGTCTTTACCTGGGGGTCGCTCTCCCGCAGTTCGCGGAGTTTATCGCTCTCCTCCAGTGCCCGCTCCAGGGTGATCTTAAAGTCGCCCGGGATCAGCTTGGACACCTTGTCGCCCACCGCGTAGGGTAGACCCATCACGCGGGCCACGTCGCGGACGGCGGCCTTGGCCTTCATAGTGCCGAAGGTGACGATCTGTGCCACCCGGTCGGCACCGTATTTTTCAATCACGTAGTCGATGACCTGCTGGCGCTTTTCGGTGCAGAAGTCCACGTCAAAGTCGGGCATACTGACACGCTCGGGGTTTAAGAACCGCTCGAACAGCAGACCGTATTTCAGCGGGTCGATGAGGGTGATGCCCATACAATAGGCGCACAGACTGCCGGCGCCGGAGCCACGGCCGGGGCCTACGGGGATGTCGTGGGTGCGGGCGTAATTGACGTAGTCCGCTACGATGAGGTAGTAGTCGGCATAGCCCATGCGGCGGATGACGGATAGTTCGTATTCCAGACGGTCGGTGACCTCTTTATCGGGGTTGTCGCCGTACAGACGGCGCAGTCCGTCGCGGCACAGCTGCTCCAGATAGGCGTTGCTGTCCCCGCCGGGGGAGTCAAAGGCGGGCAGCTTCACCTGTCCGAACTCGATCTCCACCGCACAGCGGTCGGCGATACGGACGGTGTTCTCCAGCGCATCAGGGCAGGAGGGGAACAGTGCCGCCATTTCCTCGGCGGATTTGAGGTAAAATTCCTCGGTTTCAAAATTCAGGGGACTGGGCTGATCCAGGGTGGTAGCGGTCTGGATGCAGGTGAGCACCTGCTGCATCTGGGCGTCCTCTTTTTCGATGTAGTGGACGTCGTTGGTGGCCACCAGCGGGATGTTCATCTCCCGCGCCAGACGGATGATGGCGCCGTTGACCTCTTTCTGCTCCGGCAGACCGTGATCCTGAATTTCCAGATAGAAGTTGCCCTCGCCGAAGGTGGCGGCGTACCACTGGGTCAGCCGTCGGGCGGCGCCGAAGTCCGAGCGGGCGATGGCGTGGGGAATCTCGCCCGCCAGACAGGCGGACAGAGCAATAAGACCCTCATGGTGCTGTTCCAGCAGGTTGTGATCCACGCGGGGCTTGATGTAGAATCCGTCCACCCAGGCGGTGGACACCAGCTTCAGCAGATTTTGATAACCCACCTCGTTCTCGCACAGCAGCACCAGATGGTGGTATTCGCTGTCGGGGCCGTGGACCTTGTCGGTGAGGGAGCGGGCGGCCACGTACACCTCACAGCCGAGGATGGGGCGCACCCCCTGCTTTTTACACTCTTTGTAGAAGTCGATGACCCCGTACATGGTGCCGTGGTCGGTGACCGCCAGAGCGGTCTGACCCAATGCCTTGGCGCGGGCCACCAATGCGGGGATACGGCAGGCGCCGTCCAGCAGGGAATATTCGGTATGTACGTGCAGATGCACGAAGTTATTCATAGATGACGCCTCCTTTCGGCTTAAATATCCTCTTCCAAGTATTCCAGATATGGTTGGAGATTGTTTATGGCAATTTTGAAAATATCTTTAATTGAATCTTCTCGTTGCAAAATATGTTGATATAGTTTAAGTTTGTCCGCAAATTCCGGCTCATCGCAAGACAAAAAGTTGTTACCTATAGAAAGAGCCAGTCCGAGTTTAACAGTTTTGTTCTTTTCAGAAAAGAAAATGGAGATTTGTGTTCCATCACATGTTTCCACTATTCCTTTACCATACGTGCGATGTTTAACAACAGTGCCGCTTTTCAGCAATTCTGAAAAGACTTTTTTGGCATCAATGAGCATTTGATTCTCTTTTTCAGCCATTTTTTCTGCTTGTGCTAATTCTTTAGCTTTTGCCACTTGTTCCAAATGAAGTTTTTTTGCTTGTGCATTAATGGGCTTGAAAGTGGTGTTTACATAAAAATCGTAGGTTTGCGAAGAGTAGATAATATCAAAAGCGAGGATATGAAGATTTATGTCTGAATGCATTCTACGGTTGGTGTGTTGGTATCGACTCATATGCGTTTTCATAAGAGCATCATTCTTTTTAATCTCTTCTACCAGTTGGTTGCACATCTTGTAGTAAACATCCAGTTTAAAATCCGACATAGGTCCCCAATCTTCATAAAAGCCGATGCAATCTGCAAATCGTTTCGCTTGACTCGCTTTATAACCGTAGTTGCTTTCGGGGTATCGCAAAAAGAGATATTGCATAACAGAGCGCTGATCATTTATATACAAATGGCTATAAGGAAGATATTTTTCTCGCAGTTGTTCACTGGAATCAATAAAAGATAGTATGCGTTTTTGCTTTGTAGCTAAATCCGCAGTATCATTTTTAAACAAATCTTTAAACATTTGCCGTACGGTTTCGGGTTCTTGCTTAGAGTAAGTCAGCAACGCATAGAAAGGAAGTTGCTTTGCGTTATCTATTAAATTCTCCGATGCTTTCCACATTTTTGTTAGCATATCGTGAAAATCTTCAGCATCTAAATCAAAGTCCTGAAATTGTGAAGCAATCTCCCATTTGTAATTCTCATCGTGTTCAGAGTTGATAAACTCAAAGTTCTCTATATATGCTTTGAAAATAGCATTTAGATTATCACGATTCATACGGAAAACTCCTTTATTTCAGCCCTTCGGCTAACTTAATGATTCGCTGTAATCGGTGGTTGACACCGCTGCGGGAGAGGGGAGGATCCATAGCCGCCCCCAGGTCGCGCAGGGACATTTCGGGATGCTCCAGCCGCAGACGTGCCACCGCCTGCAGCTCCTCCGGCAGGGCGGTCAGCCCGCAGGTGGACTCGATCTTTCGCAGGGCGTCGGTCTGCGCCCCCGCCGCCTGCACTGTCTTGTCGATGTTGGCGGATTCGCAGTTGATGCGGCGGTTGGTGTCGTTGCGGATGCTCTTGACCATTTTGACCCCCATCATCTCCAGCGACGCGCGGGAGGCGCCCAGATAGGTCAGGCAGTCCTCGATGCGCTCGCTGCCCTTAATGTATACGATATAGGCGTTGCCGCGGGTGGTCACCTTGGCGGGGATGTTCACCTCCCGCAGCAGGGCGGTCAGGTCGCGGCTCAGGTTATAGTGGGGCAGGGAAAACTCCAGATGATAGTCGTGCTCGGGGTCGGTGACCGCCCCGCACGCCAAAAAGGCTCCCCGCAGATAGGCGCGGGCACAGCCGTCGCACTCCAGATTGGCGCGGTTGAGCCGCAGGGACACCTCGCGGGGGGTGTGCCCGAACCGCTCCAGCACCTGCAGGCGCTGGGCGGGGTCGTCGATGGAACAGCGGTGGCGGCTGCCCCGCTGGGACTGCTCCTGCCAGTCGGGGCGGCGGATGCCCACCACGCGGGAGATCAGCCGCGCATACACGTCGGCGATAACCTCCTGCTCGGTCTGCAGAGAGATCTCCTGGTCGGAGAAGGCGTGTCCGCACTCCAGCATACCATACACCTGTGCCGCGCGGCAGCAGATCTTATCCGGCAGAGCGGCGGCTATTTCTTTTTTGGCTTCGGATGAAAAGGACACTCCGTCGCCCTCCTTCTTACGTTAGGGTAGAGCGGCTAATCCGAACTCCGTTTTAGGAAGATGGATTTCCGCTCTATCTTCGTTAAAATACTCGCAAATGCCTTGGTGCTCGCGGTTGTTTTTGCTCTTTGTTCCTGCGGGGCTGTGGAAACGGAGCGCGGAAACGAGATAAAGGCGAAATGCGAGGCAATGGTCGATGCACTTATTGCAAACGATGAAAATGCGGCGTATGCGAT
>JAZQKF010000003.1:0-15674 GCA_045542015.1 Acutalibacteraceae bacterium
ACTTGATTTTTCACTGAAAATACAGTAATATATTTACGTAACCTTAGGGTAGAGCAACAAATCCGAACCCGCCTTAAAGCGGCGGATTTTGGCGCTTTTCACCCTATTTGTTCTCGAAAGGCATACAGCCTTTCATCGCCCCAATAGAATAAAAATCACACAAAATCTGCTCGCTTTAAGGTCGCAGATTTTAGGAAGAAAGGATTTTTGTTCTATCAAGGCACAAAACACAGCAAATGCTGTATGCATTTGCGAGTATTTTAACGAAGATAGAACGGAAATCCATCTTCCTAAAACGGAGTTCGGATTTGTCGCTCTACCCTAGGTTGTGATGACAAATATTCCCCTTGGTTGATGGTGTTAGGGTTATTTAAAGCTTTTCGCCAGCGCCAGGATAACGCCGAGGGGGAGATAGAAAATAGCGGCGAGGATAACGAGCACGATTTTCATAGTGGTTAGCTCCTTTGTTTTCGTTGTGCCCCCATTATAGCAAAAGCAGTGTGACATAATCCGTACAATGGTCGGGGAATTATAATTTTCCGCAAAAAAGCCGAGGCGGTTGCCTCGGCTTTTTGTTATGGATTCGGTTTTACTCTCCGATAACGTACTTATTCACGTGACCGCACATGCCCTGGGAGGACACGTACTGGGTCAGGGTGTCGGTGACGGGACAGGTGTGCTGAAAGTGCAGGTGTCCCGCCAGCACCGCCGCAATGCGATGGGCGTTGTCGGCGATCAGACGGATAAACTCCTCATTCTCGGCGGGGCAGTCGTCGTGATTCAGCCGAAAATACTCCCCGCACCCCCGCAGCATCGCCTCGTTCTCGGGCACGGAAAAGGGGATGTGCATCAGGATCACCAGCGGCTTGTCCTCCTCCAGGGCGGCTCTCAGCGCCGCCAGCTGGTGGGGGGTGATGGTGCGGGTGCTGTCGTCGAATCCCAGCACCGTCAGCTGCGGCAGCTCCATACGCTGCACCGGCGCCTTGGCCGCCGACAGGGCATAGCCGTCGGGGATCTTCTCTGCCAGGTCGTGGTTGCCGCAGACGGTCATAAAGGGCAGGTGGGCGGTGGCGGCGTCCAGATACCGCATGGTAGCGGGGTGGTAGCACTCCGCCAGGTCGCCGGCGCACAGCACCGCGTCCCCATCGCCGCAGGCGGCGAGGATCTCCTCAAAATACCCCTGCGCGGAGATATCCTCGTCAAAGGGCTCGTGACAATGGTCCGCAAACCAACAGCGGCAGTTGTGAAATTCGCGGGTGGCCTGTTGGGCGGCGGCGATTTCGTCGGGGGTGCTGTCCCCGTCCGCCACCGCCAGATGCAGGTCGCTGAAATGATAGATCACCGTCCGCTCCACCCCTGCAAAGGGGATGCGGAACTCGTGCAGCTGCAGGCTCATACACCCTCCTCGGGGATCGGCTCCGCCACAATGGGGGCGGCGGGCTCATCCCACAGCTCGGCGGGGGGCAGCTGACCGAAGTCGGACCAGTCGGCGCGTCCCTCCTGCAGGGCCGCCCACTTCAGTTGCTCGTACACGCCCGCAAAGGACAGGCACTTATAGGGATTGACGTACAGCAGACCCAAAATACCGCAGGTGAGGGCGGACAGCATATTCCAACCGATAAAGCTCAGTTCCATCACGAACAGCTTCCACTTATAGCCACGGGTCAGCTTTTCGCTGAGTGCCACCGCCTGGTTGGGGGTCAGATTGGGGTTCTCATAGATGATATAGGGCACCATGGCATAGGCATAGGACTTAATGATGCCCACCACAGGCAGCAGATTCCACAGGATAAGGTAGATATCCCGCACCAGCATCGCCTTCAGCGCCGGCTTGTAGATGCGGAAGCAGGCGAACAGCTCCTTGAAGGACAGGTTCTCGCCCCGCCAGAAGCGCAGCAGCCAGCCGTTGAGACCCACCGTGACGATATTGCCCAAGAAGATGGTCTGGAACAACGCCATCAAGAAGATGAGGAAGAAAAGAACGATAAAAATAATAGCAAAGGCTGCAACGGTGCGAGCTCCTTCTCCCCAACCATTAAGCTGTTTATCAAACCAATTATCGGGGTTGGGGTCATAATCGTCGGCGTCATCCCACACGTCGGGGTCGGCGGTGCCGGGCACGCTGTCGTCGGCGCCGTCCTCCTCATAGGGTTGGGCATCGTCCCACACGGTGCCGGTGTCGGCATCGATGGTGTCATCCTCTTGCGAAAAGATACCATCCATAGGGCCGCTGACCGAGAAATTAAAACTGGGCAGAGAGGGCGCGGGCACGGCCGCACCCAGCAGACCCGCCACGATCACCACCAGCACCACCATCCAGTAGCCCTGCTTCAGGCGAAAGCGGGCAAATTCCTTAATACTCTTACGGTCAAACATCACAATTCCTCCTTACCATTCAAAACGGCGCTTGTCAGGGTCTCCCCCCGATAGGTTAGCTTCAGCGAGAAAAAGGGCACATCCTGCGCCAACAGCCGCAGGAAGATGCGGTCGCCCTCCCAGGTGGGCAGGGTGGGCACCACGGCATCGTCCACCCACTCCAGCGTGCCCTCGTTGCACTCGATGAGGTCGCCGGTAAAGCCGTGGGCGGTGAACAGGTGCATATACTCGGTCCCCCACTGGTCCGACACAAAGGTGACGATGCCGCGGTAGCGGTAATCGGTGAGGGTCAGTCCCGTTTCCTCATAGACCTCGCGCAGCAGGCAGTCCTCGGGGCTCTCCTTGTCCTCAAAGCCACCGCCCACGCCGATCCATTTATCCTTATTCAGATCGTTCTCTTTTTTGACCCGATGGAGCAGCAGCGTCTGCCCGCGGTCGTTGTGTATGTAGCACAGGGTGGTATTGCGCATATTGCCACCTCCTAGTTTTTACATTTTAGCATTTTTTCTCCCGCGGTGCAATAAGCAGATTAAAAATCCTGTGAACTGTTCATTGACTTATGAAAAAAAGTGTGCTACAATGAGAAAAATTAAGCAATTAGGAGGGTAATCCTTATGAAGCGCATTCAGACTCTGGAGACCAAGAACCTGTGCGACAGCGCCAAGAACGGCGGCTGCGGCGAGTGCCAGACTTCCTGCCAGTCCGCCTGCAAGACCAGCTGCGGCATTGCTAACCAGGAGTGCGAGAACAAGTAATTGGCTCGAATGAAATGTCGCCATCTGTGGATGGCGACATTTTTTATGGAATTTTCACCGCCTTTGGCGGTGGTGCAGGGGCGAATTCCGCCCCTTTTAGCCTCCCTTGCCTAAAGGGAGGTGGCACGGCGATAGCCGTGACGGAGGGATAATCGCCTGTAAGGCGATATGCCGCAGAGCGGCATCGTATCCCCCACCCGCCTTTGGCGGGAGCCCCCTTTAGGCAAGGGGGCCTATTGCTGTTTTTTAGGAGTGATACTATGGTACACCGTTATCAATTAGGCGGGCTGAACATCGTGCTGGACATCTGCTCCGGCTCGGTCCACGTGGTGGATGAGGTCGCCTACGATATGATCGGTCTGTACGAGCAGACCGACCGCGACACCCTGCTGGCGGATATGCTGGCGAAATACGGTCACCTGGAGGACGTGACCGCCGAGGAGCTGGCGGACTGCTATGACCAGATCGGGGAACTCAAGGCGGCGGGGCAGCTGTTCACCCCCGACACCTTTAAGCCTATGGCGGACACCCTGAAAAAGAAGACCGCCGGCGTGGTCAAGGCTCTGTGCCTGCACGTGGCCCACACCTGCAACCTGAACTGCTCCTACTGCTTCGCCAGCCAGGGCAAGTACCACGGTGACCGCGCGCTGATGAGCCTGGAGGTGGGCAGGCGGGCGCTGGATTTCCTCATCGAGAACAGCGGCACCCGCCACAATCTCGAGGTGGACTTTTTCGGCGGTGAGCCGCTGATGAACTGGGATATGATCAAGGAGCTGGTGGCCTATGCCCGCGTGCGGGAGCAGGAGACCGGCAAGCATTTCCGTTTCACCCTCACCACCAACGGCGTGCTGGTGGACGACGACGTCATCGAGTTCTCTAACCGCGAGATGAGCAACGTGGTGCTGTCTTTGGACGGCCGCAAGGAGATCCACGACGCCTATCGCGTGGACTATGCGGGCAACGGCTCGTGGGAGAAGATCGTCCCCAAATTCCAGAAATTCGTGGAGGCCCGCGGCGGCAAGAACTACTATATGCGCGGCACCTTTACCCACGCTAACCCCGACTTCCTAAAAGATATTCAGGTGATGCTGGATTTAGGCTTTACCGAACTGTCTATGGAGCCGGTGGTGTGCGCCCCCGACGATCCCTCCGCCCTCACCGCCGAGGATCTGCCCATCGTCCTCGACCAGTATGAGAAACTGGCTCAGTTGATGCTGGAGCGCCGCAAAAGCGGAAAACCTTTCACATTCTATCACTATATGATCGACCTGAAGGGCGGCCCCTGCATCTATAAGAGGGTGTCCGGTTGCGGCAGCGGCACCGAGTATATGGCGGTCACCCCCTGGGGCGACCTGTACCCCTGCCACCAGTTTGTAGGCGAGGAAGCGTTCAAATTGGGCGACATCTGGCAGGGTGTCACCAATACCGAGACCCAGTGTCAGTTCGCCGCCTGCAACGTGTACGCCCGCCCCGACTGCGCCGACTGCTGGGCGAAGCTGTATTGCTCCGGCGGCTGCGCCGCCAACGCCTACCACGCCACCGGCTCGGTGACCGGCGTGTACGAGTACAGCTGTGAATTGTTCCGTAAGCGGATGGAGTGCGCCATTATGGTAGAGGTTGCCAAGACCCTGGAGCAGAGCGAATGAACACCCCCATCTGCGATTTCGTAAGAAAGTATCTGGACGGCGACAACGTCCGTCTTCATATGCCGGGGCATAAGGGCGCCGCAACCATCGGTTGCGGGGGATTGGATATTACCGAGATCGACGGCGCGGACGTATTGTATCACTCCGCGGGCATCATCCGCAAGAGCGAGGAGAATGCCGCCGCCCTGTTTGGTACCGCTCGCACGGTGTATTCCGCCGAGGGGTCGTCCCTGTGCATCCGCGGGATGCTGTATCTGGCGATGCAGCACACGGGGCGCCGCACCTTCTTGGCGGGGCGCAATGCCCACAGCACCTTTGTCACCGCCTGCGCCCTGCTGGACGCGGACGTGCGGTGGCTGCGGGCGGGGGATACCCTCACCGCCTGTCCCATCACCGCCGACCGCCTGCGTGCGGTGTTAGACGGGATGGAGGAGCCGCCTGCGGCGGTGTACGTCACCAGCCCCGATTATCTGGGCAATACGCTGGATATTGCCGCGCTGGCGGCGGTGTGCCACGCCCACGACACCCTGTTGCTGGTGGACAACGCCCACGGGGCGTATCTTAAATTTTTGCCGCAGGATCGCCATCCCATCACGCTGGGTGCCGACCTGTGCTGCGATTCCGCCCACAAGACCCTGCCGGTGCTGACGGGGGGCGCGTATCTCCACGTCGCCCACCGCGTAGCGGCGCTGGGGGAGGGGGCGGAGCACGCCATGAGCCTGTTTGCCTCCACCAGTCCGTCCTATCTCATTCTCCAGTCCCTCGATGGAATCAATCCCTATCTGGAGGATGGCTTTTCCGACGATCTGACCGTCTGCTGTGACCGCGTGGCGGCGCTGAAGCGGCGGCTGACCGCTATCGGCTACACTCTCGTGGGGGACGAGCCGCTGAAGGTGACCATCGCCGCCAAAGCCTACGGCTATCGCGGTGACGCGGTGGCGGCTCATCTGAAAGAGTGCGGTATACACTGTGAGTTTGCCGACCCCGATTACGTGGTGATGATGTTCGCCCCCGCCAACGGCCATAAGGATTTTGCCCGCGTTCAGACGGCGCTGGGCGCCCTGCCCAAGGGCACACCGCTGACCGATACGGCTCCCGCCGTGGCGGCGCCGGTGGCGGCTATGAGCCCCCGTCAGGCGCTGTTTTCTGCCGCAGAAACCATTCCCGTAACCACCGCCGTCGGACGGGTGTTGGCTTCTCCCACCGTGGGATGCCCTCCCGCCGTGCCCGTGCTGGTGGGCGGCGAGGTGGTGGACGAAACCGCCGACGCAGTGTTCGCCTATTACGGCTACGACACCCTGCGCGTAGTGAAAGAATAAAAAAGCCGAGGCTGATGCCTCGGCTTTTTTGTTTATCCTTTTAGTTTGCGGAGCTTGTCGGTGTCCGCGATGACCACCAGCTTTTGCTCGGCGGTAAAGGCGGCGGTGGGATCCACCGTTACCGAAATGTCTGCACCCTGCTTGAGCGCTACCACGTTGATGCCGTATTTCTTGCGGAGATTCAGGTCGATCAGCGTCTTGCCTATCCACTCCGGCCGGACCTCCAGCTCCAACAGCGACACGCTGTCGGTCAGCTCCACCATATCCACAAAGCCGGAGGACAGCAGATTCTTTGCTAATCGGATGCCGGATTCCTGCTCAGGGATAATGGATTGGTCGGCACCCACCTTCTCCAATATCTTGCCGTGGGTCTCGTTGGAGCATTTGGCGATGACGGTGGGAACACCGGCCTCTTTGCACAGCATCACGGCCATAACGCTTGCCTCCAGATGGCTACCCATCGCCACGATCACCACGTCGAAGTTACCGATGCCCAGCAGGTCATACACCTCCGGATCGGTGATGTCCGCACACTTGCACAGGGGGATGGTGGCGGCGGCGGAATTGACCAGCATCTGATTGCGGTCCACCGCCAACACCTCGGCGCCGGCGGCGGCCAATTCGCGGGCGACGGCACGACCGTAACGACCCAGACCGAACACGGCGTACGTTTTATGAATACTCATAGGAATTCTCCTTTCCATATCAGCCCACGCTGATCTCTTCGGTGGGATTCTTAACGGCGTTAACGTTATCCTTGCGGACGTTGAGGGCGATGGCCAAGGAAATAGGACCGATGCGCCCGAAATACATGGTGGCAATGATAATCAGTTTTCCCCATCCATCCAGAAGCGGTGTGACACCGCGGGTCAGACCCACCGTGGCGGTGGCGCTGGCAGTCTCGTACAGCACGTTCAAAAAGGGTGCGTCGGTGACGGCGCACAGCGCCGAAGTGGACACAAACAGAATCAGGAAGGACATACCGGTCACCGCCATAGCTTTGCGCAGGGTGTCGGGGGACAGATTGCGGTGGAACAGGGTCACCTGACGGCGTCCCGTAATGGTGCAGAAAGCCGAGGCAGCCAACACCGCCAACGTGGCGGTCTTGATGCCGCCGGCAGTACCTACCGGCGAGCCGCCGATGAACATCAGCAGAATGCAGATCAGCGCGCTGACGTCGGTGAGATTCTCCTGCGGCACGGTGGCAAAACCGGCGGTACGGGTGGTCACCGACTGAAACAGACACACCTGAATCTTGTCCCACAGACCCATCGCGCCGAGGGTGGCGGGGTTACGGTACTCCGCCGCCAGCAGCAGCGCAGCACCGCCAAAGATCAACAGCACGGTGGTGGTCAATACGATCTTGGTATGTAGGGTCAGATAGCGCCAGCTCCGCTTGTGGGGGGTGCGAAGCACGCGGATGACGTCCCACCACACGATGTAACCGATACCGCCCAATACGATGAGCGCGGCGGTGACCGCATTCACCAGCGGGTGGGTGGCGTAGTCGTACAGACTGGTGCTGCCGATGATGTCCATGCCCGCGTTGCAAAAGGCGGATACGGCGTTAAACACCGATATCCATACACCGCGCAGGCCGAACTGCGGTACAAACACGGTCATATAGAGTGCCGCTCCCACGCCCTCGATCACCAGTGTGCCGGCTACCACTCGCTTGACGAAATGGGATAGGCCGGACAGCGAATTGAGGTTAAAGGCGTCCTGTAGCAGCAGGTTGTCCCTGAGCCCCAGACGGCGGTGCATTAGCAACAACAGCCAGGACACCACCGTGATGACCCCCAGACCGCCGATCTGTATGAGCACCAAAATCACTACCTGCCCGAACAGACTCCAGGCGGTGGCGGTGGTGACGGTCACCAAACCGGTCACACAGGTGGCGGTGGTGGCGGTGAACAAGGCGTCGATATACGGGACGCCCCGTCCGTCCGCACTACTGAATGGTAGGCTCAGCAGCAGACTGCCCGCCAGAATGACCATCAGGAAACTCAGCAGAATGATTTGAGTTGTGGAGAGGGAGAACCTCGTTTTTGTTCTCATAATCCACCTCGAGTGTTCATAGGATAGCTTCAGTATAGCATGGTGTTGTGAAAATTTCAACCGTGTGTTTTCCTTGACAGCAGCCCGCAAACTGGGTATAATAAAAACCCGACACCGCACATCCATACGGGGGCGTAAAGGTTTCGACGGGGATTGTGAGGTACGGTAAGCGAGTAGTGGCGTCGGACCACTATAAAACTGACAATTTTTTAAAAATAAACGACAACTCTAAAGTTGCTCTGGCTGCTTAATTAATGCAGCCCGTCCTGCCCCGGAGTACCGCGACCGGGTGCGGGGCGCCGATTAGCGGTGAACGTGAACGGAGGGGTGCCACCCCCACCGTCACGGCGTAGTGGCTACCGTAGCGCATAGCCTGTCCACCGGCGATGCGTGAGGGGAATCTCAAAAGACGGACTGCACTCGGAGAAAGCTGTATCAAGTGGTTTTCGGACAGGGGTTCGATTCCCCTCGCCTCCACCAGAAAAGCCAAGGGGCATCCATCAGGGTGCCCCTTGGCTTTTTCGTTGCGGCTCGTGAATCGACCCCTCGAAATTGCCGCTTTGCGGCAATTTCACAGGTTTTGCGCTGCAGTTTTGTCGGACAAATGCTTTCTCGGCGCAAAACCGGGGTTCTGATTCCCGCGATCGAACCCTGCGAGGTTTGCGCACAGGCCGTGTGTGGCGATATGCTTTATCGAAGTCGCAAAACGAGCGCGATGTTTTCCCGTTTTTGCGGAGCAAAACAGCGGTTGTCTAAACCGCTGAGGGGAAACTCGACGGACTTCGCCGCAGGCGAATGTCCACGATTCCCCTCGCCTCCACCAAATGCAAAGAGCACCCTTTACGGGTGCTCTTTTTATTTATCAGATATCCTTTATGTAACAACGGCGGCGACGGTGTTGACGCTTTTCAAAGTGTCGCCACATACTGTGAACGGCGGTGTTGGTTTCAAGCATCGGGCCCGTTTCGCAGTATTTGACACCGTTTTCGATAATTTTGGGAGCCAAGGTGTTAATAAGTATAGCCGGAAGTCCGAGTGATTGGTATTCGGGCTTAACCGCTACAAAGAACATTTCAAGTGTGTCATTTTTACCGTTAAGGGCTCGAAGTAAGCGGAACACACCAAAAGGCAGCATCTTGCCATCAGACTTTTTCAGTGCCTTGGCGATGGACGGAACGAGCACTCCAAAGCCGATAATGTTACCGTCTTTATCTTTAATCGAGCATACGTAGTCGAGATTGACTACAGGCACGTATCCGTCAATGGCGTGCTTAATCACTTCGGGAGTAAGCGGCACGGTGCCGTATAGCTTTGAAAAAGCGATATCAATAATCTTAAAGGCTTCCAAGGCATCGTTATACAGGACCTTGCGGTTGTTATAGGTAACCACCGAATAGCCGTTTTTCTCGCAGATACGGTTGCTGATTTTCGCAAAGCGAGGGTCCAAACTTTCAGGGACATTGATGCGATATTCAAACCAATCAATATCCTTTTTAAGTCCCAAACGCTCCATATGCTCTATGTAATAAGGGTGGTTGTAAAAAGTGATGGAAAGGTTGAATTCCTCAAAGCCTTCAATCAGCATGCCCTCGTGATCCATATCGGTAAAGCCGATCGGTCCCATAATTTCGGTAAGTCCGTTTTCTTTGCCCCACGCTACAACCGTATCGAATAATGCTTTTGACACTTCGTAGTCATCAATAAAATCAAAACGGGTAAAGCGAATAGCGTTTTTATTCCATTTCTTGTTATAGGCGTGGTTAATTAGTCCAGCGATTCTGCCGACTGTTTTTTTATCCTTATATGCTAAAAACAGCTTTGTTTCACAAAAAGCGTAGGCAGGATTTTTGTCAGGCGAAAATGTCTCCATCTCATCACTTGCCAAGAACGGAACGTAATACTCATTGTCCTTATAAAGTGAATTCGGAAACTCAATCCACTTTTTTAAATCCTTTTTTGATATAACTTCTTTGATTTTAATACTCATAAACCCCATCCCTCTAAAACTTTATGCTTTTTTCTTGTAAAACACCTTGAACACTAATATCTCAGCAAGCAGACACACAGGCAAAGCCGCAAAGAAGTCTACCGCCGAATGTTGTTTTATGAACATAGTGGAAAGGCAAATTAAAATAACGGCAATTACAACAAATGCTTTCCACAGCTTTGATACGTCTTTTGCTTTGAGCCATACGCTTGCGATACCAATGGAATAAGCGCAATGCAGCGACGGACAAACGCCTGTATTGGTATCAAAGGCATATAAAAAGCCGATGAAGTCGGTCAAGAAATTATCTCTTGGAAACTCGGCAGGTCGCAGGTTCTGACAGTTCGGATAAAGGATATAGATAATCATAGCACAAACCTGCGTGATAATAATGAATGTTTGCAGTTTCTTAAAGCTATCCACGTCATAAAGAGCAAAGTAACCGAGCGAAAAAACAATTAATGCATACCAAAAAACATAGGGCAATAAAAACCATTCGCAAAACGGGATGATATCGTCAAGCCCACAGTGGATAACGTGGCATTTTTCTACGGGTATCAGGTTTTCTGTTAGGAAATACAAAATAAAATATCCTACCCAACCGAGAAGCAGCTTTAAATGGGAAAACTGCGGTGTATTTAGTTTTGAAAGGCGAAACTGACGGTAATCAACAACGGGTTTTCTCATATTCTGCCTCCCTCTGAATGTTTGTTGGGTAATATCTTTTCGGAATATTGCGATAAGGAATAACGGTATGCTCAGGTAAGCCTATAGCAATATCGGTAATCTCTTGCATCAAGTAATCACATATACGGCGGCGTTCCTCGGCAATAGGTGCATCGGCAGAGAATGTAATTGGTTTTCCTAAATACATCTTTTTAAGTTTCGGTGCTATATAGAGAGGTACGAAGGAAAGCTCTTTGCCGGTGCGCTTATAATAAAGCCGCGCCACGTCAACAAAGCCTTCTTGAAAGTCATAAATTATATTATTATATTTTTTATCGTGTTCAGGGAAAATAACTACGCTGTTGCCGTTTTGCAGCTTGGCGATAGACTCCCGAAACGTGCTTAAAATTCGATTATCTTTATAAACAGCAATCGTCCGTGCATTATTAAAAATCAGTACGGACAAAGGCGCAATAATATAGGAAACGAGTTTGAATAGAGGTCTTAATATTTTGGGCTTTTGCGACCAAAAATCTGTATAGGCGTACTCCGGCACTTCCTTTAGTTTCATCATCTGTCCCGCACACCAAGTATAATAATTATCGGGGAAATACAATTCACAAGCAATGGGCCCGTGAAGCTGCGTATGATTGCCGATAATGGCGCATGGCTCATCGGGTAAATTCTCCATCCCAACGACCTCTATTTTCGGATAAAACAGCCGCACTAAATATTTAATGACTCTAAAAAGCCAAGGCTTTTGTTGTTTTTTCTTCAAAATATATCTACCTTTCTATATCGACAGAAGACTCCATAATAAGATAGTATAAAACCCGAAAATCAACTCTTCTTCAATTAAAGTTCAACAATTGTTGAACTTCATTTGATAGTGAGTTGAAAAAAACGCTGTAAAATGTTAGAATGTAAATGTAAACCTTGGATTAGAGGATGAAGAAAATGCTTAAAATTTTAATTGCAGAAGATGACCGTGAGCTCAGACGCTTGTTTGCTCACGTGCTCATTAAAAACGGATATACCGTAAAGGAAGTTGGTAACGGCAAGGAAGCCTTGGATGCTATCGATGCCGAATATTTTGACCTTGTCATTTCGGATGTTATGATGCCAATCGTGGACGGCTATCAGCTTGTCCGAATGCTTCGGGATGCCGGTAACAATACACCCGTGCTGATGATCACCGCCAAGGATGCCTTTGACGATATGCGACTCGGTATTCTGTCCGGTGCCGATGATTATATGATAAAGCCGGTAAACGTTAACGAAATGGTGCTTCGTGTGCAGGCGCTTCTTCGCCGCGCACAGATGATCAATGAGCGTAAGCAGACCATTGGTAACACCGTTTTGGAATGCGATACTTTCACCGTTACAACAAATAGTGAGGTTATATCTCTGCCCCAAAAAGAGTTTATGCTGCTTTACAAAATGGCATCTTACCCGGGACGTATATTCACCCGTCAGCAGCTGATGGACGACGTGTGGGGTTACGATACCGAAAGCGATTCTCATACGGTTGACGTGCATATCGGCAGACTGCGTGACCGCTTCCGTGACAATCCCGACTTTAAGATCGTAACAATGCGTGGAGTCGGATACAAGGTGGTAAAGCTATGAAGGAACACGAACGATTTCAAACATTGAGAAAGGAAAAAATCAAATTCAGTCTGAGAACCAGGCTTACGGTTTTTGTCGGTGCTGTAGTTCTGGTCAGTATTCTTATCTCGTTTGGCATTTCAAAACTGCTTGAATGGCTGCTTCCTACCTCCACAAGCATTCCGCTGCTCATTCAGCTTAATATTTTCAGTTTGGTCATTGCGCTGCTTGCCACCCATTTTTTATCCAAAATGTTTTTCGACCCCATTAAAGAACTGCGACTCGGTATGCAGAAAATAGCCGACGGCAATTTTGATACCCGCTTGGAAACCAAGTCTAATTCAGAAGAAATTCAGGAACTCTTTGCGGGCTTTAATATGATGGCAGGGGAACTCGGAGCAACCGAGATATTACAAACGGATTTCGTTTCCAATGTATCCCACGAATTCAAAACCCCCATTAATGCGATCGAGGGCTATACCATGCTTTTACAAAGCACAGAGAACATTGATGAAACAGAAAATGAATACATAGAAAAAATCCTGTTCAATACCCGTCGGCTCTCCTCTCTTGTCAGCAATATCCTTCTGTTATCAAAGCTTGAAAATCAGTCTATACAGACTCATCGTGAAAAGTATGCATTGGATGAGCAAATTCGAGAGGACATTTTGGCATTAGAATCTTTGTGGGAGCCGAAAAATCTTGAATTTGATGTAGAGCTGGATGCGGTGCGCTACTATGGCAATAAGAACGTTTTGCATCACGTATGGAGCAATTTACTGAGCAATGCCATAAAGTTCAGTCCGAACGACGGCATCATAAAAATGCGATTATTTAAAGAAAACGAACGAATCGTCTTTATAATTGAGGATAACGGCCCCGGTCTTTCTGAGGAATCCAAGAAGCATTTATTTGATAAATTTTATCAGGCAGATACCTCCCATAAGGAAGAAGGCAACGGACTTGGTCTCGCCCTTGTTAAAAATATCGTATCCCTTTGTGACGGTGAAATATCCGCAGAAAATATTGAAAGCGGCGGTTGTCGGTTTACGGTGACGCTTCCAATTAAAAACTAAATAAATATAAATAGTAAGAGGTATCGGTTCAATGGTGAGCCGATACCTCTTTTTTCAACAAAAATTGATATTGAGTTGAAGTTAAGTTGCAAAACGAATTTTATACTGTATTTGCAAAAAGGTAAACATGGGGGTTCGTTTAAGTGGTAAAGAACGGCACAGAGAATTATCAAAACAAAATCATCACCATACCGAATATACTATCTTTCTTTCGGCTTTGTCTGATACCTGTGATTGTATGGCTCTACACCGTAAAGCAGGATTATATCTGGACACTTCTCATATTACTATTGTCTGCCGTCACCGATATTGTGGACGGCATTATCGCCCGTAAATGCAATATGATCAGTGACTTCGGCAAAGCGTTTGACCCCGTTGCCGATAAACTGACACAAATGGCAATGCTGTTTTGTTTGGTATCACGCTTTCCGTATATGATGATTCCATTTGTGCTTCTTGTGGTTAAAGAAGTGTTTACGGGAATCACCGCACTGATTACTATTAAGAGAACAAATACCGTCAAGGGTGCGGTATGGCACGGAAAGCTCACAACGGTAGCACTCTATTCCATGATGGCTATTCATCTGCTTTGGTACAATATTCCCCGTACCGTTTCACTGATTTTGGTCGGTATTTGTATCGGCATAATGCTGATGTCTTTTATTCTGTATGCGATTCAAAATATCAAGGCAATAAAGGATAAAACTTTTGAAAATTAAGAGGTGTGGTTAATGGCAACGGCATATATCCTTTACAATAAAAAAGCAGGCGACTCCGACAGTATGGAGAGCGTTAAAACCTTAGAAATCATTTTGGATGATGAAGTCAAATACATAGACGTGACTGAAATTTCTAACTACGGTGTGTTTTTATCGGGACTTGACAAGGATGATTACGTTATCCTCGCAGGCGGTGACGGAACACTCAACTGGTTTATTAACCGCACGGACGGGGTTGAAATTCATAACGAAATTTTGTATTTTCCTAACGGAACAGGTAATGATTTTGCCAATGACTTAGGTCATACAAAAGAATGCAAACCATTTTCAATAACGGAGCATCTAAAAAATCTCCCGTCCGTTGTGGTGAATGGCAAAAAATATCGATTCATCAACGGTGTCGGCTACGGCATAGACGGTTATTGCTGTGAGGTCGGAGATGAACTTAAAAAAATCCCCGGCAAAAAGGCCAACTATACCTCGATTGCTATTAAGGGACTTTTGTTCCATTATAAGCCGACGAGTGCCAAGGTTACGGTGGACGGCAAAACATATACATACAAAAAAGTGTGGATTGCGCCTACGATGAACGGAAGATATTACGGCGGTGGAATGATGCCGACACCTGAGCAAAAACGTAATTCGGGTACGCTTTCAACAATGGTATTCCATAATTCAGGCAAACTGAAAACGCTGATGATTTTCCCTTCGCTTTTTAAGGGAGAACACATTAAGCACACAAAACACGTGGATATTTTAGAAGGAAAGGAAATTACCGTAGAGTTTGACCGCCCGACCTCCTTGCAGATCGACGGCGAAACTATTTTGGGGGTTACGTCCTATACCGCAACAGCAGAGAAAATGGCTGTTGTCAAAGAAAAGGTTGCGGCCGTATAAGGTGATAAAATGAAATTTTTAATCGCATTGCTAATTATCATTCCAACGCTCATAGCAATTCTACTGTTTACGGTAGCAGGCTTTGCCTACAACAGCCCTGCCATGCTTGCGGCGGCAACCAATCCCGCCATTGTCACCCTCTGCATTGTGGCAGGAGTGATTGCGACATTACCGCTTTTGGTGGCAATTATTATTGGAATTACAAATTTAATCACTTCAACCAAGAGTAAGAAAGGCAAAGACTAATGGATAGATACGGAAATTAGGAATATTGGAATCGTATGCTGTTGTCAGCGCTCCCTCTTCCGAAAACACAAATTAAAGAATGGATTATTTATCAAGGTGAAAACATGAATAACACATACACATTACAACATACCATCCGTTATTCGGAAGTGGACAGCTTCTATAAACTGCGGTTGGATCATATTTTTTCACATTTTCAGAACATAGCAGATTTACATTCTAAGGAAATGGGAACGGATGGTGAAGCACTCCTACAAAAATCCAATGTCTTTTGGGTTTTAACTAAGATGAAGTTGAAAGTTGCAGAGTTCCCCAAATCCG
>JAZQKF010000004.1:0-1792 GCA_045542015.1 Acutalibacteraceae bacterium
ATCCGGTTGTCTTCATCATAGGCATAGTGGGTCGTTCGCTTGCTGCCGTTTGTCTCTACGTACTTCATCAGGCACCGAGGAGAGACCAAGGGGACAGTGGGACTATCCCCTTGGTCGGGTCGGAGGCTTGCTGATTAACACGCACCTCCGCCCCTGTGTTATGTGCTACGTCCCCTGTGTTATGTGCTATGCTACGTCGTGCTAAAAAACGCATCTAATAGAGTGCAGATAGCCAAAACAGAGAAAAATATAAGATAAATTATAATAATAGTCGATACAATTCTCAACCATTTAACTCTCTCACAGCCTGAACGCTTATGAATGACAAACATCAATGGCAGAAAATATCCAATAACAGCAGGAAAAACGAAATAAAACATCACGTCCAGGCCGAGAAAACAAGCCGGCTGAATATGATAAACCAATCGATAGACGTTTATCCCTCCCATGACCATATTGATAATCAACCACGATATCGCCCAGATAACAAACAGCACAACAGTCCTGCCAATTCTATGGTTTCTATTCTGCATATTGTCACTCCTTTAATTTAAAAAATATCCCACATATCATAACAGAACTGCACTGCATCAAACCCAATTCTGAATGATCCGCCGCCTGCCAAATAGAATGCTCCACTGGCAATCGTAAAGGTTTCATCTTGATACAAACCATTTGAGGTATCAACAAAAACAGGCTTACCATGTTTCATAAATGCGTATTCATCAAATCCTAAATTAAGAGTATATCCAGAGCAAGCAATACCAGTGTAATAATCCTGGCCGCACTGAAACCTGCCGTCTTCCAATCGAATTACAAAATTATTAGCATACATTCCTGCTTGCATATTGGCAGATTCAATTACTTCTCCTTCGGTATAAAATCCCAAGCCTATCCCCGCAGAAAGTTCCAGGTTGTTCCAAACCGATTGAGCCACCTGTATTACCTTATCTGGCACCACATTCTCTGAACCAGATCCGTTAGATGCAGGCATACACGGCGTAGATGCGTTTACTTTCCCTAATACCATCGCATTTTGAAGTTGGCACATTTGTTTTCTTTCATCAACGCTTTCCGCTGCAACGGATAGTGCATCAATATACCGTGCTCCCGAAATATCCTTATTGCAAACCGGATTATTACCACAATAGGAGAACATATTGTTTCCTATCAAGCCCTGCCCTGTACTTACCAGCCCATCCGCATTAATAAATCTTCCCTGTTCGGGGTTATAGTACCGGCTTTGGAGGTAGTACAGCTCCGTTTCCACATCGTAGACATAGCCACGGTAGCGCAGGGGGTTGTAGTAGCCTGCGATCCACGCCTCTTCACCGGTGAGGGAAAGGAGGTTGCCCCAGGCGTCGTAGACGTAGCGGACTACTTCTTCGCCGGAGCTATTCAGCAGGTTTACCACATCTCCCTGGAGATTGGTAACGTAGTAATAGAAATATCCATCCATGTTCATCATCACCGGAGAACCGTTGGTGTCATAGAAGATGTTGATGTTGTGGCCGTCTACCGTCATGTTGGTCAGCTGACTGCCTACATAGGTATACTGATAAGTGCGGTTGCCGTTGGTTCGTTTGGTTCTGAGGCCGTCGGCGTTGTGGGTGAAGGACCAGGTCTCGCCGGTCTTTGCCATGGAGGCCAACTCCCGGCCATGCTGCCAGGTGTAGGTCCAGGTGCCGTCGTTTAAGGGATTGCCGATGGCATCATGGGTGATGGTCACGCCGTTGTAGGCTGTCAGCAGGTCGCCCCACTGGGTATTGCCGTAGGTATATACCACATCCTC
>JAZQKF010000005.1:0-1821 GCA_045542015.1 Acutalibacteraceae bacterium
GCCTCCGACTTCTGCTCAGTGGTTTTAAATCATTGAAGGCTTCTCAGGCACTGTATCTACACCCCACTGCCGATCAGAAAAAGAAGTTGGGCTTCAACGATCCTCTGATTGTTATGGAATGCACGATGGCTGTGGAAACAATTGAGGATTCCGACACAAGCAGTAATACGCAAGATACTGCAGAAAAGAAGACATATTATAACAGCTACACCTCTACCATTACCGTTGGCAGTATCGACAGCAGTAATAACTACGTTGTGATGGTGGATGGGATTAACACCATTTTCTTGGTAGACCACAGTGCGCTGGCCGCTTTGGCGGAGCGTACCTATGAAAATTCGGTAACCCAGTTACTGTTCCTAAAAAACATCGGTGATATTGGCCGCATCTCCATCACCGTTGACGGCAAGCGTCACGACTTCAAACTGACGCACTATCCAGAGAAAGAGGACAGAGATGAAAAAATGGTCGTTACTGAAAACGGTAAGACGTATCCCACTGACGATTTCCGTGGGCTCTATCAACAATTAATGGGATTAGAGCGTTATGGTATTCCCACCACTTCCTACAAAAAAGATGCTATCATGAAGGTGGATTTGTACACGAATGCAGGCGATCACTATTTGGGTGCCACCTACTATTCCCTGTCCGGTACCCTATGCGCCGTGGAAACTACGGAGGGTGAAATCTTCACCACCCGTTGGCGCAACGTGACCCACTTTGTGGAACAGATTAGGAATTATCTAAATGGTGAAGCAGTACTGATGCCGACATAAAAGAAACCCCCAACTCGAATCGAGTTGGGGGTTTTATTCTTATGTTCTTTTCAGTAGCGGTACAACCCAGGTGAGCAAACTAACGCCAAACATAAACAATAGCGGCTGGAACAACGACAACGTGCCGTGTAAAGCCCACACCAAACACAAAAGCAAACCGATAGCAGAGGCCAGCGCCTGCACCGAAAGCGCCATCAGACTCTTGCTCCGCAAGCTACGGCACACGGAGAGCGCCCACGCTGTGCCGAGGATATGCCCGTTAGAGGCCATAACCGCCGGCATTGAATCGCTGGCACGTTCTGCCAACTGCATATAGGCACGACCGGCGGCTGCCGGTAGCACGTCCACGTAATACTCATCCAGTTCAAAATCCGCACATAGATCCGCAGTAGTCATATTGGGATCGCAAGAACGCACCAGCAGCGTTACGTGGGAACGACACAGATCCTGCAGTGCATCCTGAATCTCCGGATCCGGCAAATAGGATACCACGTACATAGCCGACAGTTGACCTGCTACAGACAGGTATACCAAGCGGCGACCATCCTTAGCGTAACGGCTCTCGTAGTCTAAAGATGGTACGTCCACGCCGTGGTTCTGCAACAGACGACGGTTACCGACAAACACGCGGCGACCGTCCACCCAACCTGATAGACCCATTCCCTGCTCATACACCAGACTGTCCACGTCGTGGAGCAGTTCCTCTTTGTTCTCAATGATGCGGCGGAAAATCATAGAAAGAGGTCCACCGGAGCGCACCACCAAGGAGGCGGCGGTTAAAATAGCATCATCAATATGCGTACCGGAGAAGGTCTTAATGCCGTGCAACAGCATACTCTCATCCGGATATAGATCCGCAATATCTACCACCAAAGCATCCAGCTCACCAAATTGACGAACAGCCTTCCAGCCGACCAAGAAACCGCCACGGGACAGCATAACGCGACCGCACTGATTCAGCGGCAATTGCACCGCCAAATGGGTTGCCTGCATTGAAAGACAGACCATACCCACAAACACCGTAAGCCAATCCCAAAAACCATGC
>JAZQKF010000006.1:0-11367 GCA_045542015.1 Acutalibacteraceae bacterium
GATCACGGTTTCCCTGAAGGGAACCACTATCCCCCACGAGGTGATCGGTGAGTTTGGTGCAGGCAAGGTCCTGCTGAAGCCCGCCGCTCCCGGTACCGGTATCATCGCCGGCGGCACCGTGCGTGCCGTGGCGGAGGCTGCCGGCATCAAGGATATCCGCGCCAAGGCCCTGCGCTCCAACAACCCCTACAACGTTGTTAACGCCACCATGTGCGGCCTGAAGCAGCTGCGTACTGCTGAAGAGGCTGCCGCCACCCGTGGCAAGTCCGCGCAGGACATCTTAGGTTAAGGAGGACATAGACAATGGCTAAGAAGAACACCATTCAGATTAAGCTGGTCAAGAGCACCATCGGCTGCAAGAAGGACCAGATTGCCACTGCCGCGTCCCTGGGCCTGAAGAAGATCGGTGACGTCACCGTTCAGCCTGACAACGCCGCCACCAATGGCAAGATCGCTAAGATCATTCACCTCATCGAGGTCAACTAACGCTTAAAACCAAGCAAGGAGGTGCAATCCAATGAAACTTCATGAGCTTTCTCCGGCTCCCGGCTCCGTTCGGGACGTCAAGCGTATCGGCCGTGGTCACGGTTCCGGTAACGGCAAGACCGCCGGTAAGGGTCACAAGGGTCAGAAGGCCCGTGCCGGTCGCGGTATCCGTGCCGGTTTTGAGGGTGGCCAGATGCCCCTGCAGCGTCGCATCCCCAAGAGAGGCTTCAACAACATCTTCGCAACTCCCTACACCACCATCAACGTGGCGGTCCTGAACCGCTTTGAGGATGGCGCTGTGGTGAATGCAGAGGCGCTGCTGAACGCCGGTATCATCAAAAAAGCCCCCTATGGCGTCAAGGTCCTGGGCAACGGTAAGATCGAGAAGAGCCTGACCGTTCAGGTCGCCGCTTTCTCCGAGTCCGCCAAGGCCAAGATCGAGGCCGCGGGCGGAAAGGCCGAGGTGATCTGACATGTTCCAGATCCTGCGTAACGCATGGAAGATTGTCGATCTGCGTAAGAAGATCCTGTTCACTGTTATGATCCTGTTGATCTTCCGCATCGGCTCTTATGTCACCGTTCCCTTTGTGGACGTGACCGCTCTGGGCGAGGCCCTGCAGATGTCTAAGGCAAATACCTTTATGAGCTATTTGTCCCTGATGTCCGGCGGCGGCTTCTCCAACGCATCCATTTTCGCTCTGTCCATCACCCCCTACATCAACGCCAGCATTATTCTGCAGCTGTTGACCGTGGCGATCCCCTATCTGGAGCGCCTGTCCAAGGAGGGTGAGGCCGGTCGCCGTAAGCTGGGTCAGTTCACCCGCTACGCCACCGTGATTCTGGGTCTGATGCTGGGTATCGGTTACTACTTTATGGTGCGTAACCAGTACCACGCCATCGCTGACTACGCCATGAGCGGCTTTGCTCAGTGGTTTGCCGCCATCACCATCATCCTGTGCTTTACCGCCGGTTCGGCACTGATTATGTGGCTGGGTGAGCAGATCAATGAGCACGGTATCGGCAACGGTATCTCTATGATCCTGTTTGCCGGTATTCTCTCCCGCATCCCCACCGGCGGCGGTTACCTGTGGAGTATGTTCTACGAGCAGGGTATCGCTCAGATCATCGATGGCCAGTCTCAGGCCATCTGGAACGTGGTTATGGCGGTTCTGATCGTCATCCTGTTCCTGGCGATGATCGGCTTCATCGTGTTTATGACCGATGCCGAGCGCCGCATTCCGGTGCAGTATGCTAAGAAGGTTGTGGGCCGTAAGATGTACGGCGGCCAGAACACCCATATCCCGATCAAGGTGAATATGTCCGGTGTTATGCCCGTCATTCTGGCGGTCTCCATCCTGTCTCTGCCCTCTATCATCACCACCTTCTTCGGCGAGCCTCAGAAGGCTTTCTGGAAGTCCGTGGTGGGCCTGTTCCAGCAGGATAGTTGGGTATACGTTGTTCTGTACGCTCTGTTGATTATCGGCTTTGCCTTCTTCTACGTGACCATCCAGTACAATCCCACCGAGATGGCCAACAACCTGCGGAAGAACGGCGGCGCCATCCCTGGTCAGCGTCCCGGCAAGCCCACCGCTGACTTCATCAAGCGCGTGCTGAATAAGGTGACCTTCATCGGCGCCCTGTTCCTGGGCGTTGTGGCTCTGTTCCCCTCTGTGTTCGGTCTGATCACCAAGCAGTACGGCCTGACCATCGGCGGCACCTCCGTCATGATCGTGGTGGGTGTTGCTCTGGAGACCGTGCAGCAGATCGAGAGCCAGATGATGATGCGTCATTACAAGGGTTTCTTAGATTAAGTTTTTCGTACGAACGTCAACGCCGTTCGGCCCCGGTCTTCGGGCCGGGGTCGGCGCGGTGACTTGTCCCCGCACCGGCCGTTGAATCCGAAAGGAGAACACTATGAAACTGATTCTGTTGGGCGCCCCCGGCGCCGGCAAAGGCACTCAGGCAGAGATTCTGTGCGAGCGCCTGAACATTCCTACCATTTCCACGGGCAATATGATCCGTGAAGCGATGAAGAGCGGCACTGAGATGGGCCTGAAGGCGAAGGAATACGCCGAAAACGGTAAGCTGGTCCCCGACGAGGTCGTCATCGGCATTGTCGATGAGCGCCTGCGTCAGGACGATTGCCGAAACGGCTTTATTCTGGACGGCTTCCCCCGCACCATTCCTCAGGCCGAGGCGCTTGACCGGATGGGTATCGCCATCGACCGTGTGGTGGACATCAACGTCCCCGACGAGGTGATTACCCGCCGTGTATCGGGCCGCCGTGCATGCCTGGATTGTGGCTGCACCTACCACGTTGAGACCAAAAAGCCTCAGGTGGACGGTGTGTGCGACAAATGCGGCAGCACCCTCGTTCAGCGCAAGGATGATCTCCCCGAAACCGTGCAGGAGCGCCTGCACGTCTACCACGCCCAGACCGAACCCCTGCGGGATTACTACGCGGCCGCCGGCAAGCTGCTGGTGGTGGATGGCCAGAAGGGCATCCTGGAAATCGCTGAGGAAACCCTGCAGCTACTGAAGGGCTGAGTATGGTAAACATTAAGAGCAGCCGCGACCTGGCGCTGATGCGCGAGGCCTGCGTCATCTCCGCCAGAGCGCTTAAATTGGGCGGCGAGGCGGTCGCACCCGGTGTCACCACCGGCGAGATCGACCGCATCATCCGCAAGTACATCGAGAGTATGGGAGCCAAGCCCAGCTTCCTCGGTTACAGCGGATACCCCGCCAGCGCCTGCATATCGGTGAATAACGAGGTTATCCACGGCATACCCGGCAAACGCATCATCCGCGAGGGCGACATCGTCAGCATTGACGTGGGCGCCTTCTACAACGGCTTCCACGGAGACAACGCCGCCACCTTTGGGGCGGGTCAGGTTTCCGCCGAGGCACAGGCGTTGATGGACGCCACCCGCGAGAGTCTGTACGAGGGCATTAAGATGGCCACCGCAGGCAATCGGGTGGGGGACATCGGTGCCGCGGTCCAGCGGTATGTCGAGATGCGTGGTTACTCGGTGGTACGGCAGTTCGTCGGCCACGGAGTAGGCACGAATCTGCACGAAGATCCCAGCGTACCCAATTTCGGCACGCCCGGGCGCGGTCAAAAGCTGCTGCCGGGCATGACTCTGGCCATCGAACCGATGGTCAATGCCGGCACCCACGAGGTGAGTATTCTTGGGGACGGATGGACAACGGTCACCAAAGACGGCCGGTTGTCCGCACACTTTGAGCATACGATCGCGATCACGCCTGACGGTCCGGTCATTATGACCGACCCGGACGGCAAATTGCGGTGAACCAACTGTGACGGCACTCATTAGGGAGGTAAATTATGTCGAAGAACGATGTGATCGAACTGGAAGGCGTCGTGGTGGAGGCACTCCCCAACGCCACGTTCCAGGTTGAGTTGGCCAACGGCCACAAGATCCTGGCCCATATTTCCGGCAAGCTGCGTATGAACTACATCCGCATCCTGCCCGGCGATAAGGTTACCGTAGAGATGAGTCCCTACGACCTGACCAAGGGCCGCATTACTTGGCGTACTAAGTAAGAGAAGCCCACCGGCTTCAACACAAAAGTAACCGTGCATAACGCACGAAGGAGGTATTCTTTATGAAAGTCAGACCTTCTGTGAAGAAAATCTGCGAGAAGTGCAAGGTCATCAAGCGCAAGGGTCGCATTATGGTGATCTGCGAGAACCCCAAGCACAAGCAGCGTCAGGGCTAATCCGCCCACGCGACAGAAAGGAAGGAATATACTATGGCACGTATTGCTGGTGTCGACCTGCCCCGCGACAAGCGTGTGGAGATCGGCCTGACTTACATCTTCGGTATCGGCCGCAAGTCTGCCAATGACATCCTGGCCGCTACCGGTATCAATCCCGACACCCGTGTGCGGGACCTGACCGAGGACGAAGTGTCCAAGCTGCGTGAGCATATCGACCACAACTACGTGGTGGAGGGCGACCTGCGCCGTACCGTTGCGTTCGATATCAAGCGCCTGATCGAAATTGGTTCTTACCGTGGCCTGCGTCATCGCAAGGGCCTGCCGGTTCGTGGTCAGCGGTCTAAGACCAATGCCCGTACCCGCAAGGGTCCCAAGAAGACCATCGCCAACAAGAAGAAATAAGTAGGAGGGATATAAAATGGCTGCCAAGACTACTGCGCGCAAGGGTGCTACCCGTCGTCGCAAAGAACGCAAGAACATCGAACGTGGCGCCGCCCATATCCAGTCCACGTTCAACAACACCATCGTCACCATCACCGACCTGCAGGGCAACGCTCTGTCCTGGGCCAGCGCCGGTGAGCTGGGCTTCCGCGGTTCCCGTAAGTCCACTCCCTACGCCGCCCAGACTGCTGCCGAGACCGCTGCTAAGGCCGCTATGGAGCACGGTCTGAAGACCGTTGAAGTTTACGTTAAGGGCCCCGGTGCCGGCCGTGAAGCCGCCATCCGCGCTCTGCAGGCCGCCGGTCTGGACGTCACCCTGATTAAGGACGTTACCCCCGTTCCTCACAATGGTTGCCGTCCTCCCAAGCGCCGTCGCGTCTGATTGATAGGAGGTATATTGATATGGCAAGATATACTGGTGCGGTGTGCAAGCTGTGCCGCCGCGAAGGTCAGAAACTGTTTTTGAAGGGTGAGCGTTGCTACACCGGTAAGTGCGCTCTGGATCGCCGCTCCTACGCCCCCGGCCAGCACGGCCAGGCTCGTATGAAGAAGGCTTCCGAGTATGGTAAGCAGCTGCGCACCAAGCAGGTCGCCAAGCGCTATTACAGCGTTCTGGAGGGTCAGTTCCGTCACTATTTCGAGCTGGCTGAGAAGATGCCCGGCGCCGCCGGTGAGAACCTGCTGACTCTGCTGGAGTCCCGTCTGGACAACGTTGTCTATCGTATGGGTCTGGCTTCCTCCCGTGCGGAGGCCCGTCAGCTGGTGGGTCACAAGCATTTCTCCGTCAACGGTCGTACCGTCAACATCCCCTCCTTCCTGGTGAAGCCGGGTATGGTGATCGCCGTCCGTGAGAAGAGCCGCTCCCTGGACAAGATCAAGGCCATCGTTGAGGCCAACAGCGCTCGTCCCGTGCCGAAGTGGCTGGAGATGAACAAGGATAACCTGGAGTGCAAGGTGGTTGCCCTGGCTAAGCGCGAGGACATCGATCTGCCCATCGAGGAGACCCTGATCGTCGAGTTGTACTCCAAGTAATCGGAGTCCTGCTCGCCAATGTCCGCATATACCCGCTCAGATGTCCGCCCTGTGGCGGCATCTGCGGCATGACATTATCATAAGGAGGGTTTTTGCATGATCGAAATCGAAAAGCCCCGGATTGAAGCCCTGGATCTGGCTACCGACGGCACCTACGGCAAGTTTGTCGTGGAGCCGCTGGAGCGGGGTTACGGAACCACCATCGGCAATAGCCTGCGGCGCGTTCTGCTGTCCTCTCTGCCCGGCGTGGCAGTAACCTCCATCAAGATCGACGGCATCCTCCACGAGTTCTCTACCATTGAGGGCGTGAAGGAGGACGTGACCGAGATCGTCCTGAACGTTAAGGGTCTGTTGGCGAAGATCAACGGCGACGGCCCCAAGACCGTGTATATCGAGGCTGAGGGCCCCTGCGAGGTGACCGCCGGCTCTATCAAGTGCGACAGCGAGGTTGAGCTGCTGGATCCCGATATGCACATCGCTACCCTGTCTGAGGGTGGCCGACTGAATATGGAGCTGACTCTGGATAAGGGACGCGGCTATGTGCCCGCCGACCGTAACAAGCAGCTGATGAACCCCGTGATCGGCGTGATTCCGGTGGACTCCATCTACACCCCCGTGGTGAAGGTGAACTACACCGTGGAGAACACCCGCGTGGGTCAGATCACCGACTATGACAAGCTGACCCTGGAGGTCTGGACCAACGGCGTGCTGTGCGCGCAGGAGGCCGTTTCTCTGGGCGCCCGCGTGCTGACCGAGCACCTGAACCTGTTTGTGGACCTGTCCGGCGATGCGCTGGAGGGCAACCCCATCCTGGTTAAGACCGACGATCAGGCGCAGAGCTCTGTGCTGTCCATGACCATCGAGGAGCTGGATTTCTCCGTGCGCAGCTTCAACTGCCTGAAGAGAGCCCGCATCGACACCGTCGAGGATCTGATCAGCCGCACCGAGGACGATATGATGAAGGTGCGTAACCTGGGACGCAAATCCCTGGAGGAAGTTATCAATAAGCTGGAGTCCCTGGGCCTGCGCCTGCGGGACGACGAAGAATAATCCCGCGTCCGACATCGGACGGAGAAGATAAGGAGTGAATATCCATGCCCGGTACCAGAAAGTTAGGCAGACCCACTGCCTCCCGTATGGCTATGCTGCGTGCTATGGTCACGTTCCTGCTGGAGAACGGCAAGATCGAGACCACCGTCACCCGCGCTAAGGAAGTGCGTTCTATGGCGGAGAAGATGATCACCATCGCCAAGGAGCCCACCCTGCACAACAAGCGTCAGGTTATGGCTTTCGTGACCAAGGAGTCCGTGGCGAAGAAGTTGTTTGATGAGATCGCTCCCAAGTATGCTGAGCGTAACGGCGGTTACACCCGCATCATCAAAACCGGCGCCCGTCGTGGCGACGCCGCCGAGATGGCCATCATCGAGCTGCTGTAATTAAGCGGTTTGCAATTAACAAAAAAGAGCCTATCCGTCAGGATAGGCTCTTTTTTTGTTGTAATTAGTAATGAGTAATTAGTAATGAGGAATTGTTTTACGTAGGTTTGGTATTGTAGGGGACGAGGACGTTCGCCTACGGCGAAGTCCGTCGAGATTTTGCGGCACAGCCGCAAAACTCGCGGGCGTCTGTGCCCGCCCGTTTGCGGGGGCATATGGAATGCCCCCCTACGAATTCTATGCGACGTCGGTCGGCATCGCGGGGTAGCGAAGCGCAAAAATCCCACAAAAACCATCAATTTGATCATTTTCACCCCTTTTTCACCCCTCTTTCATCCCATCAATGTTTGTCAAAGGGTTGAAAAATCGAATCAATGCTGTTATAGTGAAAATGGAGAGAACTATACGAAAGGAGTTTTAGGGATGAAAAAGTGTCTATCTGTGTTACTGGTAACCCTGCTGCTGATATCCTGTATTCCGCTGAGCGCCTCTGCCGCCTGCGGTATTGCGGGGCATCGGGTGACCGAGCCCACCTGCACCGAGGACGGTGTCTGCCGCGATTGCGGCATCGTCTATGGGGCGCTGGGACACCAATACGACGAGAACGGCATCTGTGTCAACTGCGGCGAGAAGCAGGAAATCGCGCCTGATGAGCCTGCCGCGCCCGATGAGCCTGCCGTTCCCGATGAGCCTGTGGTGCCCGACGGGTGCGAGCATCAGTGGGAGATCGGCTCAATGCGGGAGCCCACCTGTATGGAGGACGGTCTGTGGGAGTATTACTGCACCCTGTGCTATGAGCAACAGGTAGAGATCCGTCCCGCCACCGGTGAGCATCTCTATGACGAGAATGGCTATTGCGAATACTGTGGTGAGCGGCAGGATCCTGAGGAGTGCCGCCACGAATGGGTGGACGGCGTCGTTACCGAGCCCACCTGCATCAACGAGGGTGTGTGGGAGCGGTATTGCTCCCTGTGCTATCGCCGCGAGGTGGAGTTTTTCCCCGCCACCGGTGTGCACGTCTACGACTACGATTGCGATGAGGAGTGCAACTACTGCGGCGAGATGCGGCAGGCTCCTGCGGAGCATACCTACAGCAATCCCTGCGACGGAGATTGCGACGTGTGCGGCTACTGGCGCGGGTATCAGGAGCACCAATACTCCAATGAGTGCGATACCGAATGCAACCTGTGCGGCCATACCCGCTGGGTGAGCGGTCACTGGTACGACCACCAGTGTGACACCGTTTGCAACGAGTGCGGTTTTGTCCGTGAACCGGAAGGGGATCACGAATACGACCTCAACTGCGATAAAACCTGCAACATCTGCGGCTACGAGAGAGCCGGCTACGACCACGTTTACAGCGACACCTATGACGTAAACTGCAATATCTGCGGTGCCGGGCGGGCCGTTCCCCAGGGCAACATTATCTACAATCAGCCCGCCGACAAGGTGAGCGAAAACGAGCACTACACCACCTTCTATATTGAGTACACCGGCGGTTACTACTGCTATTGGTATCTGGTCCGGTCCGGCGGTAGTGCCAAAGAGGTGGCTCAGGGTTGGCGTCTGGACATCGACGTGACACGGGACCTCAACGGCGCTTACGTATACTGCCTGCTGAAGGATGGTCCGAACGGCGATACGGTTGCCCGTTCCCGCAACGCGACGATCCACCTCCACGTCTTTGATAACGGCTGTGACGATTCCTGCAACCAGTGCAAGTATCTGCGTGAAAAGCGGGATCACAGCTATGACTCCAACTGCGACGTCGATTGCAACGAGTGCGGCTTCCTCCGCGAGGCGTCCCACGACTATTGGGGCGATTGCGATAATGAGTGCCATACCTGCGGCCTCATCCGTGAAGCGCCCCATATGTATTACGACGTTTGCCAAGAGGAGTGCTCTTGGTGCGACCATCGCCGTGAGAACGCCGCCCCCCACACCTACGACTATTCCTGCAGTGAATACTGCAACGTGTGCGGTGAATGGCGGGACGCCGGCAATCTGCACGTCTACGACAACGTCTGCGACGGCAGCTGCAACGTGTGCGGCTACTGGCGTGACGTAGAGGGCCATTGGTACGACAACGACTGTGACGCCGAATGTAACCGTTGCGGCGAGATCCGTCAGGCTCGTTATCACTGGTACGACAATGACTGCGACCCCGATTGCAACACCTGCGGCGCCCTGCGTGATGTGGCGGGTCACCGGTACGATGATGAGGATGACCTGTATTGCAATATTTGCGGCGCGTATCGGGATGACGAGCCGGATATTCCGGATATTTCCTGCTGCCATCTCAACGCCATCGGCGCTACCTGCGTGAGCGTAGGCTATTGTAAGGATTGCGGCCAGCGGACCGAGCCGCTGGGTCACGAATACGACGATGACGCCGATACGGAGTGTAACGTCTGCTATTCCACGCGCGACCTCGAAAACCCCTGTGAGCACGAGTGCAGCGAGCCCTGGTGTTACGGCGGTAACGTCAACGGCCTGCACCTGGTGGTGTACGACTGTATGCTGTGTTATCAGACCGTCTTTATGGACGTGGAGCTATGCTACGGCGGTACCGCCACCTGCGGGGCACCTGCTGAGTGTGAGCGCTGTTACCTGAACTACGGTGACGCCACCGGCGACCATCAATACGACGACGAGAACGACCAGGAATGTAACGTCTGCGGCGAGTGGCGTGAGGTAGAGCCCGACGTGCCGGTTGTTCCCTGCACCCACGAGAACGGCAGACAGCCCACCTGCACCGAGAACGGCTATTGCCCGGACTGCGGGCTGATGTTTGAGGCGCTGGGACATCAATACGACGAGAACGGCATCTGCGAGTACTGCGGTGAAAAGCAGGACATCATCCCCGACGTCCCCGACCAACCCGACCAGCCCGATGTCCCCGACGTGCCGGTGGTGCCGGACGTGTGTGCGCACGAATGGGAGGAAACCCTGTTGCGGGAGCCCACCTGTTCGGAGGACGGCCTGTGGGAGTATCATTGCCGACTGTGCGGCGAACGCCGCCAGGAGTTCACCCCCGCCACCGGCGAGCACGACTACGACGAGAGCGGCTACTGTATCTACTGCGGTCAGCAGCAGATCACCGAGCCGGAGGAGTGCCACCACGAGTGGCAGGAGTTGATGTTCACCGAGCCCACCTGTGTCAACGAGGGCGTGTGGGAACGGTACTGCACCCTGTGCTACCGCCGCGAGGTGGAGTTTTTCCCCGCCACCGGTGTGCATATCTACGACGACGACTACGACCCCGAGTGCAACTACTGCGGCGAGCGGCGTGAGGTAGAACCCGAGGAGTGCGACCACCAGTGGATCGTCCACATCGTTTCGGAGCCCACCTGCATCCACGAGGGTGTTTCTGAGCATCGCTGCGTCCTGTGCGGCGAATGCTATCAGGAATTCACCCCCGCCACCGGCGTGCATATCTATGACGATGACGCCGACCCCGAGTGCAACTATTGCGGTGAGTGGCGGGAGGTAGAGCCCGACGTGCCGGTGGTGCCGGACGTATGCACCCACCAGAACGGCAGACAGCCCACCTGCACCGAGGACGGCTACTGCCTGGACTGCGGTCTGGTGTTCGCCGCCTTTGGGCACAGCTACGATAATGGCTATTGCGTCAACTGCGGTGAGAAAAAAGACATCGAGCCCGACCAGCCCGACCAGCCCGACGTCCCCGATGTACCCGACGTCCCCGACGTGCCCGACGTCCCCGACGTACCCGTGGTGCCGGAGGTGTGCGAGCATGAGTATGAGTTCGACTGCTCTCAGATCTGCGTCCTGTGCGGCGAGCTGACCCGCCCCGACGCCACCTGCGTGGAGCAGGAGCGGGTGGAGGCGCGCGGCGACGGCGTCCACGTGATAAATTATGAATGTTTGTATTGCCACGAGCCCTTGCGGGGCTACTCCGAGGAGTGTTACGGCGGCGAGCCCACCTGCCATAAGCGGGCGGAGTGCGTTGTCTGCGGCTGCGAATACGGCGATTACGCTGACCACGATTACATCGCCACGGTGACCGACCCCGACTGCGTCAGCGGCGGCTACACCACCTACACCTGCACCGCCTGCGGTGACAGCTACGTCGGCGACCAAACCGAAGCCCTGGGTCACGATTACGTCGCTGTGGTGACCGCCCCCGACTGCGTCAGCGGCGGCTACACCACCTACACCTGCACCGCCTGCGGTGACAGCTACGTCGGCGACCAAACCGAAGCCCTGG
>JAZQKF010000007.1:0-11050 GCA_045542015.1 Acutalibacteraceae bacterium
GTACCGGCCGCCTTAGCCAGCACGCAGACACCGGCGTCCACACCCGCCTTATACTCCATACCGGTACCCACGATGGGGCTCTCGGTCTTGAGCAGCGGGACAGCCTGGCGCTGCATGTTGGAGCCCATCAGGGCACGGTTAGCGTCATCGTTCTCCAGGAAGGGGATCATAGCGGTGGCCACGGACACAACCATCTTGGGGGATACGTCCATATAGTCCACGACAGAGGGATCCTCTTCCTTAAACTCGCCGCGGTGACGGGTGGTAACCTTAGACCGGGCGAAGCGGTTATTCTCATCCAGCGGCTCATTGGCCTGAGCCACGATGAAGTCGTCCTCCATATCGGCGGGCATATAGGTAACCTCGTCGGTCACCACGCCGGGGGCCTTATCCACCTTACGGTAGGGGGCCTCCACGAAGCCGTACTCGTTGATACGGGCGAAGGTGGCCAGATAGGAGATCAGACCGATGTTGGGACCTTCGGGGGTCTCGATGGGGCACATACGGCCGTAGTGGCTGTAGTGAACGTCTCGAACCTCGAATCCGGCGCGGTCACGGGACAGACCGCCGGGACCCAGAGCGGACAGACGGCGTTTGTGGGTCAATTCGGCCAGGGGGTTGTTCTGATCCATAAACTGGGACAGCGGAGAGGAGCCGAAGAACTCCTTGATCGCCGCCACCACGGGACGGATGTTGATCAGCGCCTGAGGGGTGATCACGTCCATATCCTGTGCCTGCAGGGTCATACGCTCGCGCACCACGCGCTCCATACGGGAGAAGCCGATTCGGAACTGGTTCTGCAGCAATTCGCCCACCGAACGGATGCGGCGGTTGCCCAGGTGGTCGATGTCATCGGTGGTGCCGATGTGGTGACCCAGGCAGTTCAGATAGTTGATGGAGGCCAGGATGTCGTCCACGGTGATGGTGTTGGGGATCAGCTCCTTGGCGCGGGCCAGCAGAGCCTCCGGCAGCTCCTCATCGGACAGACTCTGACCCAGGATCTCGGTCAGAACGGTGTAGTTCACCCGCTCGTTGAGGGTCTTCTTGACCGCCTCGTACACGGGGGCGCTGACGTACTTGGCCAGATCCACCATACCGGTGGACACGATCTTGACCTCGCGCAATTCGCCGTGCTCCTCTACGTTGACGTAGGCGACGGTAACACCGGCATCCTCCATCTCCATAGCGCGGGCGCGGTCAATGACCTCGCCGGGCTCGGCCAGGATCTCGCCGGTGGCGGGATCCACGATGGGACGGCTCAGGGTGCAGCCGGCCAGTCGGTTGGACAGGCTCAGCTTTTTATTGTATTTATAGCGACCCACGCGGGAGATGTCGTAGCGGCGGGGGTCAAAGAACAGGTTATCCAGATGCTGTTGAGAGTTCTCTACGGTAGCAGGCTCGCCCGGACGCAGCTTGCGATAGATCTCCAGCAGGGCTTCTTCCTTGTTTTTGGTGGTGTCCTTCAGCAGGGTGGCGTGGATGCGCTCGTCGTCGCCGAAGAACTCCAGAATCTGGGCATCGGTGGACAGACCCATGGCACGGGCCAGCACGGTCACCGGAATCTTGCGGTTCTTATCGATGCGGACGTAGAACACATCCTGGGAGTCGGTCTCATACTCCAGCCAAGCACCGCGGTTGGGGATGACGGTGGAGGAGAACAGCTCCTTACCCAGGGTGTCGTGCACCATATCGAAGTACACGCCGGGGGAACGGACCAGCTGAGATACGATCACACGCTCCGCACCGTTGATGACGAAGGTGCCGCTGTCGGTCATGATGGGGAAATCGCCCATAAAGACCTCGGACTCCTTGATCTCGCCGGTCTCCTGATTCAGCAGACGGACGCGGACGTACAGGGGGGCGGCGTAGGTCACGTCACGCTCCTTGCACTCCTCGACGGTGTATTTGGGTTTGTCCTCCAGACGGTAGCCGATGAAATCCAGCACCAGGTTGCCGTTGTAGTCGGTGATGGCGGCGGTCTCCTCAAAGACCTCCCGCAGACCCTCCGTCAGGAACCACTGGTAGGAATTCTTCTGCACCTCGATGAGGTTGGGCATATCCAGCACTTCGTTGATCTTGGCAAAGCTCATACGGACGTTATTGCCCAGCTTTACCGGTTTGATGTTCGTCATTTGGCCCTTCACTCCTTTTCGTCAATTTCTCTGCTCCGTTTCCGGGCGGCGCAGAGAGGTTGGATAACCAGATGAATGCATCGCGATTTTGCCGATTTTGCGAGAGTTTCTGCAGAAAAATGAAAAATTTTTCTTGCCTTTTTTGGCGAAATGTGCTATACTCATTTTGTGCCAAAGGGCAGACTTCTCACATTAAGGCATTATAAGATAATATATCAACATTTACCATTTGTCAAGCACTTTTTAGGGCTTGGCTTATTTTTTTATACTTTTTCGGTGTTTTTCGGGGTTTCGGGCAAAAATGACGTCAAAAAACGGCTCCGTGGGTTCTTCACAGAACACACGGAGCCGTGGCTTGTTTTTTATCGTCCGTTTCAGAGCGTTTTTGTGGGGGTTAATATCCGATCAGCCACAGACGGCAGATGGCGGCACACTCCCGCACCCAGTAGTACAACACCAGATGGACGGGGGTACGGCATGCCACCGCCCCCACCGAGTCGGCGCCGGCCTCCACAGCCAGCTGTCCCGCCCGATACTGGTGGAATATCTGGGTGGCGGTCACCACGTGGGTGCTCCACCCCTTCTCGTGAATGATCTCCAGGGAAAAGGTCAGGTTTTCGCGGGTGTCGGTGGACTCGTCCTCGGTGGCGATGCGGTCGGGGTCAATGCCCTGCTGCTCCACCAGATACTTTCTCATCACGTAGGCCTCGGTGTAGGTCTCCCCCTTGCCCAGACCGCCCGCCACCACGCAATTGGCGTCGGGATTCTGCCGCAGATAGTCGGCGGCCAGACGCAGGCGATCCTCCAGCATACGGCTGGGCTGATCCTCGTGTATCTTTGACCCCAGCACCACCACGGTGGCACCCTCGGCAGGGGCGCGGTTGGCCGCCCGATTCATCAGCACCGTACACACGATGCCGGTCACCGCCACCGCCGCCGCCAATATCCACAGAAATGCTGTCATAACGCGTTTCCATCCTTTCGGAGGTTTGGAATTTTCGGGTCGTTTCAGCCCCCACAGCAGACCGATGACCGCCACCGCCACGGGAACCAGTACCCCCACACCGGGCGTGCCCTCGGTGAACAGGGGCAGCAGCCCCCACACCAACAGCAGCAGGCCGATGGCCGCCACGGTCAGCCGTCCCACACGGCGCAGCCGCCGCCGAAATTCGGTTCTTGCCACGGTCTCACATCCTTTCGCTCATACGGGAAAAGCGCCGACACAGGTCGACGCTTTAGCATTTCCCAACAGACTTTAGTAATATACTGTACCGGGCACGATCTCCCCCTCCCGCGCCATCAGCAATTCCGGCACGGTAACGAAGGTGTATCCCTGTTTTTTCAGCTTATCCATCATCTTGATGGCGGCGTCGACGCTGGGCTCGTGGATGTCGTGCATCAGCACAATGGAGCCGTCCTTGATGCCGTTCTTGCCGAAGCTCACGTTCATAATGGCATTGACGTTGCGGCTCTCCCAGTCGCGGGTGTCCACGCTCCAGTAGATGATGGGGATGCCCGCATCGGCGGCGTACTTTTTCACCGTTTTATTACAGGCGCCGCCGGGGCAGCGCATCACCTCCGGCTTGTGCCCGATCAGCTTCTCCACCTTCTTGGCGGTCTTATTCATATTGCTGCTGACGCCGGAGGCGGTCAGACGGGTCAGATTCGGGTGGTCGTAGGAGTGGTTGCCCACCACGTGACCCTCCTTCTCCATCCGCTTGATCAGATCGGGATAGCGGTCGACCCGATTACCGAGGACAAAAAAAGTGGCCTTGACCCCCCGCTTTTTCATCGCATTAAGCAGCCGCTCGGTGTAGGGGCCCGGGCCATCGTCAAAGGTCAGTGCCACCAGCTTCTCTCCGCTGTGGTCACCGTAATCCCGCTCCGGCAGGTTCTGATCCGCCGTGGTGGTGGTCTTCCCCTTGCCGGAGGTGGTCTTCTTTTGGGATATCTGGGTGCGCAGGCTGGCGATGGTCTTTTTCTGCTTATCAATGAGGGCATCTTTATCCTTCAGCTTGTCCTCGTATTTCTTCTGCTGAGCCTCCATCTCGTCGCGGGTGTCCTCCAGCTCGTCCTGCAGAGCGGACATCTCGTCACGGGCGTCCTCCATCTCCCCCCGCAGGTCGGCGATGACGCTGTCCTGCTGCGCCAATTGGTGACGGAGTTGATTGTCCCGCACGATAGTAAAGACGGTCAGGCCGCACAGCAACAGAGCCAGAGCGGCGACCAATGCCACCAACCCTCTGACCATACGTCGTCTGCTGCTGATCTTAATACGCTGTTTCTCCATAACCGGCATATCCGATACCTCCTGCGGGGATGATAAACTATCTGCTTTCATTGTACCATAACCCCGCGCGATTGCAAGGGTGAATTGCAAAAAAACGGCGGATTTTGTCAAAAAAGCGAGAAGGGTTGCAAAATATCGTTTTTTGTGTTAGAATATCACCCGTATGAACAAACCACTGATACGAAAGGAACGATTTTGTTATGGCAAAACCGATTATTCTTTGCGCAGACAGCACCTGTGACCTGAGCGACGAGCTGATCGAAAAATATCAGGTGAAAATTCTGCCTCTGCACGTCAATCTGGAGGAGAACTCCTATCTGGACGGCGTGGACATCAACCCCGACGCCATCTATGCCTATTATCACGAGCACAAGGTGCTGCCCAAGACTGCGGCACTGAATATGGACGAGTTCATCGGATTCGTCAAGCCCTTTATCGACGCCGGCAACGACGTCATCTGCGTCACCATCGGCTCCGCCCTGTCCACCACCTATAACAACTGCCGTCTGGCGGCGATGGAGCTGGACGGTCTGTACGCCATCGACAGCAATAACCTGTCCACCGGCTTCGGTCACGTGGTGATGGCCGCCGGCGACCGCATCGCCGCGGGTATGCCCGTGGAGCAGATCGTGGCCGAGGTGCAGGACATCGCCAAAAAGGTGGAGGCCTCCTTCGTGGTGGATAACCTGGAATTCCTGCACAAGGGCGGTCGCTGCTCCGCCGTGGCCATGCTGGGCGCCAACGTGCTGAAGCTGAAGCCCTGCATTGAGGTGTCCAACGAGGGCGGCTCTATGGGCGTCAGCAAGAAATACCGCGGCACGCTGGAGCGCGTGCTGGAGGAGTACGTGGCGGACCGTCTGGCGGGTCGTGAGGACATCCGTCAGGATCGCATCTTCATCACCCATTCCGGCATCTCCGAGGAGCGCATCGCCATCGTCAAGGCGGCGGTGGAGAAGCATATGCACTTCGACGAGATCTACATCACCCGCGCGGGATGTACCATCTCCTCCCACTGCGGTCCCAACACCCTGGGCATCCTGTTTGTCCGCAAGTAATAAATGTATATAAAAAGAGTCCGTGGCACCGCCACGGACTCTTTTTTGTTCCCCCGTTCTCGCATTGTCCAAAGCGGGATAGGATGCGTAGTCGCCCCCCTCCCTACTCCTAAAATTCACCTTTAACGCCGTAATTGCAAAAAATTTAACAAACTTTTAGACTTTTTTGCGTTAAAGCATTGACACTTTAAAGTGATAGGTGTATAATTCGTTCTAATCTCCCTTACAGAGGCGTAGGATAAGGTATCCCTCGCCCGAGAGAAAATACTATATTGGAGGAATGAGACATGGCAAGAGTATACAATTTTTCCGCAGGCCCGTCTATGCTGCCCCAGGCAGTACTGGAAAAAGCCGCCGCCGAAATGCTGGACTACGAAGGTTCCGGTCAGTCGGTGATGGAGATGTCTCATCGATCTAAGGTGTACCAGAGCATTATTGATAAGACCGAAGCCCTGCTGCGCGAGATCATGAACATCCCCGAGAACTACAAAGTGCTGTTTCTGCAGGGTGGTGCGTCATCCCAGTTCGCCATGGTGCCGCTGAATCTGATGACCGGCAGCGGCAAGGCGGACTATATCGTCACCGGCCAGTGGGCGAAAAAGGCGTATAAAGAGGCCGCCCGCTACGGCGACGCCAAAGCGGTGGCCTCCTCGGAGGATAAGACCTTCTCCTACATCCCCAAGTTAACCAAAGAGGACTTCCGCCCCGATGCGGACTACGTCCACATCTGTATGAACAACACCATCTATGGCACCGTGTACCACAACCTGCCGGACACCGGCGACGTGCCGCTGGTGGCGGACATTTCCTCCTGCGTGCTGTCGAAGCCCATTGACGTGACCAAATTTGGTGTGCTGTACGCCGGTGCTCAGAAGAATATGGCACCCTCCGGTGTCACCGTGGTGATCATCCGTGAGGACCTCATCGGCAAGGCCATGGACATCACCCCCACCATGTTCAACTATCAGACCCACGCCGACAACGGCTCTATGTTCAACACCCCGCCCTGCTACACCATCTACATTATGAAGCTGGTGCTGGAGTGGATCAAGGAGAACTTCGGCGGTCTGGAGAAGATGCAGGAGCTGAACGAAAAGAAAGCCAAGCTGCTGTACGATTTCCTGGATAATTCCAAGCTGTTTAAGGGTACCGTCGTCCCCGAGGATCGCTCTCTGATGAACGTGCCCTTTGTCACCGGCAACGACGAGCTGGACGCGAAATTCGTCAAGGAGTCCACCGCCGCCGGCTTTGTGAACCTGAAGGGTCACCGCTCGGTGGGCGGTATGCGGGCCTCCATCTACAACGCTATGCCGCTGGAGGGCGTGGAGAAGCTGGTAGCTTTTATGGAGCAGTTTGAAAAGGAGAATACCTGATGAATATTTGTACGTTAAATAAAATTGCCGCCTGCGGCACCGACCGTCTGGGGGCGGCGTACACCGTCACCGATCAGATAGACGGGGCGGCGGGTGTACTGGTCCGCTCGGCGGCTATGCACGAGATGGATCTGCCGGACACCCTGCTGGGCATCGCCCGCGCCGGTGCCGGCGTCAATAACATCCCCATTGATCAATGCAGCGAGCAGGGCATCGTGGTGTTCAACACCCCCGGTGCCAACGCCAACGCCGTGAAAGAGCTGGTGCTGGCAGGTCTGTTCCTGTCCTCCCGTAAGGTGGTGGACGGCATCGCCTGGGCGGGCACCCTCAAGGGCGAGGGCGACGCGGTAGGCAAGCTGGTGGAGAAAGGCAAGTCCGCCTTCGGCGGCCCCGAACTGCTGGGCAAGAAGTTGGGCGTTATCGGATTGGGCGCCATCGGCGTGCTGGTGGCCAACGCCGCCGTGGCGCTGGGTATGGACGTCTATGGCTACGACCCCTATCTGTCGGTGGACGCGGCCTGGAAACTGTCCCGCCACATCCACCACGCCGCCACCCTGGACGAGATCTATGCCGACTGCGACTACATCACCGTCCACGTACCGCTGGTAGCGGACACCAAGGGTATGCTGAATGAGGCCGCCTTTGCCGCTATGAAGGACGGGGTGCGCATCCTCAACTTCTCCCGCGCGGGCTTGGTGGACAGCGACGCTATGCTGGCCGCTCTGGCGGCGGGCAAGGTAGCCGCTTACGTGGTGGACTTCCCCACCGATGAAATGCTGGGCGTGGACAACGTCATCGCCATCCCCCACCTGGGCGCCTCCACCCCCGAGAGCGAGGACAACTGCGCCGTGATGGCCGCCAACCAGCTGAAAGCTTATCTGGAGGACGGCAACATCATCAATTCCGTCAACTTCCCCGACATAAACGTTCCCCGTGCCGGCGACCAGCGGGTGTGCGTGCTGCACAAGAACATTCCCAATATGCTGGCGCAGATCTCCTCGGTGGTGTCTGCCTGCGGCGTCAACATCGCCTCGATGACCAACAAATCCCGCAAGGATCTGGCGTACACCGTCCTGGACGTGGAGGGCGCCGTCGCCGCCGACGTGACCGACAAGATCGCCGCCATCGACGGCATCATCCGCGTGCGGGTGCTGTAATTCTGCTTATTACCTCACACTGGTCTTTCCTTACATCAAAAGGGCCTACCCTCGCGGGTAGGTCCTTTTGATATTTATGTGTCCGTAATGTCGCAGAAACAACCTCGGCTCCCTCTGACGAGGGAGCTGTCAAAACCGCCGGTTTTGACTGAGGGAGAGATAACGGAACGTCACGTTCTGCTCCTATTTTCTCTCCCTCCGACCTCGCTAACGCTCGGCCACTTCCCTCGTCAGAGGGAGGCGAGAGCGATCTGCGCAAAATTTCAGAGCCTACCCTCACGGGTAGGCTCTTTTGGTTACTTGTCTAAAATCGTTTTGTTTGCGTTAGCATTCTTTTCGGCTTCCGAAGCTTCAATGTCATAGCCGGATTCTCGTAAGCTCTTTGCAATCTCGCACCAGAGATTATACGCTTTCTCGTGCTCGCCTAACTCCTCGTAGCAAAAGGCTTTGGAATACTTTTCATCCAAAAAGTCTGTTTTAAACTCTCCTGCTTTATCCCAATACTGAAACGCTTCATCATAGCGTTTCAGTTTTTTACAAATATCGCCGCCGTGGAGATACAGTTCCCAACAGTCGGGGAACAGAGAAATCGCTTTCACAAACCATTCATAGGCCTCTTCATACCGCTCTGCGTACATATAAGCACACAGCAACAGACACCATTCCTTTGCAACCTCTGAATCGGTCTCGATCTTGGCGTGCTGTTCTTGAATGGCCTGTTCCGTCTGACCGATTTGTGCCAACAGCTTCATTTTTTGAGAACGAGCCCGCCCGTATACGTACTCATCGGTGGCTCCTGCCTCTTTCACTGCTTCGTCATACCAATGTACAGACCGCTCCTTGCAGTAATTCATCATCATCTGGTGTATCACACCGTATACCCACATATCCTCTGCCGTCATCGTACCGGCACGGATGAGCTTTCTAAACTCCGCGTCAGCTCGCATAAAGTCATCGGGATCCTTGGTGAATTCATAAATGGATGCCAGCCGTTGCGCGTAGTTAGTATACGCCACTGTGGTTTCCTTGAAAAAATCATCCACAATGACGCCGTACAGCCGTGCAATTTCCGGTAGCAGCGTTACATCCGGCAGGGTGATATTACACTCCCATCGGGAAACGGTGTGGGCGTTGACGCCCAGTTTCTCTGCTACCTGCTCCTGGGTCAGTTTTTTCTGCTGTCGATATTTTTTTAGGTTGTCGGAAAAGGTCATTATGTTTGCTCCTTTCGTCGTTGATTAGAAGCTTCTATCTCCATTATAGTCATTCACAGCAGAAAGTCCACATCGCATTTGGTGACCAATATGCCAATTTCTGTGCAGCAGTAAAAGAGCCTACCCGATTTCGGGTAGGCCCTTTTGGTTATCTTTATCACTCATCCAGACTCACAATGTCCTCATAAGTCTCACGACGGACGGCGACGTAGCTTTCGCCATCCCGAAGCATCACCACGGGAGGGCGGGGAATGCGGTTATAATTGGACGCCATCGAGTAATTGTAGGCGCCGGTGGTCAGCACCGCCACCAGATCGCCGCGGCGCATATCCGCCGGCAAATTCACCGCCGGCTGGATGATGTCGCCGCTCTCGCAGCAGCGACCCACCACGTCCGCCACCATATCCCGCTGTGCCGTCATACGGGCGGCGGGGAGCACGGTATACTCCGACTGGTACAGGGCATAACGGGGATTGTCGGTCATACCGCCGTCCACCGATACGTAATTCTTATATCCTTCGATCTTCTTCACCGCGCCCACGGTGTAGAGGGTCAGACCCGCATCCGCCACGATAGAGCGACCGGGCTCCATATACACGTGGGGCATCGGGATGCCTGCGGCGGTCACCCGCTCCTTCATACGCTGTGCCACCTGACGGATGTTGGCGGCAATGTCGATGACGGGGTCGTTTGCCGTATAGCGCACGCCGTAGCCGCCGCCGATGTCCAGTTTCTCCGCCGCATAGCCAAAGGTGTCCTTCATCTCCTTGAGAAAGTCCACCATCACGTCCACCGTGGCGAAATACACCTCGGAATCAAACAGCTGGGAGCCGATATGACAGTGGAAGCCCTTCAGCTCCACACCGGACGCAGTCAGCGCCTGTCGGGTGATGTTTGCGGCGTCGCCGGTGACGATGGCGGAGCCGAACTTGGAGTCCGCCTTGCCGGTGTTCACCTGCTCATAGGTGTGGCAGTCGATGCCGGGGGTGATGCGCAGCATCACCGCCTGGGTAACACCGCGGCGGGTGGCGATCTCGCTGATGGCGGTCAATTCCTCGGGGTGATCCACCACGAAGGTGCCCACGCCCAGGTCCAGCGCCAACTCGATGTCCGCATCGGTCTTGTTATTGGAGTGGAAATACACCCGCTCCATCGGAAAGCCTGCCTTATAGGCGGTGGTCATCTCGCCGCCGGACACCACGTCCACCGACAGACCCTCCTCGGCCATAATGGCGTACATCCGCTTAAAGGCGCAGGCCTTGGAGGCGAACAGGGCGTGACCCTTGTCCCCAAAGCACTCGTGTAGGGTGTCCCGATAGATGCCCGCCATCTTGCGGATGCGGTTTTCATCCATCAGGTAGAGGGGGGTGCCGTATCGTTCTGCCAGTTGGGCGGTGTCCTGCCCTGCAAACAGCAGTCGGTCACCGCTGACCGACAGATTGTCGCAAATCAAATCTCTTGAAAAATCCATGGGAATAGAAATCCTTTCGATAGGGTCGCTTATAACATCGTCGCCCGCAATTCCTCGGCGGACAGGGGGGACAGGTCGGCGGGGGGAATGTCAAACACCGTCTTGCATCCCGTGTCGCCTCGTTTGGCGGCCTTGTACACCGCGCGGGCGTAGGCCACCAGCACGCTGGCGGTAAACTCCGGATTGGAACCCAGCGTCAGGGAATACTCGATCATCTGCTTCGTTTCGCCTTCTTCGCCCGTCACGCCGCTGCGCATGACGAAGCCGCCGTGGGGAATACCCGCATGATCGCGGTTCAGCTCCTCCTGGGAAATGAAATGCACGGTCGTATCAAAGTCGGAGGCCAAGCGGTCTTAGG
>JAZQKF010000008.1:0-27103 GCA_045542015.1 Acutalibacteraceae bacterium
ATTGTCTTCCTAAGACCGCTTGGCCTCCGACTTATGCAGCGCGTGGAGGATCAGGTGGCCGCTCTGGTTAAGAACAACAAGGACGTGGAGAATTTCACTCCCGTTGTGGCCACCAACGGCGACGGCTTTAACACCACCACCGGTGAGCCTGCCGGTCTGCTGGTTATGAACGGCAAGGTGTGGAAGGGCATCGACGGCGATGGCTTCTTCGGCATTCTGAAGGACGGTTCCGCCATCATCGGCACCAAGGCAGAGTATGACGCCCTGGCGGATGAAGTGGTGGAGGGTATCGGCGGCTTCGGCTCCGGTAAGTTCCTGGTTTGGGACGGTGAGCTGGCCTCCGGCGCTACCGAGGATAAGCGTGCCAGCCGTACTGCCATCGGTATTAAGGCAGACGGCTCTGTGGTGATGATGGTTCTGGACGGTCGTCAGGAGCCCTTCTCCTGCGGCGGCACTCTGCGCGAGATCGCCCAGATCATGCTGGAGGCCGGCTGCGTCCGTGCTGTGAACCTGGACGGCGGCGGCTCCACCACCTATATGTCCAAGCCTGAGGGCAGCGACCAGATCAAGGTGGTCAACCGTCCCTCCGACGGCTATGCCCGTAGCGTGTCCGGCACGCTGGTGGCGGTCTCCACCGCCAAGTCCTCCAAGGAGTTTGACCGCGCCATTATTGAGTCGGATTACGATTATCTGACCATCGGCACCGAGCTGAAGCTCAACGCCGTCGGCGTTAACAACATCGGCTCCTCCGCTGTGATCCCCGAGGGTGCCTACTGGACGGTTTCGGACGAGGCCGTGGGCACCATCTCCGAGGATGGCGTGTTCACCGCCGCCGATTACGGCGACGTGGAGGTGCAGTTTGTGGTGAACGGTGAGGTTGCCGGCAGCAAGACTCTGCACGTGGTCGTTCCGGAAACCCTGGAGTTCACCGAGAAATCCCTGACCCTCATCTACGACCAGACCACCCGCCTGCCTCTGGAGGCCACTTATAACGGCTCCCCTGTGAAGATGAACGAGAACGACATCTTCTGCGGCTATCTGGAGGAGGATCCGGAGGGCGAGGGCGATATGTGGCCCCGTGCCATCTTTGAGGGCTTTAACGTCACTCCCCGTGGCGAGTCCGGCGCCCGTAATATGACGGTGTTCGCCATCGTCCTGGAGAATGAGGATGCCTATTGCGAGATCGGTGCCGCTATGTTCCGCGAGGATGAGGCGACCTTCGATTTCGATAACGTCACCGCCGGTAACCGGACCCTGGCCTGGGTCCGTGAGGTGGGAAACACCACCACCAACGACAACTTCAACTACACGGTAACTGATCCCAGCAAGGATATTACCTTGGGTTATACCTTTGCTCTGGATATGAACACCATTGAGATTCCGCCCCAGATGGCTGACATCGTGTTTATGCTGCCCAACTCGGATAACCAGGGCGATTCCGCCTTTGGTTATATGCTGAGCCTGGCTGAGCGTGTCAGCGTGAAGACCGAGGTGCGCATCACCGCCCAGTTCGATAAGGATCTGGAGGTGGACGTGTCCGAATTGCGTGTGGTCAACGACTACTTCCAGCTGACCTCCGCCACGGTGGATGAGAACAACCTGCTGACCATGGTGTTCAACTGGATCGACCGCACCGAGCGCATCGATCCCGCCACCGCTAACCCCCTGTGCATTATGACCGGCATCAAGGCCACTCCCAAGGATGGCGCTTGGGACGGCAACGAGATGGTTATTGCCAACTCCGGTAACGTCAGCTACGACGTGTATCTGCGCGCTTCCTCTCTCTATTCCTTTGCCCAGCGTCCTGAGAATCAGGCGAAGTACGGCCTGCTTCCCTTTGTGGCCGATGATACCGGCTGGGAGGGCGGCACCGAGACCGGCGCTCACTACGCCAGTGTGTATGCCGACTTTGAGGACGGCTTTATCATCGACAACGCCGTCCGTCAGGGCTGGTATGAGGAAGACGGCGCGTACAAGTATTACGTCAACCACGATGCCGTGACCGGCGTGCAGTACATTCCTTCCCGTGAGGATGCTTCTGTTAAGCGCTTCTACGAGTTTGACGAGAACGGTGTCTGCAAGGGCAAACTGACCGGTACGGTCAACTTCAATAACGGTCTGTACTACGCCGTGAACGGTGAGATGACCACCGGCTGGGTGTCCGGCTATGACGGGGACGGTAATCAGGTTGATTATTACTTCAACCCCTCCACCGGTCGTGCCGTGGACGGCAACCAGAAGATCGGCGGCTATAACTACACCTTCAGCAACTACATCCTGACCCGTGGCGATCTGGTTAAGGACGCCAACGGTACCCGCTATCGTTGGGCCGGTCAGTGGGTCCACGGCAAGTGGTTCCAGGTGGACGGCAACTGGTACGCCACCAAGAAGTACATCTACTATGTCCAGACCGGATTCGTCAACATCCAGAACCAGGCCGGTGAAACTGCCTGGCAGTGGCATCTGTTTGACGAAAACGGCGTGTGGCAGGAGGATTACGTCGGTCTGTATCGCTACAACGGCGAGATCTATTACGTCCTCAACGGTATCCGCAACAGTAAGGTTGGTCTGGTATACGAGGACGGCTACTACTACTTCATCAGCCCCGATGATGCGAAGGCGTATCGCAACCGCACGGCGTGGATTAACCACACCAACGGCCTGGTGCCTGCCGGCCGCTATACCTTCGACAACGAGGGACGGATGACCAATCCCCCCGTGGTGGATCCGGATGAGCCGGATCAGCCGGACATCGACCCCTCTAAGAACGGCATCGTGTCCGAGAACGGCGGTCTGTTCTACTACGTTAACGGCATCCTGCAGAAGGGCGCCGGCGTGGTGAAGCTCACCGACGAGGCGGGCAAGGAGTTCTACATCTACGTCCGTTCCAACGGTCAGCTGGCTGTGGGCGCCTACTGGGTTGCCGACGGTAAAGGTCTGCTGCAGAGCGGTCAGTACGTCTTCGATGTGGACGGTCGCTACTACAAATCCGAGGATACGCCGGACGATCCCGACGCTCCCGCTTTGAAGAACGGCATCTATCTGGAGGGTGGCAAGTATTACTACTATGTGGACGGCGTGATGCAGAAGAACGCCGGCGTAGTGAAGCTCACCGACGAGAACGGCCTGGTGTATTACATCTACGTCTGCACCTACGGCAATCTGGCCACCGGCAATTACTGGCCCACCTACCGCAACGACCTGCTGCCCCGTGGCAGCTATGACTGGGGCTCTGACGGTAAGTATTATCCCCCCGCGGTGGAGCCCGAGGATCCCGACGCGCCTGTGAAGAACGGCATCGTCTACGAGAACGGCAAGTATTATTACTATGTTGACGGCGAGCTGCAGACGGGTGCCATCGGTGTGGTGGAGATGACCGATGAAGAGGGCAAGACCTTCTACATCTACGTCTGCACCTACGGCAACCTGGCCACCGGTAAGTATTGGCCCACCTACACCAACGGTCTGCTGTCCCGCGGCGAGTACGACTGGGGCACCGACGGTAAGTATTATCCCCCCGTGGTGGATCCTGACGCGCCGGTGAAGAACGGCATCTATCTGGAGAACGGCAAGTATTACTACTATGTTGACGGCGTGATGCAGAAGAACATCGGCGTCGTGAAACTGACGGACGAGGAGGGCAAGACCTTCTATATCAACGTCTGCACCTACGGCAACCTGGCTACCGGTAAGTATTGGCCCACCTACACCAACGGTCTGCTGTCACGCGGCGAGTACGACTGGGGCACCGACGGTAAATATTATCCCCCCGTGGTGGATCCTGACGCGCCGGTGAAGAACGGCATCTATCTGGAGAACGGCAAGTATTACTACTATGTTGACGGCGTGATGCAGAAGGGTGACACCGGCGTGGTGAAGCTGACGGATGAGGAAGGCAAGATCTTCTACATCTACGTCTGCACCAACGGTAATCTGGCCACCGGTAAGTATTGGCCCACCTATCGCAATGACCTGCTGCCCCGCGGCGAGTACGACTGGGGTGACAACGGCAGATATTATCCGCCGCAATAATCGCAAATGATCCTTGCTAATTCCTTTTACTATAGTGGGGAAAGGGTCCCGAGCGATCGGGATCCTGCCCCCCGCGTTAAATATTAATTTTGTACGAAAGGAACATCACACGATGAAACAATGGATTAAGCGCATCGGTGCCGTCCTGCTGACTGTGGCTATGCTCTGCACCATGATGCCCGCCGTATTTGCGGCGAACACCCTGACTACTTCCGTCACCGGTCTGACCGCGTCCTGGGAGTATTCCAACCAGGGCGGCGGCTCCGCCACCTGGACCTCCGGCGGCACCTCCATCTCTGCTACGAGCAAGGGTACGGCCGCTAAGACCAACATTTCCGACCTGACCCTGACCAACGATTCCGGCGCCGAGGCGGTGCTCAGCTTCAATTGGTCGCTGACCACCGGCGGCACCACCGCTGCTACCCGTGCCTCTCTGACCGGCGCCATCGCCGTCAGCAACCAGGCCAGCGCCTCCGGCGAGTTCACTCAGACTCTGGCCGCCGGTGAGAGCATTCTTATTCAGCTGAAGTCCCCCCGCGGTGCCGCCTATAAGGCGACCTTCAGCATTACCGACCTGGCTCTGGTGGGTCTGAGCACCCCCGACCCCGTCTTGACCTTCAAGCCCGCCACCGAGGGTGGTTCCTACACCCTGGACGGCGTCGCTGTCACCGCCGAGGTGGTGAAAGAGGTCGCCCTGCAAACCGCTCTGCAGCTGTCTGCCACCGCTGAGGATGGCTATATTTTCTACGGCTGGTACGACGCTAAGGTTGAGAAATATCTGTCCCAGGATGCCAACTTCAAGCTGGTGGCTTCTGCGGATGCAGAGATTTACCCCGTGTTCCTGTCCGATGACATTGCTCTGTTTGGTGTCGGCGCGGCCAAGTATGACAATCTGACCGAGGCCGGTGCTGCCGCTGCGGCCAGCACCACCCACAAGACGGTCGTTCTGCTGAACGACGGCACCATCACCGGCGACCACGTGATTCCTGCCGGTGTTACCCTGCTGATTCCCTATGATGACGCTAACACCGCTCACGGCAGTGTGCCCGCTTGCACCAGTACCAATGGCAATGAGGTCAAGTGGACGCAGCCCTATGCCTATCGCACCCTGACTATGGCGGCGGATGCTTCCATCACCGTCAACGGTGCTCTGGAGGTGGGCGGCCGTCATTCTGCGGCGGCTGCGGCTCGTCCCGCTGCCCCCACCGACGCGCTGGGCTACATCTATATGACCGCCGGCTCTCACATTGAGGTCAACGGCGATTTGTATGCCTGGGGTTACATCTACGGTGACGGTACTGTCAACGCCAACGATGGCGCCAGCATCTACGAGGTGTTCCAGATTACCGACCTGCGCGGCGGTAACGCCACCTTGGCTTTGGCCAGTGATCTGATGGTGTTCCCCATGACCCAGTATTACGTACAGAACGTGGAGGTGGCTACCACCTATAACTACGGTGCCACCGCCTATGTGACCACCAGCTTCTTCCTGTCCGCTCAGTGCATCACCGCTCCTCCCATCAAGTTCATTGGTGAGGACGCTATGTTCCAGACCGGTGAGAATTGCCACATCGTTAAGGAGTACGACCCCGCTACCGACACCCTGAATCTGGATGCTTACGGCGATTGCGCCCTGTCCACCATCCAGGTGACGCTGGCCGGTAACACCGTGGATTCCACCAACTTTGTCCTGCCCATCTCCAACAACATCAATATCTCCATCTGGAGCGGTACGGCTACCCTGATGCAGGATATCGCCATGCTGCCCGGCTCCACTCTGACCGTGGGTCAGAATGCAGTTCTGGAGATCGGTGCCACCGATACTCCCACCGCTTATATGAGCGCCGGTTACAACCTGATTGCCTTTGACAGCGAGAACTGGACCGGCGGTCTGAATACACTCACCTACGAGTATGAGGAAGGTCTGAACTTCGTTTATCCCGGCAAGCAGTTCGTTTCTGCTCCCTATTCCCCCAGCGAGCGCAAGACCCGCACCATCGACGACATTAAGGACGTGGTCTTTGATATTAACGGTGTTGTGATCGCCAATGGTTACATCTACAGCACCGTCATCTGGAATGACATTCAGAGCGAGGATTTCTCCATCGTCGGCGGTGGCGCTGAGATCATCTCTTCTGAGGGCACCGGTATCGTATGTCTGAACAGCGGCGCCGGCGCGGATATGCTGATCTATGAGTACGATCAGGCTAAGGACGACGTTTATAAGAAGGCTTGTAATGATAATCCTGACTTTGATCCCGAGAACGATCCTCTTACCCTGTACTATGCCATTCCTCTGGCTTCTGTTCAGCTGAAGAACGGCGACGGCTCTCTGCTGGATACCACCGGTGCTGAGGCCGGCGACTATTATACCTATTGTGACAAGCACGACCACTGGATCGCCGGTGAGGAGTGCAAGATGGTGGAGATCACCTGGGTGGTGAACGGTAGTCCCGTTACCTCTGAGGTGCCCTATGGCTCCGCTCCTGTATGCCCCATCACTCCCGTGAAGGCTTTGGATAACAATTATCACTACGATTTCGCCGGTTGGTCCACCGCCGAGGATGGCGCTGTGATCGACCTGCCTGCCGCGGAAGAGGCCGCTACGTATTACGCGGTGTTTACCGCTGTGGCCCACACCTACGGCACCACCGCTGTGGAAGGCAAGCACGCCTGCGTGTGCGGCAAGCCTGCCTCCTGTGTGGATGCTGAAAACGACGGCGACCACGTCTGCGACCTGGGTTGCGGCACGGTGAAATCCGAGCATACCTACGACGACGAGTACGATGCCGACTGTAACGAGTGCGGTGAGATCCGTGAGGTGGAGCAGCCTGGTGGCATCCTCTACGGCGATGCCGACGGCGACGGCGAGGTCACTCTGACCGACGCCGCTCTACTGGGTCAGTATCTGGCCGGTTACGACGTGACCGTGGATGAAGTCGCTGCCGATGCCGACGGCGACGGCGAGGTCACTCTGACCGATGCCGCTCTGCTGGGTCAGTATCTGGCCGGTTACGACGTGACCCTGGGTCCGGTACAATAATCGCGAACGGCACGAATCGATACCTATTAATAACCTGCGATTCCCCTGACCCGACCCGCGTCGGGTCAGGGGGACGCTTCCATTCTAAATGAAAGGAGCATCACAATGAAGAATTTCAAGCGTCGTATCGGCGCCCTGCTAATGATTGTGGCGCTCATCGCGACGATGATCCCCCTGTTTCCCATGACCGTTTCGGCGGCGGGCACGCTGACCGTGTCCGACACCGGCATCGGTCTCACCTGGACCGACGCCAGTAACAGTAGCGGTAAGGCGACCTGGACCGCCAGCGGCACCACCATCACCGGTACCGCCACCGGCTATAAGGTGTTAAGTTTTATTAGCCGAACGGTCACCACCACGCTGACCATTAAGAACAACTACGCCGACGCCCGCACCCTGTCTTTCAGCTATACGCTGAGCGGCGGCGGCTCGGTGTCCGGTATTTCCGGTAACGCCTACAGCGGTGATCTGGCAGCCGGTGGCACCCTGGTCATTACCTTGACCTCTCCCGGTGGCACCAGCACCAACACCCTAACCATCACCGATATTAAGCTGGTGGGCAGCGGTAATGTGACCGCCACCTTTGCGGCTCCGGCAAACGGTAGTTATACCGTGGATGGCACCGCCGTCACCAACGAGGTGAGTTATACCAAGGCCTCTGCCGACAGCTCTTATGCTCTGGTGGCCACCGCCAACAGCGGCTACACCTTCTTCGGCTGGTATAACGAGACCGCCGGTGCCTATGTGTCTTACGACGCTTCCTGTACCCTGACGGTTGGCTCTGATGCCACTGTCAAGCCGGTGTTTATTCCCTCCAACTCTGCCTTATTCGGTGTTGGAGATACCAAGTTCTTTAATCTGACCGAGGCTTGTACCGTTGCCGCCGGTTCCACCAAGAAGGTGGTGGTACTGAACAACGGTACCGTCACCGGCACCCACACCATCCCTGCAGGAGTAACCCTGTTGGTGCCCTATGACGACGCCAATTCCGTCCACGGCAGCAGCCCCAAATGCACCAGCTACGACGACCTGCTGGGTGGTAAGGGTAACGTTGCCTGGGTGCGTCCCACTCCTTACCGTACCCTGACCTTAGGCGCCGACGCCCACATCACCGTCAACGGTATCATCGAGGTGGGCGGCCGTCACGCTTCCGGTTCCGGTGGTACCGGTATGTATGCCGGTAGCCCCACCGACAAGCTGGGCTACATCAATATGCTGGCGGGCTCTCACATTGACCTGAACAGCGGTGCTTATCTGTACTGCTGGGGCTATATTTACGGCGACGGCACCATCACCGCCAAGAACGGTGCTGCCATCTATGAGAACTTCCAGATTCAGGATTTCCGCGGCGGCGATAAGAGTACCCAGCTGGCTCAGGGATTCCTGGTGTTCCCCACCGCACAGTATTACGTGCAGAACATCGAGGTTGCCACCACCTATGAGTATGGCTCTAAAGAGTTTGTGCACACCTCTGTGTATATGTCCCGTATGGAGCATGGTGCCACCGTTGAGTTTATCGGTGCCAACGCTATGTTCCGTCCCGAGCCCGGTTCCTATGTGGTGAAGGATTACGACCCTGCCACCGACAATCTGTATCTGGACTCTTACGGTGATTGTGCCCTGTCCGAGCTGGCGATGAGTATTGCCGGCGTGGACGTGGATGCGGCCCAGTTCGTGCTGCCCATCACCAACAATATGCAGATCCGCATTCGGACCGGCACCGCCACCCTGCAGCAGAACGTGATGATGCTGCCCGGCTCCAGCCTGACGGTGGATCAGGGCGCTACCCTGAACATTGCCCAGACCGACGCCACCACCGACGTGGTGACTGCCGGCGGCTATATTCTGCAGCTGTTCGATTATACCAACTACACCTATGGTATCGATCAGGATACCTTTGAAGTGGTGGGTAATCGCTATTACAACCACTACGGCAGCACCGGTAAGCGCCGTTTCCAGGCGGTGCCCTATACCTGCACCACCCGCAAGACCCGCACCGAGGCGGACCTGACGGATGCCAAGCTGGACATCAACGGCACCGTCATCTCCAACGGCTTTATTTACAGCACCGTTGACTATGCGGATATCCTGAACGAGGATTACACCATCACCGGCGGCGGCGCCAATATCTGCTCCTCCGAGGGCACCGGCGTCCTGCAGATGGTGAATGGTGCCGGCGGCGACATCTTTGGCGTGATGTATGACCAGGATTGCGCCGAGGCCGTGGACAAGGGTGGTAAGGCCGGCGACGGTGTTTACTACTACATCCCCCTGGCTTCCGCTCAGTTGAAGAACGGCGACGGCACCATGCTGGATACCACCGGCGTTGAGGCAGGCACCGTGTATGAGTATTGCACCGTGCACGACTGCTGGTATACCGAGGTCTGCTACGAGTGCGACCCCTGCTATTACGACGGTCACACCCCCGGCGCTGAGGCTGACTGCGTGCACGCTCAGACCTGTACCGTGTGCGGTGAGGTGCTGAAGGAGGCCACCGGCGTACACACCTATGACGACGATTATGACGTGGACTGCAACGTTTGCGGTGCTATTCGCGTGGTAAGCTACGACGTTATCACCTTTAACAACGGCAATTCCGTGGCAGAGACCAGCGACGGCAAGATCGGCCTGGCCTTTAAGTTCGACGTGACCGATCGGGTGACCGGTCTGGCGCTGAAAGCGGGCACCAAGTACGTGGCTGACTACACAGGTGCTGCTGTCACCCCCGATTCCACCGGCACGTATACGCTGGTGATGATGGGTGCGGTGGTCAGCAATAACAACGAGAATCCCACCCTGAACGACCTGGATGCCACCACCAGTAAGGTCATCGACATTCAGGCGCTTAAGCTGTACGAGCTGGACGAGGAGAATACCTCCTACGTCATTCGTATCGTCAACATTCCTGCGGCAAACGGCGATGACTCGATTTGGGCGCGTCCCTATTTCATCTATGAAAAGGGCGGCGAGCAGATCGTGGTATACGGTGACACGCAAGTGGCTACGTATAATCAGTACGCTCCCACCGTGACTGAGTAAAACGATCATAATACCCACAGGCGGGTGCCCGACACAGTGCTGTCGGGCACCCGCTCCCGCGGGATAAGACCACAGCGAAAAGCAGAGAGAGATTTCTGTTTTTCGGTATGGTTTTACGACACTAGGAGGCAGCTATGAAAGTTGGTATTCTAACCTTCCCCAATTCGGTCAGCTACGGCGCCTGCCTGCAGATGTTAGCTCTGCAGGAGACGGTGCGCCGTATGGGCCACGAGGTGGAGATCATTAACTATCATAACCCCTATATGAAGCGGGAAAAGCACACCGAAAAGGGACGGAACCCCCTCAAGCGCGCCATCAGACGGCGGGTGCGGCTGCTGCTGCATTGGCGGCTGTACCGTCGCTTTCGGCGATTCGAGCAGAGTCGGGCGGCGGCGTACCCTGCGCACCCCTTTACCGACAGGACGCGGTTGAGGGAGATCGGCGCTCGGTACGATGCGGTGATCTGCGGCAGCGATCAGGTGTGGAATCCCCATATCACCGATACGGATCTGAGTTATTTTTTGGATTTCTGCGGACCGGATACCCGCCGCATCGCATACGCTCCCAGCTTTGGTGTGGAGGAGTTCCCCCAAGGATTTGATGAGGCGGTGGCCGCCGAATTGACCCAATTCCACGCGCTGTCGGCGCGGGAGGAATCGGGTCGTCGGATGGTGGAGCGGCTCACCGGTCGTGAGACGCCGCTGGTGGTGGACCCCACCTGGCTGGTGGATGCCGCCGACTGGGCGGCGATGGAGCAGCCGCATCCGGCAGCGGACGGGGACTACGTCCTGTACTTCGTGGTGAATCAGTCCAAAGAGTTGCTGCAGCGGTGTCGGGCGTTTGCCCGCGCCCACGGGCTGAAGGTGGTGGTGATCGGAGGAAATCCTCTGACCGCCCGTCGTCGACAGGACCCGACCCTAACCTACGCCACCGACGTAGGCCCCGAGCAATGGCTGTATTTGGTGCGTAACGCCCGTTACGTGTTTACCAATTCCTTCCACGGCACTGCTTTTTCGGTGCTGTTCCAGCGGGAGGTATACGTGCAGTATCCCGCCCACAACGGCTCCCGTCTGCGCCAGGTCCTGGAGAGTCTGGGGATGGAGGATCATCGGGTGTGCGAGGGAGATCCGCTTACCGAGACGCCGATCAATTATGAGCGGGCACGGACCGTGTTCGCTCAAATGAAGCAAGCATCCTTGAAGTATTTAGAGAACGCTTTATTATAAAGGTTAGAAAGGAGGAGAACGATGGGACAGCGTGTAGCCCGTGTTAAGATGAACGTTATCAGCACCTTAGCGCACCAGCTGGTGACAACCCTGTGCGGCTTGGTCATTCCCTGGATCATGATCGATACCTTCGGATCAACCGCTTACGGCATCACCATCTCCATCGCTCAATTCCTTTCTTACATCACCCTGCTGGAGGGTGGTATCGGTCGTGTGGCCCGCGGGGCGCTGTATAAGCCCTTGGCCGAGCGGGACGACGAGAAGATCAGCCAGGTCTATCTGGCGGTCAAGCGGTTTTTTGCCACCATCGGCTTGATCTTTGCCGCCTACGTGGTGGTGCTGGCCTGCAGCTATCACTCTATGGCTCGGGTCACCGAATTTAGTTGGGAATACACCGCCGTGCTGGTGGTGGGCATCGCCATCGGTAAATTTGCCGAGTATATGAGCGGCATATCCAAGATGACTCTGCTCAATGCGGATCAAAAGCAATACGTGGTCAATGGCGTATACATCGCCACCAACGTGCTCAATGTGCTGCTCATTGTGCTGCTGGCCAAGAGCGGCGTGGACATCCTGTGGGTCAAGGTGGTCAGCAGCCTGGTCTTTGTGCTGCGTCCGGTGCTGTATTCTCTGTACGTGCGCAAGCATTATCACCTACATAAAACCGGCGTTAAGGCCACGCTGCCCAACAAGTATACCGGCATTGCCCAGCATACCGCCTACGTGATTCAGAACAATACCGACGTGATGCTGTTGACCCTGCTGGCGGATCTGCCCTCGGTGGCGGTGTATTCGGTGTATCACCTGGTGGTGTTCAGCCTGCGGAATATTGCCACCGCTTTTACGGGCGGCATGGAGGCACTGCTGGGTGAGATGGCGGCCAAGGGGGAGCAGGAGATCCTGCGTAAAACCTATCGCAGTTATAAGCTGATCCTCACCGTGCTGACCATGCTGCTGTTTGGTACGGCGGCCATATTGATCGTCCCCTTTGTGCGGCTGTACACCGACGGCACCACCGATGCCAACTACGTGCGTCCCTTGTTTGCGCTGATTATGGTGGTGGCGGAGGCGCTCAACTGCTTGACGCTGCCCTGCTTTAATCTGACCATCGCCGCCAATAAGCTCAAGCAGAGCCAGTTCGGCGCCTATGGCGAGGCCGCCATCAATGTGGCGGTATCGTTGGTGCTGATGCTGGTATGGGATCCCCTGGTGGGTGTGGCTGTGGGTACGCTGGCGGCCACGGTATTCAAATGCATCTATTACACGGTATTTACCGGTAAACATATTCTCAAGACCAAAGTGTCGCCCCTGTTGCTGAAATTAGCTGCCACGGCGTTGGCGTTGGTGGGGATGTCCCTGGGCGGTATGTGGCTGATCCGCGACGTACTGATCTACAAATACACCCAGTGGGTGGTGTGGGGCTTTGCCTTTGCTATCGTCACCGGTCTGTGGGGCGTGGCGCTGGGCATTTCCCTGTATCCCCACGATATTAAAGGTATTAAAAACCTGCTGCGGGGCAAGAAAAAAGCCAAACCCGCAGACGTAGAGGAATATGCCCACCACGATATAGCGGCCTACGCCGGATACGTGGAGGATTCCTCCGAGCGGCTGTCCTGCTCCTCCGGCGGCGTGGCGACGGCGCTGGCACGGCAGATGATCCGCCGCGGCGGCTACGTGGTCGGCGTGACCTACACCCCCGACTTTAAGGAGGCGGTGTACGAGATCACCAACCGTATGGAGGATCTGGAGCGGTTTAAGGGCTCTAAGTATTGCCAGGTGCAGTACGGCTCGGTGTATGCCGACGTTAAGGCGCTGCTGGATGCCGGCGAGTCGGTGCTGTTTATGGGTCTTCCCTGCGGTGTAGCCGGTCTGCGCGGGTATCTCAAGCAGGAGTATGAAAACCTGGTAGCCGTCGAGCTGATCTGCCACGGTCCCACCTCCGCCGCGGTGCACCGCCAGTATGTGGAGCATCTGGAGCGGCAGTTTGACGGACGCTTGGTGGACTTTTCGGTCAAGCGGAAGAAGGGGGAGTGGACCCCCGCCTATCTGTATGCCGCCTTTGATAACGGAGCGGTGTACGAAAAGCCGTTCTATCACACCGAATACGGCTATGCCTTCGCCACCATGGCGGGCACGGCCTGCTACACCTGCCGCTTCCGCGGGAATAACCGTACCGGCGATATGATGCTGGGCGATTTCTGGGGTGCGACCGAGCAGGATGAATTCTGGAACAAGGAGGGCGTGTCCTCCATTCTGGTGCACACCGAGAAAGGTCTGGAGCTGCTGCGGCAGACCGAGGGGGTGCGGCTGTTCGATACCACCTTCGGGCGGATCGTGGCGGGCAACCCCAATATCATCAAACCCCGTGAGCAACGCCCGAACCGAGAGAAATTTCAGCAATTGCTGGATAGCCACGGCCTGTTCTACGCGGTGGAGCATTCCAAGCCCATCCTCACCCGCATTAAGGCGAAATTCAAGAGATAATAACAAAAAAAGCCTCCCTATCCGTTGCGGATAGGGAGGTTTTTTGCTGTTGCGTTTTACAGACCGACGCCCAGCAGGGGGGACAGATAACCCCAGCCGATGCCGATGACGGCGGACAGGACGATGAGGATGATGGGGTGCACCTTTTTCCAAAAGGAGAGGGTGCAGGTCAAGGCGAAGATGCCGATGGACACGTAGAAGGTGGGGGTGGTGAGCACCGACAGCGTCACACCGGCGGGGAACAGCACCTCACCCACCACCGACAGGATGGCGGCGCCGATGAGACCCACCACCGCCGGCTTCAGGCCGCTCATACAGCCCTTGACAATGCGGCTCTGCTTATATTTTTCATAGAATCTCGCCACGATGAGAATGACGATAAAGGAGGGCAACACCACGCCCATGGTGGCGCAGAAGGCGCCGAATATGCTGCCGGGGATGCCGTAGGCGGCACCCACCTGACTGCCGATGTAGGTGGCCATATTGATGGCGAAGGGACCGGGGGTGGACTCGGACACCGCGATGAAGTTGATGAGCACCTCCTCGCTGACGATGTCGCTCCACAGACGGAGCACCTCCTCCTGTATCAGCGGCAGCATAGCATAGCCACCGCCAAAGGTGCAGGCGCCGATCTTAAAGAAGGTGAGGAACAGAATCAGAAAACTCATTTCTTCTCCTCCTTTCGCCACGCGATATAGGAGGTGATCAGACCCACGGCGGCACAGCCGCCCAACACCGCCAGCACCGGCACCTTCAGGAATGCCACGGCGGCAAAGGCCACCGCCATCAGGATGTAGCTGACGACACCCTTGGGATTTTTCTTATACATAGACCACAGCGCCTTGACCAGCAGCGCCAGCACACCCGCGCGGATGCCGAAGAAGGCGTATTGCACCGCGGGAATATCGGCAAAGCCGGTGAGCAGGAAGGAGATGAGCAGTATGATCACAAAAGAGGGGAGCACCACACCGGTGGTGGCCGCCGCCGCTCCCAAGAATCCGGCGGTGCGATAGCCCACGAAGGTGGCGGAATTGATGGCGATGGGGCCGGGTGTGGACTCGGCGATGGCAAAGATGTCCAGGATATCCTCGTCGGTCATCCAGCCGTGCTTTTCCACAATCTCCCGCTGGATGAGGGGGATCATGGCATAGCCGCCGCCAAAGGTGAAGGCACCGATTTTGAAAAAGGTGAGAAACAGCGTGAGTATCCGCTTAGCCTTGCTGTCCATAGCCGTTGCCCCTTTCTTACTATTCTGTGATGGTATGTTGATTAAATCTCTACCTCAAAGGGAGAGGCGAGCAGGCCTGCCGCATTATACAAATTATGCTCGGGGGCGTTTCGCCAGCCCATCCGCACGCGGGCGATGCCCTCGGCGGTGAGAATGAGGGCGTTGCCCTCCACGGCGGCGGTATAGGGGAGGGGAGATCCCTCAGCGTCGGTCACCGACAGATCGGCGGGCTCGCCGTCAAAGTGCATTCCCTCGGCGTGGGTAAAGGTGATGCGCACACCCCCGTCGGTTTTTTCCACCGTGTCGTACACGGGGCCGCAATATTCGCGGGGGCTGTCGTAGCACACGGTCATAACCGCATTTGCCACCTCGGTGGCAATCCGATGCTTTTTGGTGGGGTGGATGTTGTCCGCCTCGCCGGTGTGGGTGAGGGTGCACAGGTAGGCGCCGGGCACCTCCTTTGCCACCCGCTCCTGCGCCTGACGGATGTGAGGCCAGTCGTTCCAGTCGCCGTCGGCGTGGGGGGCGATCTGTACGATGAAGAAGGGGAGATTCTCCCCCCACAGGTCGCGCCAGTTATCCATCAGCCGCCTCAGCAGGGTGTGGTAGTGCACCGCCTCCTGCTCCAGTCGGTTGCTCTCGCCCTGATACCACAGCACGCCGTTGATGCCGTAGGGTACCAGCGGCAGTAGCTTGGTGAGATAGCACCAGGAATCGTGGTTGAACTTATAATAATGCCAGTCCCAGTGCTTTTCGCCCAGCATCTGTTGATAGTCGGGGGCGTTTACGATCTCGGGGGCGGTCCAGGCATCCACGCGGGAGGCGCCCAGATTACAGGACAGGATGCCTATGGGAACGTTCAGTTCCTCCTGCAGCATCCGTGCCACGTCGTAGCCGATGGCGGTGAACTGCTCCAGATTGTCGGCGGTGGCGACCTTCCACGGGGTATAGTCGTACCACTGGTTGCGGTTTTCGTCCGCGCCGTGTCCCTCGGTATATACCCGTACCATCTCGTTGGGGATGCGGGGGATGTCCACCGACTCCTCCACGCGGAACTGCATATTGGACTGTCCGCCCGCCAGATACACGTCACCCACCAGCACGTCGGTGAGGGTGACGGTGTCGCCGTTCAGGGTGGCGGTCAGCGTGTAGGGACCGCCCGCCTCCATAGGAGGCAGGTGGATCAGCCAGCCGTCGGTGGCCTCGAATTCCACCGCGTTGCCGCCCAGCTGGATGCGCCCCTTTCCGCCGCCGTTGCCGAACACGGCGATGGGCTTGCGGCGCTGGAGCACCATATGGTCGGTGAAGACGTCTGCCAGTTTCATAGAAATCATCCTTTTCGCTTTTGCGCTATCATCCAGCGGATGAGGTCGGGGTCGGTATAGGCGGTCTCCCAGGCGTTGTGCCCCACACCGTAGCAGATGGTCAGCTTGACGTCCGCGCCGGCGCGGGTCAGCTCGCGGAGCATACTGACGCTCTCCTCAAAGGGGACGATGGGGTCGTCGTCGCCGTGATAGATGCGGATGGGCAGACCCGCCAGCCGCTTGGCGTTCCAGACGATGCCGGTGCCGCACACCGGTACGATGCAGGAGAAGCGGGAGGGATCCTTCATCGCCAGCATCCAGGTGCCGGTACCGCCCATACTGAAGCCGGTGAGGATCACCCGATCCCGATCCACGGGATAGGTGTCGCAGATATCATCTAAAAAGCGAAATAGGCTCTCGTTATAGCAGCCCCAATAGTCCGGCTCGGGGCACTGGGGCGCTACGAAGATAAAGGGGTACTCGGCCCCATCCTCCCGCACGTAGCGCATATAGCCGTGGCGGCAGGCCACCTCTAGATCCTCGCCCCGTTCGCCGGCACCGTGCAGGAAAAAGACCAGGGGATAGGACTTGCTCTCGTCGTAGTCCTTGGGCAGGTTCACCACGTAGTGAAAGGGCTGCCAGGGCTCGTGATTCCAGTAATGCTTTGTGTACATAATGGCACCTCGTTTCGCGGTTTTTTGCGTTTGTTTCAGTATATCATAGTTTGTATGAAAAGTAAACGGAATTCAGCATATTTTTCCGTTGCCGATGCATACTATTTATCGGTTTCGTTTGGTAAATATGCACAAAAAAAAAGGAGCCGGAATATATTAATTGCTGAAAACATCAAAAACCCTTGACTTTTTGTCGTAAATGTGGGAAAATAGCGTTGTAGGAAAACTGAAAACGTTTTCAGTTAACGTTTTCAGTCCGCTTTGATGCGTGTGTTTTGTCGCGTTTTCGGGACTCGTCGGAATTCACGTTTCCGTCTCAGGAGATTCCCTATGACCATTAAAGATGTGGCCCAATATGCCGGCGTATCCATCACCACCGTATCGCGGGTGCTGAACAATCACCCCGACGTGCGGGAGAGCGTGCGTGCGCGGGTATGGCAGGCGGTCCGCGACCTGCATTACGTACCGAATAACAGCGCCCGTGACCTGGGCAAGTCCCAGACCGACACCATCGGCGTGGTGCTGCGCGGTGCTACCAACCCCTTTTTGACCTCGGTGCTCCGCTCGGTGGAGCAGGCGGCGGCCGCTGCCGGATACGCGCTGGCTCTGCAGCAGATCGGTACCGACGACGACGAGGTGGCTGCCGGTGCGGCGCTGGTTCGGTCCAAGCGGCTGCGGGGGCTGATTTTATTGGGGGGCGAGTTCAATTACACTCCCGAGCGGGTGGCCGACCTGGAGGCGCCGTTTGTGTGCTGCACCTTTACGGGCAGCTTCGGCAGTTTGCCCAAGGACGCGTATTCCTCGGTATCCATTGACGACTATGCGGAGGCCTATCGGGCGGTCAAGACGCTGATCGACCACGGCCATCGCCGTATCGGCGTGGTGCTTGGTGCGGCGGACGACCGCTCCATCAGCGAATTGCGTTATCGCGGTTATTGCGCCGCCCTTCAGGATGCGGGCATTCCCCACGATCCCGAGCTGGTGGCTCACTGCGGCAGCTTTGAGATGCTGGACGTCTATCGCGCCACCAAGCGTCTGCTGGCCCGTCGGCCGGACGTGACGGCGCTGTTTACCATATCCGATCTGATGGCTATGGCGGCCATCAAGGCCCTGCACAAAGCCGGTAAGTCGGTGCCGCAGGACTGCTCGGTCATCTCCATCGACGGCATCGAGATGACCCGCTATACCGTTCCCACTCTGACCAGTCTGGTCCAGCCTGCTACCGAAATGGGCACCAAGGCTGTGGAGATTCTGGTGAGTGTGCTGGAGGGGACGGGGGAGCACCGTCACCTGAGTCTGCCCACCACCGTCCGTGAGGGCGGCACCGTGGCGGGTGCCTGACATTCTTTTCGGTTTTTACGCCGCCGGCGTGAAAATACATAATGCATTATCGCACGCAAGTGCGAAAAATTTGTAAGGAGGACAACCCTATGAAAAAAGCGCTTTCCCTGTTGGTCGTGGCCATCATGTGCATCGGCATGTTTGCCGGCTGTGGTGCCGCCGAAAAAGGTTCGGTCTATTGGCTGAACTTCAAGCCCGAGTCTGACGAGGTGCTGCAGCAGGTCGCTGCCATGTACACCGAGGAGACCGGCGTTGAGGTGAAGGTTGTTACCGCCGCTTCCGGCACCTACAACCAGACCCTGATCGCGGAGATGGAGAAGAGCGAGGCTCCCACCCTGTTCGTTATCGGCAACCAGAACGCCGTTAAGGAGTGGAAGGACTACGCCCTGAACCTGAAGGATACCGCCATTGCCAACGAGCTGAACACCGACGCCTACAACCTGTATGACGAGGACGGCAACCTGGTGTCCATCGGCTATTGCTACGAGTGCTACGGCATCATCGTTAACCCCGACCTGATCGAGGCTGCCGGCTACAAGATGGACGACATCAAGAACTTTGACGGTCTGAAGAAGGTCGCCGAGGATATCCACAAGCGTGCTGACGAGCTGGGCTTCGACGCCTTCTCTGCTTCCGATATGGATTCTTCCTCTTCTTGGCGTTTCACCGGCCACATGGCCAACCTGGAGTACTACTATGAGTCCGTGGATTCTCCCGACGCTTGGAAGGAGTGCCCCGCCGAGATCAAGGGTACCTACATGGCTAACTTCAAGAACCTGTATGACCTGTGCATCAACAACTCTCTGACCGATCCCAAGGAGCTGGCTACCGGCGGTCACGATGCTGCCAACCAGTTCAAGACCAAGAAGGCTGCCTTCTACGTCAACGGTTCCTGGGAGTACGGTTCTGTCGCCGAGGCTATCCCCAACGCCACCATGATCCCCTACTACTGTGGTGTCGAGGGCGAGGAGAAGGCCGGCCTGAACTGCGGTACCGAGAACTGCTGGGCTATCAACTCCAAGGCTTCTGAGGCCGATCAGAAGGCTACCATGGACTTCATGGTGTGGGCCGTTACCGATCCCGAGGCTTCCCGCCTGCTGGTTGACACCTTTGGTGTTATGCCCTATAAGAATGCTGCTGAGTCCACCAACGGCTTCCTGGCCGCTGCCAACCAGTACACTGCCGACGGCTGCTACGTCATGCCTTGGGTCACCAACTTCCAGCCCAACGTTGACGCTTATCGCGCCGCTCTGGTTTCCGCTCTGAACGAGTACAACGCCGACCAGTCCGATGACAACTGGCAGAAGGTCGTTACCGCTTTCGTGGATGGCTGGGCCGTTCAGTACAAAGAGGCTAACAAGTAATTTATCTCCCGAATAAACACTAAGTAGCCGAGGCGGGGAAGGCAAATCGCCTTCCCCGCCTCAACCGATTTCTTTTGCGTTTGTCTGCTTGCGTAGATAGACCGAATATCTCAATATTCCTTAGAAGGAGATTGTTAATATGATTAAGGCATTTTTCATGTCTTTATTCGTTCCACTGTTACGCAAATTGTTTAAGAATCCACTTGCCCGCTGGGGCGGGTTCTTTTTAGGACCGGTGCTGGCGGCCTTTGTTATCGGCTTTGTATGGCCCTTTATTCAGGGCATCTATCTGTCGTTCTGTAAGTTCCGACTGATCAAGGACGCAGAGTTTACCGGATTTGACAACTACATCGCTGCTTTCCAGGATGACACCTTTGTGCGTTCCTTCTGGTATACGGCGATTTTCGCCATTGTCAGCCTGGTGCTGATCAACATTCTGGCGTTTATGGTGGCCTACGTGCTCACCCAGGGCATCAAGGGCTCTAACCTGTTCCGTACCGTATTCTTTATGCCCAACCTGATCGGCGGTATCGTGCTGGGATACATCTGGTCCATGATCTTTGACGGTATCCTGTCCAAGTACGGCACCTCCATCCTGCAGGATTCCACCTGGGGATTCTGGGGTCTGATCATCCTGATGTGCTGGCAGCAGGTGGGCTATATGATGATCATCTACATCGCCGGTCTGCAGGCGGTGCCGGAGGATATGCTGGAGGCCGCCCGCATCGACGGCGCCCGCGGCGACCAGACCCTGTTCCGCATCATCATCCCCAACGTGATGCCCTCCATCACCATCTGCACCTTCCTGTCTCTGACCAACGGCTTTAAGCTGTTCGACCAGAACCTGGCGCTGACCGGCGGCTATCCCTTTATCATCCAGCCGGACGGCTCCGCCGTCCGTACCACCGAGATGCTGGCGCTGAACATCTATCAGACCTTCTACTCCTCCGGCTCCACGTCCCCCGGTGTGGCGCAGGCAAAGGCGGTTATCTTCTTCCTGCTGGTGGCAGGTCTGGGTCTGGCTCAGTTGTCCATCACCCGTAATAAGGAGGTGCAGCAGTAATGGGAAACAAGACCTTATCCGGTGCTAAGTTCGGCAAGGGACTGCTCACCGTGCTGATGAGCATCATCAGCATCATCTACGTGCTGCCGGTGGTGGCCGTGGCGGTCAACTCCTTTAAGCTGAACACCTTTGTCAAGACCGATACCTTTGCTCTGCCCACGGCAGAGTCCTATGCGGCCTTTGACAACTTTATCAAGGGTATGACCTTTGGTAACTATCCCTTTTATAAGAGCGTGCTGTACAGTGTGGTCATCACCCTGCTGTCCACCTTCCTGATCCTGCTGTTCACCTCTATGGCGGCGTGGTATATTGACCGCCGCAATTCCTGGCTCTGTAAGATGGTGTACTACCTGTGCGTGTTTTCCATGGTGGTACCCTTCCAGATGGTGATGTATCCTCTGTCCAAGACGGCGGATAAGCTGTCGCTGAACACCCCCTGGACCATCCCCATTGTGTATCTGGGCTTCGGTGCCGGTCTGGCCATCTTTATGTTCGTGGGCTTTGTGAAGTCCATACCGCTGGAGATCGAGGAGGCAGCCTCTATTGACGGCTGCGGTGCGGTACGCACCTTCTTCTCGGTGGTGATGCCTATGATGCGTCCCACCATGATCTCGGTGGGTATTCTGGAGATCATGTGGGTGTGGAACGACTATCTGCTCCCCTATCTGGTGCTGGACATCAACGAATTCCGCACCATCCCCATCCACATTCAGTACCTGAAGGGTAGCTACGGCACGGTGGATCTGGGCGCGACCATGGCGCTGATCCTGCTGAGCATCATACCCGTCATTATCTTCTATTTGGCCTGTCAGAAACACATCATCAAGGGGGTGGCCGCCGGTGCTGTCAAGGGATAATTACATCAAAAGAAGCAGTGGTGTGCTGATGGCGGTGTCTTCGCTGCCCTCTCCCTACGGTATCGGTACGCTGGGTGCCGCCGCCCGCGATTTCGTGGACTTTTTGGCGGCGGCGGGCCAGACCTGGTGGCAGATGCTGCCGGTGGGTCCCACCAGCTACGGCGACAGCCCCTATCAGAGTCCCTCCGCCTTTGCGGGCAATCCGTATTTTATTGATTTGGATATGCTGGTAGAGGATGACCTGCTGACGCAGGAGGAGATCGACGCCCTCTCTTGGGGCGACGACCCCGCCCGCGTGGACTACGGTCTGCTGTATGAAAACCGCTATATCCTGTTGCAAAAGGCCACCGACCGCGGCTGGAAACGGGATCAAAAGTCGGTGGATGCCTTTGTCAAGGCGAACGAGAACTGGTTGCCGGATTACGCCCTGTTTATGGCGGTGAAGCGGCACTTCGGTATGGTCTGCTGGCTGGACTGGGCGGATGAGGATATCCGCCTGCGTAAGCCGACGGCTATGGCGAAATACCGTAAGGCGCTGGAGAGCGACGTTCAGCTGTTCACCTATATCCAGTATCTGTTCTATAAGCAGTGGAATGAATTGAGAAACTACGCCCACCAAAAGGGCGTGGGTATCATCGGCGACCTGCCCATCTACGTGGCGCTGGATTCGGTGGACGTGTGGGCCTCGCCCGAGTGCTTCCAGCTGGACGAAAAGGGATTCCCCTCTGCCGTGTCCGGCGTGCCGCCGGACTACTTCTCCGAGGACGGCCAGCTGTGGGGCACCCCCCTCTATGACTACGAGGCCATGGCGAAGGACGGCTATGCCTGGTGGATCCGCCGTGTGGACGGTGCCACCAAGCTGTACGACATCATCCGTATCGACCACTTCCGCGGCTTTGAGAGCTACTGGTCGGTGCCCTATGGCGAAACCACCGCCAAAAACGGCAAGTGGGTCAAGGGACCCGGTATGTCGCTGGTGGGCGTACTGCGGGATTGGTTTGCCGACACCCGCTTTATCGCGGAGGATCTGGGGTATCCCTCTCCCGACGTGGTACAGCTGCTGGCGGACAGCGGATTCCCCGGTATGAAGGTGCTGGAGTTCGCCTTTGATTCCAAGGATTCCAGCGCGTACCTGCCCCACGCCTACATACCCAACTGCGTGTGCTACGGAGGCACCCACGACAATGAGACCCTCACCGGCTGGATCGCCGAGGCAGATCCCGACGACCGTGACAAGGCGGTGGCCTATCTGGGGCTCAACCGCGAGGAAGGGTATACCTGGGGTCTGATCCGCGGCGGTATGGGTAGCGTGGCGAATCTGTTTATCACCCAGATGCAGGACTATCTGGAGCTGGATAACGCTCACCGTATGAATACCCCCGGCATCCCCGAGGGCAACTGGCAGTGGCGGATGCTCCCCGATGCCATCACCGAGGAGATGACCGAGAAGCTGTTGACTCTTACCAAGATGTACGATCGTTAAACAGAACAGCACCCCTGACCGTTCGGTCAGGGGTGCTTTTTTATATGCTGTTGGTGCCGGTGATGGGGTCGCGGAACAGAGGAATGTGGGGTGACCAAAAGGTAAATACCACGAACAGCCCCCACAGAGCCAGCAGCAGCACCGCCGCTCCTTTGGGGTGGCGGCAGGGCACGCCGCGGTGCAATAGGTGGGTATCCAGCAGAAAGGTCGCCGCCGCGGCGATATAGAAGATGGTGATGTTAAACCAGTCGGCGGTCACCCCCAGTGCGCCGGAATAGGCGTAGTATAGTAGGGGGATGGCGACCACCCCCGCCAGGGTGCTCCACAGCTTGGCACACCAGAAATGGGGATAGTTGCGGGTCAAAAACCGCCCCTGCACCAAGGCGAACAGCACCAGCGGCACGTACAGCAGCTTCATATGCTCCCAGATGGACTCGTTCACCGCCGCAAAGGGGGCGACGAGGACACTCTGCCCCGTCCAGTCGTACAGAAAATGCAGCAGCACCCCCATCACACCCGTAAACACGAAACCCGCTATCTGCCAATGGATCAATCGACGCTTCACACGCATCCCTCCCGTATCGTGGATAGTATATGCGGCAAAAAACGCGCATATTCTCCGCCGCGGTGGGAAAGGTAAGGGTAACTTTATGTGTTTAGGAGTGTTGGTTATGCCGAAGCGTTGCGGTATGCACACAATTCGTTTTGACAATGCCCCCGCCATCCTTGGCTACGCCGCCGTGGGCGGTAAAAAGGAGGGGGAGGGACCGCTGGGGGAGTATTTTGACGCGGTGTTTGAGGACGCCTATCTGGGCTGTAAGACCTGGGAGCAGGCGGAGAGTGCCCTGCAACGGGAGGCGGTCACCCGCGCGGTGGCAAAGGCGGGGCTTCAGCCGCAGCAGCTGCAGATGCTGTTTGCGGGGGATCTGCTGAATCAGAACATCGCCTCCACCTATGGCTTGCGGGAGATGGGGGTGCCGCTATTGGGTCAGTTCGGCGCCTGCTCTACCATGGGACAGACCCTGGCGCTGGCGGCTCTGTTCGCGGACAGCGGCGCCGCCGCCCCCTGCGTGGCGGTGACCTCCAGCCACTTCTGTACCGCCGAGAGGCAGTTCCGTTTTCCGCTGGAATACGGCTGTCAGCGCACCCCCACCAACCAATGGACCGCCACCGCCTCCGGCGCGGTGGTGGTGGGGCAGGGAACGAGCGGCGTGCGGGTGGAGGCGGTGTGTGTTGGTCGCGTGCAGGATATGGGCGTCACGGATATGAACAATATGGGAGCGGCTATGGCGCCTGCGGCGGCGGACACCATCCGCCGCTTTCTCTGTGATACCGTCACCACACCCAAGGACTATGACCTGATCGTCACCGGCGACCTGGGTCAGGTGGGGAGTGATCTGTGCCGCCGGCTGCTGGCGGACAGCGGCGTCACCCTGGGCGGCAACTATACCGATTGCGGTCTGTTGCTGTTTGACCGACAGCGGCAGGACGTCCACGCCGGCGGATCGGGGTGCGGGTGCTCGGCGGCGGTGCTGTGCGCCCACCTGCTGCCTATGCTGGAGCGGGGGGAGATGCGGCGGATGCTGTTCTGCCCCACCGGTGCGCTGATGAGCCCCACCTCCTCCCAGCAGGGGGAGTCGATCCCCGGCATCTGCCACGCCGTATTGCTGACGGCGGAATAAAGCGCGAAACCACCCGTGGAGGTACACTCTGCGGGTGATTTTATTTAAAATTTATGTTGCATAATCGGCGGAAATAAGGTACAATATCCCAGTATGCCATTGATGTTTCCAGGAGGGTTCCTATGGATCAAGTAAACACCACCGGACGTCCCACAAACGAGGAGATTCTGCGGCGGCGCACCTTTGCCATCATCTCCCACCCCGACGCCGGTAAAACCACCCTGACCGAAAAGTTCCTGCTGTACGGCGGTGCCATCCAGCAGGCGGGTATGGTCAAGGGCAAAAAGAACAATAAGCACGCGGTCTCCGACTGGATGGAGATCGAAAAACAGCGCGGTATTTCGGTTACCAGCTCGGTGATGCAGTTCAACTATAAGGACTACTGCATCAACATCCTGGACACCCCCGGTCACCAGGACTTCTCGGAGGACACCTACCGCACCCTGATGGCGGCGGACTCCGCCGTGATGGTCATCGACGCGTCCAAGGGCGTTGAGCGCCAGACCATCAAGCTGTTTAAGGTGTGTCTGCTGCGCAACATCCCCATCTTCACCTTTATCAACAAGATGGACCGTGAGGCGCGCAACCCCTTTGACCTGATGGAGGAGATCGAGAGCGTGCTGGGCATCCGCACCTATCCTATGAACTGGCCCATCGGCTCCGGCAAGGAGTTTAAGGGTGTGTACGATCGGCAGGGCAGCAGCATCATCGCCTTTACCGCCAACGACGAGAACGCCAACGCCCAGCACGAGGTGGCGGCCACCCGCGTGGACCTGAAGGACGACAGCCTGAAGGATAGGATCGGCCCCTATCTCCACGACACCTTGATGGACGACGTGGAGCTGCTGGACGGTGCCGGCTACGATTTCGATATGGACGAGGTGCGCCACGGTCGGCTGACCCCCGTATTCTTCGGCTCGGCGCTGACCAACTTCGGCGTAGAGCCCTTCCTGCAGGAGTTCCTGAATATGACCACCTCCCCGCTGCCCCGCAGGGCAGGGGACACGGAGATCGACCCCTTCGGCAAAAATTTCTCCGCCTTTGTGTTTAAGATTCAGGCCAATATGAACAAGGCACACCGCGACCGTGTGGCCTTTATGCGTATCTGCTCCGGCAAGTTCGAGAAGGGCATGGAGGTATACCACGTGCAGGGGGATAAGAAGATGCGCCTGAGCCAGCCCCAGCAGCTGATGGCGGAATCCCGCGAGATCGTGGACGAGGCCTATGCCGGCGACATCATCGGCGTGTTCGACCCCGGTGTGTTCTCCATCGGCGACACCATTTGCTCCGGCGGAGATAAGTTTGCCTTTGAGGGTATCCCCACCTTTGCCCCCGAGCATTTTGCACTGGTCAGCCTGGTGGATACCATGAAGCGCAAGCAGTTCGTTAAGGGCATCACCCAGATCGCTCAGGAGGGTGCCATCCAGATCTTCCAGGAGCTGAACGGCGGTATGGAAGAGGTGATCGTCGGCGTGGTGGGCGTGCTGCAGTTTGAGGTGCTCACCTACCGTCTGAAGAACGAGTACAACGTGGATATTCGTATGCAAAACCTGCCCTACCAGTACATTCGCTGGATCGAGAACGAGGATATCAATGTAAAGGCATTGAACTTGACATCCGATACCCGCCGCATTCAGGACCTGAAGGGGAAGAAGCTGCTATTGTTCACCAATCCCTGGAACATTACCTGGGCCACCGATCACAATCCCACTCTGGAATTGTCCGAATTCGGCAAAAACGAGGCGTAAATACAGATACCACATTCTCCTTGCATTTTCAAGGGGAATGTGGTATTTTTGTTTTATAGGGACGTGTGCTCGCCTCCCTCGTCAGAGGGAGGCGGATGAGATAGTTACGCTGTAAGGGGGTAGTGGTATGAAAAAGATTTGGTTAGTGGTTTTCACTTGCGTGTTGATGTTGGCGCTGGTAGCCTGTGGAGCCAAGGAGATTGAAGTGGGCACTTTCTCCTATGCTGAAGATTGCGCTTATTGGGGTAAAGATAATCACCATGCATTTGTCAATACTACGCCTCAAGAAGTAAATACGGCGGAACAAGCTATTGAATTGGCTAAAAACGAAGTGAAGATTCGATATAATGCCATTGACGTGGCTTATGATGAACAGGCAGAAATGTGGCGGGTGGATTTTTATCAGGAAAGTCGTGTTCAATTGATTTTTGGAGGAGATCAACTCGTCTATTTAGATAAGAATGGTATTACAAAGAAAATTGTATTTGGAAAATAATATGGATAAAAAACGACCCGCACCGTACGGTGCGGGTCG
>JAZQKF010000009.1:0-49985 GCA_045542015.1 Acutalibacteraceae bacterium
ACCACCTCCCTTTGCACAAGGGAGGCACGCCGCCTGTGGCGGCTAACGGGCGGTCGAGGGTCTCGCTGCGGCTCGGTCCACTCGCGGCTCTGACTGTCCACTGGACAGTCATTCACTACCGCTCGTGTCGCTTCGCTACGCTCGCCCCTACAAAGCGGCATCGCCGCATATTTAACCGACTTCGCCGTAGGCGAATGTCGAGTAGGCTGCCAACGGAAATCACCTTCGGATAAAACAAAAGTGAACAATCCCTCCGTCAACGCCTGCGGCGATGCCACCTTCCTGTAAACTTTTGCTGGCATAATGACAAAAACTCCCCTCCCTGCTTTCTCGGGGAGGGGAGTTTCATATTTATAGATTAAAGTGATCTTTGATCATTCTAGCCGCTTCGGTTGCACTAATCGACGTATTGTCGATCTTCATATAATTCGCGAAAGGAATCTCTCCATCCAGACTTTCAAAGCGATAGTTTTGATTGTCAGCCAGTAAACGACTATCGGAAGACGCAATGTCACGTTTCGACGCTTTGTGCAGTAAGCGGTTTTCTGTGCGGTTGCGTTCCAGTCTGGTTTCTAACGAAGATACCAGTTCCACATAATAAAACTCTGTTCCATAAGGAGCAAAAATAGATTTGATATGTTCGACTATATCCCAATCTGCCTGCTGGTCCAAAGCCCACATAAAGGTGAAAATCATTCCGTACCGATCCGATTTTGCAAATTCCTCAAAAAATACTTCGCGTAGGCGTAGTATCACATTGCTGTCAAAAGTGCCAAAGACTTCCAATACAGGCTCGATGGTCATATGATTATGAAACAACCGTAAATCCGTAATCTTCATTAATTCTTGACCAACTGTCATTTTGCCGACGGCGGCATTTCCAAACAGAAATAACAGTTTCATATAAAACCATCCTCCTAATCATAAAATTTCAACTATTCTATCACACCCTTCACGCAAATGCAACCTTTTTTACTTTTTCTTGCAAATCACTTGACAGATGGAGAAAACGGGTCTACAATATTATATAGAGCGAACAAATGTTCGGTACGCGAAAACCGACGGGCGCGGCACGGTGTGGCGGCGCAGTCGACGGCGGGAATGCGGGTGACGGACAGGTGTTCGTGACAGTCGGACGGTGTGTGGACCACTGTTTCCGCTGTTCTCAATATAAAGAGGTGACAATCTTGGTGCTTGGCGATTGGCAGCGCTTGGCTCAGGAGATGCCGCCCGATACACCGGTAATCTTTCGCTACGATGGGGAACGCCCCATGGAAAACGAAGACTACTGCGACGGTCTAACGGTGGCGCCGTCCCATATGTGGGAGGGGCGCGTCGGTTGGCTGCCGTGCATACTGGTGACGTTGGGTGAGCGCTTCTGAGACAGGGGCTTTTTATTTTGCACTTTTTTCGGAATTCACTATGAAAAACCCCCTTTCGTACCGTCCGCGACGTATGGTCGTTTTGGCATGGGAGGGGCGCTATCTGGGAGGTAAACCATGCACAGCACATCGCTGCAACGGCGCCGTCTACGTGACATTGAGGCGGCCATCGAACGCGCCAAGGTCTATGCTGAGGCGCAAGGTGTGCCGCTGACGGTGGAGCGTCTGGCGGCGGAAATGGATATGGAGCTGGATCTGTTCCACCGCATTCTGCAGGGGGAGATTTCCTCCTCCAGCCCCGGAATGAAGGCGAAGATCGCCGCCATCCAACGGGCAGGGGGAGAGGCCACCGCCAGCGTGATGGAGCACGCTCTGCGGCGGGGAACCAGCCCCAATATGCACATCTTATATCTAAAGAATCACGCCGGATACGACGTGGACAAAGGCAAGAGCGGACGGGAGGTGTCCGTCCCATCGGAGGGACCGGTGGTATTTATGGGAGAGGAGGAAATCCCTGATTAAGGTGACACGAATAATCCCAATCTGCCTCAAAGTGGTAGATTTTGGTGCTTTTCACCCAATTTGTTCTTGCAAGGCGTCAGCCTTGCTTCGCCCGAATTGAACGAAAATCCCTCAAAATCGCCACACTTTGAGGTCGAAGATTTTAAAAAGAGCGGATTTTTGTTCTATCAAGGCACAAAACACAGCAAAATGTCAGGTGACTGCTTGAGAGAATGGTGCTGTGCACCATTCTCATAGGGGTGGCAACGGAACTAACCGTCTGCACCATCCGCGAGCCACCCCGGCATTTGCGAGTATTTTAACGAAGGAGGAGCGAAAATCCGTCTTTTTAAAACAGGTTCGGATTATTCGTGTCACCTTAAGATGAAAGAACTGATGGAACAGTATCGGCAGTCGCTGCGGCAGCTGCAGCAGCGGCATCAGGAGCTGACCGGTCGCATACACACCTACGATAAGCGGGTGGCGCTGCTGGAGGAGGAGATGGACGAGCTGTGCGAGGCCATGTCCATGATGCGTCCCTATCTGGAGGACTGACGTGAAAACGGTATATCTGCCTGACGTGGTGGGCGGCGGCTACGGCGCCTTCTGGCGCTGTCGACAGCGGTATCGGGTGGTCAAGGGCGGCAAGGCCAGCAAAAAGTCCTCCACCACTGCCCTGTGGTATATCTACCATCTGATGAAATATCCCGACGCCAATCTGCTGGTGGTGCGCAACGTGTACCGCACCCACATCGACAGCACCTATGCCCAGCTGCGTTGGGCCATCCGACGGCTGGGGGTGGAGCATCTGTGGCGCTGTGGTCGGGAGCCGCTGGAGTTGACCTATACCCCCACCGGACAGCGCGTCCTTTTTCGCGGTCTGGACAACGTGGAGAAGCTGGCCTCCACCACCGTGGAAAAGGGGTTTCTGTGCTGGGTATGGCTGGAGGAGGCCTTTGAGATCGCCCGTGAGGGGGATTTTGATAAGCTGGACCTGTCGGTGCCCCGCGGCGAGGTGCCGCCGCCGCTGTTTAAGCAAACCACCGTGACCTTTAACCCCTGGAATGAAAACCACTGGCTGAAAAGCCGCTTCTTTGACCGCACCGACCCCACGGTGTTCGCCGCCACCACCGACTATCGCTGCAACGAGTTCCTGGACGATACCGACCGCGCGGTGTACGAGCGGATGCGAGAACAGCACCCGCGGCAATACGCCGTGGCGGGACTGGGACAGTGGGGGCACAGTCAGGGGCTGGTGTTTGAGAATTGGTCGGTGGAGGATTTTTCCCTGGGTGATCTGCGCCGCGAGGGAGTGCGGCACGTTTTCGGGCTGGACTACGGCTATACCAACGACCCCACCGCCTTTATTGCGGCGGCGGTGGACGAGCAGGAAAAGCGGCTGTACGTCTACGACGAGCATTACGAAAAGCGGATGCTCAACGAGGCCATCGCCGCCATGATTCGGGACAAGGGCTATCAAAAGGAACGGATACGGGCGGATGCGGCGGAGCCCAAGTCCAACGATGACCTGCGCCGCCTGGGCATATCGCGGCTGCAGGCGGCGGCCAAGGGGCGGGACTCGGTGCTAAACGGCATCGTTCGCCTGCAGGAATACCGCATACTGGTGCACCCGCGGTGCGTGCACACCGCGGCGGAGCTGGCCGCCTATACGTGGCAGGAGGACGGCAGGGAAGGGGTGTATCGCAATATCCCCTGCGATCGGGATAACCACCTGATGGATGCTCTGCGCTACGCCATGGAGGACGTGCCCCGACCCCCACGGCAGCCGTCGCGGGTGCGTCGCTACGGGTTGCCCCGTGGCGGATGGCAGGGATGAAAGGAGAAAACCGTGTTTTTCATTGGATTGTTATGCGGCGTGGTGCTGTGTCTGACGGTGCGGGCGGTGCTGCTGGAGTGGATGCCACCCGGCCGACCCAACGACCCGCGGTGTCAGCCGGTACCCGCCAAACAGAAATCGTGGGATCTGACCCGCAATTTTCTTTATTACGACGGTACGGTGATGCCGGAAATTAAGGAGGATGTCAATGAGTAAAGTTAAGACCATTCAGCCGGAGCAGGTGCAGGAGGAATACCGCATCGGCACCGACTATAAGCGGCAGTTGGGCGACCGCGGTCTGTACGAGCAAAACCGCATCAACGAGCGGTTTTACTCCGGTGACCAGTGGTACGGCGTCAACTGCGGCGACAGTCGCCCGCTGGTGCGCTACAACGTTATTAAGCGTATCGGTGACTACAAAATGGCGGTGGTGGGTGCCCCCAACGTATCGGTGCGGTTCTCGGCAGAGGGGGTGCCGGTGACCGCGGCGGTGCAGCAGCAGGTAGAGGAGTACCGCCACGCGCTGAAAGAGGGCGTAAAGGCGAACGCCTTGTCACCCGATGCAGCCGCTCAATGTATGGCCACCGCGTTGACCGACTACTTCGGCACCACCGCCAACCGGCTGAAGCTGGAGGCGCTCAAACAGCGGGTCCTGCGCAACGCCTACATCAGCGGCACCGGCGTGCTGTACACCTATTGGGACGACCGCATCCGCACCGGTCTGTACGCCGACGAGGCGCACACCGTGCCGGTATGGGGCGACATCGGCGCCGAGGTGCTGGACATCGAGCAGGTGTATTTCGGCGACCCCACGCTGGAGGACATCCAGCAGCAGCCGTACGTCATTATCGCCCAGCGCCGTCCCGTGGAGGAGATCCGTCGTCTGGCCAAGGCGGCGGGCTGTCGCTGCTGGCAGTCGGTCAAGGGCGACGAGCAGGAGGGACAGAGCGGTCACGCCACCCTGCTGACCCGATTCTGGAAGGAGTACGGCGAGCAGGGTACCTGCACCGTTAAGGCGGTGCAGGTGTGCGGCAACGTGACGGTGCGCTCTGCGTGGGATCTGGGCATCCGCCTGTATCCGCTGTCGGTATTCCGCTGGGAGGAGAAACGCCACCAGGCATACGGCGACAGCGAGATCCCCTATCTGATCCCCAACCAGATCGCCATCAACCGCACCGTTTCCGCCGGCGTGTGGGCGGTGATGATGATGGGTATGCCCATTATGCTGGTCAACGGCGACGTGGTGACCAGCCCCATCACCAACGACCCCGGTCAGGTGGTGCCGGTATACGGCACCGGTGAGGAGGTGCGGGACGCGGTACGGTACGTGGATCCGCCTGCCTTCTCGACCCAGCTGGATCAGAACGTGCAGGGGCTCATCCGCGACACCATGACCCAGGCGGGGGTCAGCGCCACCCTGCTGGGTGACGTTGAACCCCACAACACCTCGGCCATCATCGCCGTGCGGGAGGCGTCGCTGATGCCGCTGACCATGATGCAGAGTCGTTTTTATACCTTCCTGGAGGAGGTGGCGCGGGTGTGGTCTGAGTTCTGGATGACCATGTACGGCAGCCGCGCCCTGAAGATCACCGAGGATTCGTGCGTATGGTATATGCCCTTTGATGGGGCGGTTTGTCGGGATATGCTGATGAGCATCCGCGTGGACGTGGGGAGCGGCGATGCCTACAGCGAAGCGAAAACCATCGAGGTGCTGGATAACCTCTATAAGTCCGGCGCCATCGACAACAAGCAGTATCTCAGCCGTCTGCCCCAGGGAACCGTCCCCCGATTGGATTCCCTGCTGCAGGAGCTGGGTTGACACACTCACCGTGCCGATAAACCGACCCGATAGGAGGTAATACGATGTCAAACGAACCGATGGATGTAACCCCCGTTGAAGCGGAGGAGACCCTCACCCCCACAGCGGAGACGGAGAACTTATTGCCCCCGCCTCCGGAGGACGTCACCCCCCGATTGGCCGCCGATTTTCTCACCCTGACACAGGAGTTCCCGCAGCTGGTCAGCCCAACCGACCTACCTGACAGCGTGCTGGACACCGCCGCCGAGGAGGGCATCACCCTGCTGGATGCCTATCTGCGGTACCGATGGCAGGAGGAGAAGAAGGTGGCGGCCTCATTGCAGGCGCGTCAGCAGGCCGCCGAGCGGTCTGCGGGCAGTCTGTCCCGGAGTGCCGCTGACACTCCGCCGGAGCAGGATGCCTTTCTCAGGGCGTTCCGCTCTGCACTGTAATCATTTCATTAGAAAGGAACGATGAATCGAATGAGTTTGAATCTTGAAAGCATTTCTGTCAAAATGACCGACGAGCTGGACAAGGCCGTCGTGCAGAAGCCTGTGACCGGATTTATGGCAGACAACAACCTGCGCGGTAAGTTCGTGGGCACCAAAACCGTGATGATTCCCGAAATGAACATCTCCGGTCTGGGCGACTACGACCGCGACACCGGCTTTGTGTCCGGCACCGTGTCGGTCACCGCCAAGCCCTTTACCCTGACCATGGACCGCGGTCGCTCTTTCCAGCTGGATCGTGAGGACAACGACGAGTCCGGCATCGCCGACCTGGCCGGTCAGATCATGGGTGAATTCGTGCGCACTCAGGTGGTGCCCGAGGTGGACGCCTACGTGCTGTCCAAGCTGGCAGGCTATGCCGTGAGCGCCACCCAAACCATCGTGGGCGACCCCGTCGAGGACGCCTTTGAGATGCTGAGCGAGGGCATCGCCAACGCCCAGAACGCTGTCGGCTACGACGAGGAGCTGGTGGCCTTTGTGGATGCCAAGATGCTTAACGCTCTGCAGAACAGCACCGACGTGACCCGTCATCTGGTGATGAACGACTTCAAGAAGGGCGAGCTGCACACTCAGGTGAATAGCCTTAACGGTGTGGCGATACTGCCGGTGCCCGACAGCCGTATGAAGACCGCCTATGAGTTCTACGACGGCACCACCGGCGGTCAGGAGGAGGGCGGCTTTGCCCCCGCCACCGGCGCTAAGAGCATCGGTATGCTGGTGCTGCCCCGCCGCGCGGCCTCTCTGATCAAGAAGACCGAGCAGGTTCGCTGCTTTGACCCCGCCCATAATCTGAAGGCGGATGCCTGGAAGCTGGACTACCGTCTGTATTACGACGTAGTGGTCAAGGACAGCCTGAAGAACGGTATCTACGCCTACGTATACTGATACGGCAGGGAGGTGACGGGATGACCGGATTGAGCATCCTGCGTCAGGTGTATTGTCTGATGGACCGACCGGACGGTCTGGCAACCGACGACGGCAATAACAGCGGTCTGCCGTTGCTCAACCAGATCTACCGCGACCTGTGGAAGCGGGAGCGCACCGAGGCGTTTGTGCCGCTGTCCCACACCCGTCAGGAGGTGGACCTGTCCTGGCGCAGCCTGTCGGCGCTGACCTACGGCACCGCCGCTCTGCTGAGTCTGGCAGAGGGCAACGAGGCGGCCTACGACCGCTTTTTGGAGCGGTATACGGCGTCGCTGCCCCGTGTGCAGGGAGCGCCCTATCGGCGTGCCGACGTGTGGCCTCGGGAGGATACGGTATGAGCGGTATGGTAACGCCGCCGCCCATCTACGACCGCCGACGGCTGGAGCAGCTGGTGACCGAGCACAAGCTGCGGGTGCATCTGGCCCGCAAAAAGCACGGGAAACACCCGATGGATATGTCCGGCGTAAAAGCGCCGAGATAACCGAGAAAAGGAGCGAACAGATTCTCTGTTCGCTTCTTTTTTATTGTTGACTTATGAATTCGTTTTTGATATACTGTATCTGTATATGTATACCTATGTGCATAGGAGGGATATGTATGATGAAATTATGTGTCGCCGGCGTGCCGATGCGTATCGAGAGCGCTCACCCCGAATGGGCCGCCAAGCGGTATGCCGCCTATATCCGTGAGGACGACCGCGAGTCGCTGATGGATATCCGCATCATCCTGGAGGATGAGGTCGTCGCCCCCTGCGGAACTGAGGTGGAGCGGGTGCGTTCCGCCTCCATTCTCCGTCTGGGCGAGGGCGAGAATTGCCGCTACAGCCGCGATCCCGAGGGTCGGATCTTCCTGGCCACGTATTATAACGACGATTATTCCAAGGTGGAGATTCATCTGCTGCGCAGTCAGAATCATCCCCATTTTTCCAATCTGGATTGGGAGTATTCCCTGACCGGCTTCGCCTTCCAGGACCGTCTGACGGTGCTGGGTCACGGCATCATCCACGCCTCTTCGCTGGCGTGGCGGAACAACGGTCTGGCCTTCTCTGCCAACTCCGGCACCGGCAAATCCACCCACGTGGGTCTGTGGAGCCAGCGCTTCGGCGACGAGGTGGAGGTCATCAACGACGACAAGCCGGCCATTGTGTTTGAGGACGACGTGCCCATGCTGTGCGGCACCCCCTGGAGCGGTAAGACCTCGCTGAACGTCAACCGCAAGGTGCCGCTGAAGGCCATCGTGTTTATTGAGCGCGGTCAGCAGAACAGCATCCGCCGCCTGGATACGCTGGATAGCTATTTTAACCTTTCTTCTCAGATTGCCCGTCCGTATTACGACGCGGGTGTGGGCGAGAAGATGATTGAGTTTGCCGAGCGGTTGCTGGCGACGGTGCCGATCTACGGTCTGTCCTGCAACATCAGCACCGAAGCGGTGGATACCGTTGTGAATGAAATTTTTCCCAAGGAGGAGTATTGATATGAAGATCAAAGAAGGATTCCTGCTTCGCCGTGTGGGCGACAATCACATTGTGGTGCCGGTGGGCTCTCAGTCCGTGGACTTCCGCTGCATCATCACCCTGAACGAGACCGGTGCGTATCTGTGGGAGCAGTTGCAGAAGCCGGTGACCGGCGACGACCTGGTGCAGGCTCTGCTGAACGAGTACGACGTGCCTGCCGACGTGGCCGCCCGCGACGTAGAGGTGTATCTGTCCGCTCTGCGCGAGAAGGGTCTGCTGGATGAGTAATCAGCGACCGGATTACCGCGCGGTGGAGGTATCTCTGACCGAGCTGTCTCCGCTGATGCTGGAGTGTCTGGCACAGGGGCAGGAGGTGCTGCTGACCGTTACCGGCAACAGCATGAGCCCCTTCCTGCGGCACAAGAGGGATCAGGTGGCGTTGTCCGCCTGTGACCCCACCGCTTTGTCGGTGGGCGCGGTGCCGTTTTACCGCCGTGACAACGGTCAATACGTTCTGCACCGCATCGTGGAGCGGGATGACGGCGTGGTCCGTACGCGGTACGGCTCCCGCCAGGTCCAGCCCTCGGTGGGTGGAGAGTTGGAGTATACCCTGCTGGGCGACGCCCAGTGGGTAGAGGAGCCGCATATCCGCCCGGATCAGGTGTTGGCCTGCGCCACCGCCTTTATCCGTAAGGGACGCCGCTGGGAGTGCGACAGCGCCGCGTATCGGCGTCATCGCCTGTGGTGGCATCGCCTGCTGCCCATCCGCAAGACGTTGATCTGGCTGGATCGCCGCCTGGAGTGGCGCTTCCGCCGCCTGTTCCCGTATAAAGAACGCTGAGGAGTACACTATGAAACCTGCCAAAACAGCTCAAAACTGGATATGGCGAATGGCAAAGCCGGATGTGTGGATGATCGTATTGACAGCACTCATTAGCGGACTGACGTCTGTTGGTATGGTAGCGTTCGCCTTGATTTCACAGTATGTTATCGACATTGCTACCGGAGATCAAGAGGGTCACCTTTTAGTTGGTGGAATCCAGTTAATAGTGTTAGTATTAGCAGAGATTTTTCTCAATATTTGCTATAACAACCTAATCGCACGAATGGCAGGCCGTATGGTGATGCGTATTGAGGATTCCACTTTTACAATGCTTTTTCGAAAAAACTGGAAGGATGTAAGCGCATTTCACACCGGCGAATTGGTGAATCGTCTTAGTGGTGATTGCGGTGTTGTGGTATCCAATCTGGTTACGCTGGTCCCGCAGGTGGTTTCTATGGCTACCAGATTGATTGCTTGCATAGCCGTGTTGTTTACCTTTGATTGGCGATTTACGCTAATCTTATTATTCGTCGGTATACTGATGATGTGCATAGGCCGACTTTACGGGCAAAAAATCAAAGGGTTACATAAAGATTGCCAAAGAGCCGATGGTAATAACAGATCATTTGCACAAGAGAGCTTTGCCAATTGGATGGTCATTCAGTCGTACTCAGGTATCAAAGGTATCCGTGAACGATTTAGAAAGCTACTGTATCGACATTATCGAGGAAAATTGCGACTTGCAAAATGGAGAAATGCGGGTCATGCATCCAGTTACTTGCTGTTTTCAGGCAGTTATTATGCAGCTCTATTGTGGGGCGCTGTGATGCTGGCAAATCATTCTATCACTTTTGGTGGTTTAACAGCATTTTTGCAAATAGCCGGTCAAGTGCGCACTCCTTTCAAAAATATGTCCGGCATTCTTCCTCAATATTACAGTATGCTCGCTTCGGCTGAGCGCATTATGGAGATCGAGAACCTGCCGGACGAGCCCCGTCTGCCTCAGCTGTATGAGGCCGGCGAATTGTACGGTCGTATGGAGAGCCTGCGGGTCGACAATGTCAGCTTCGCCTACGACGAGGAGAAGATCGTGCTGGACGGTGCCGATTTCACCGTCCGCAAGGGCGAGTTCGTGGCGCTGGCCGGCTTCTCCGGCATTGGCAAGACCACGCTGTTTAAGCTGATGCTGGGCTTTTACCCGCCGGATACGGGCGCCTTGTACGCCCAATTGGGAGAGGAGAAGGTGACGCTGGGTGCCGATACCCGTTGCCTGTTCGCCTACGTGCCCCAGCAGAGCATGCTGCTGTCCGGCACCATCCGCGAGAACATCGCCTTCTGTTGCGGCGACGTGTCTGACGAGGCCATCTGGGCCGCCGCCGAAGTGGCGGACGTGGCGGATGCTATCCGTCAGCAGCCGGAGGGTCTGGATACCGTTCTGGGCGAGCGCGGCTCCGGTCTGTCCGAGGGACAGCTGCAGCGCCTGGCCATCGCCCGTGCCGTGCTGTCTGACGCCCCCATCCTGCTGCTGGACGAATGTACCGCCTCGCTGGACGAGGCCACCGAGGAGCGGGTGCTGCAGCGTCTGCGCGCGCTGCCTGACCGCACCTGCCTGTGCATTTCCCACCGCCCTGCGGCGCTTGAGATCTGCGACCGCGTGGTCCGTGTGGTGGACGGTAAATTTGTAGAAGATTGATCAAAAAGCAGTACGGCTGTGGCCGTACTGCTTTTTTGTTGCCTGAATTTCCAAACACCTATTGACAAACAGCATACCTCGTGGTACGATGTATTACACGAAGGGAGGTATCGTATGGACACGCAAATGAAACGAGGGCTGCTGGACGTCTGCGTGCTGGCAGCCATAAAGAGCGAGGATTCCTACGGCTATCAGATCATTAAGGATCTCAAGCCGTATATGGAGCTGTCCGAGTCTACCCTGTACACCATCCTCAAGCGGCTGGAGAGCGCCGAGATGCTCACCACCCGCACCGCCGAGCACGGCGGGCGCCTGCGCAAATACTACCGCATCACCGATGAGGGAAGGCGGCGCATCGAGGAGTTTAAAAACGACTGGTCGGAGCTGATGACCATTTATCAATTCGTCACAAAGGAGGACGAACACCATGACTAAATTGGAATTTCTGTCGCAGCTGGAGCGGGCCTTGTCCGCATTGCCTGCGGCTGAACGCGCCGATCGTCTGGATTTCTACCGTGAGATGATCGACGACCGTATGGAGGAGGGTCTGACGGAGCAGCAGGCGGTGGAGGCCACGGGCACGGTGGACACCGTGGTTGCCCAGATCGCCGCCGACATCCCCCTGACCGAGCTGGTCAAGCAACGCATCAAGCCGCGGCGGTTGAGTGGGCTCACCATCACCCTGCTGGTGGTGGGGTCGCCCGTGTGGCTGTCCCTGTTGATTGCCGCGGCGGCGGTGGCGCTGTCGCTGTACGTGTCCCTGTGGGCAGTGGTTATCGCCTTGTGGGCAGCATTTACTGCCGTGGTCGGCGCCTCCTTTGGCGGTCTGGTCGGTGGCATTGTTTTGGCTGTCACCGGCTACGTCCCGTCGGGTCTGGCGCTGATAGCGGCGGCGCTGGTGTGCGGCGGCCTGGCAATATTGATGTTCTTCTGGTGCCGCGCGGTGTCTAGGGGCTTGGTGCGTCTGACCGCCGTGAGTATGACCGCCCTCAAAAAGAGTCTGGTGCGAAAGGGGGAAGCCCAATGAAAAAACAGACTAAAGGATGGCTGATTACCGCCGTTGCCCTGATTGTCGCAGGCTGCTTGTTATTCGGAGGAGTGATGACGGTGTTTAGTTGGGATTTTACCGTCCTGTCCACCCGAAGCCTGGTTACCAAGGAGTGCTTGATTTCCGAATCCTTCCACAGCATTTTTATTGACACCTCCACCGCCAACGTGGAGCTGGTGTTGTCGGATGCTGCCGCTGTTACCTGTCGGGAGTGGGAGAACGAGACCCACACCGTGTCGGTGGTGGACGGCGTGCTGACCATCGCCGAAACCGACACCCGAAAATGGTATCAGCACATCGGCATTACCGTCGGTTCCCCCTCGGTGACGGTGTACGTGCCCCGTGTCCGCGGCACCATGGGCAACCTGATCGTCAAGGCCTCCACCGGCACTGTGACGGTACCCGATAACTTGGCCTTTGAGAACGTGGACATCACCCTGTCTACCGGCAGTATTACCTGCGAGGCGGATGCCGCCTTTATTGATCTGCGCACCTCCACCGGTGCGGTGACGGTGAACAACGTTATCGCTGACAAGGTAAACGTGTCCGTCTCTACAGGCAAGACGTCCCTGAACAACGTCCGCTGCCATGTGTTCACCACCACCGGCGATACGGGACGGGTGACTTTGTCCGACGTGATTGCCACGCGGCGGATGGGCATCCAGCGCACCACCGGTGACGTTGTCTTCGACCGTTGCGATACGGCGGTGCTGAACGTGACCACCGATACGGGTGATGTGACCGGCACCCTGCTGACCGACAAGCCCATCAAGGTCACCACCTCCACCGGCGACGTGCAGGTGCCCGAATCGGATGAAAAGGGTGCCAGCACCATTGACACCTCCACCGGCGACGTGAATATCCGCGTGGCGGAATAACATAACAAAGCACCCTGCTTTTCAGCAGGGTGCTTTTCATTTAATCCTCGTATTGGGTCAGGTGTCCCTGTGTGCGCATACCGGGGTAGCCCCACTGGCGCAGCACCTCAAAGGCGCCCACCGCCACCGCGTTGGACAGGTTGAGGGAGCGGGCGGAATCCTTGTCGATCATGGGCAGACGCACGCAGCGGTCGGGGTTGTCGTGGAGCAGCCACTCCGGCAGCCCCTTGGTCTCCTTGCCGAACACCAGATAGGCGCCGTCGGGGTATTCCACGTCCGAGTGGATGTGCTTGGCTTTGGTGGAGAAGTAGAAGAAAGGCCCCTGGTTTTTGGCAAAGAAATCCTCCAGATCCTTATAATAGGTGATGTCCAGCAGATGCCAGTAATCCAGACCGGCCCGTTTCAGTTTTTTATCGTCGATTTTAAAGCCCATAGGCTCGACGATGTGCAGACGGGCGCCGGTGGCGGCGCAGGTGCGGCTGATGTTGCCGGTATTCTGGGGGATTTCGGGCTCCACCAGCACGATGTTCAGCGTGGGCATGGGTTGTCACCTCGTTTGGGTTGATTTCCTATATTGTACCGCACAAAATCCTCAATAGCAAGACATATTTTGCGCATCGTCGGCAACACTATCACCGAAAGGAGCGTGATACCGATGAAACAGAATATGGGCAATTTTATGAAAGGCGTCGGCATGGGCGTGGCGCTGGGGTGCACCGCCGGCGTGGTGGGCACCTATATGATGAAAAAGAACAAAAAGGGGCTTAAGCACAACGCCGGACGGGCGTTGCACTCCTTTGGCGATCTGTTGGAGAACGTAACCGATATGTTTTGATAAAAAGCAGGGTCTATACCCTGCTTTTTTCGCTTTTTATCTTTACAATGGGCGCGGTTTCGTGTAAAATAAAGTAAATATGGGTCACAAGGCTCTGATTTTGCGAAATGGAAGGACCGCGTATGCGAAAAGATATGAAAGATATGGTGCAGGATATCCGTGACGACGAGATCGAGATATTCGGGCAGCATAAAACCAGAGAAGAGATCAAGGCGCAGGAGAGCGCCCGCAAAAAGGCGGAGCGGGAGGCTATGCGCCGTGTGGCAAAGGCCAGACGAAATGCGGTGGCCTCTGCCGGCGGCGGTGCGACCAAGAAGGAACTGATCACCACCTTTATCGTGGTGACGGCGGTTCTGGCGCTGGCTATCGTGGCGCTGGCCGTCCCCTTTTACCGCCAGTATCTGCTGGATAAAGAGGCCGCCGCCTTCGAGGTGGAGGAGGGGCGTACCTATTTTATGAATGTGGACGCCGCTCCCCAGATGAACGACGAGGGCGTGCACGCAGCGCTGGCGGGCGCTTATTTCACCCAGGGCGGCTACCTAAAGGTGCAGCTGTATCTGGGCAACGGCACCGATGGCGCGCTGCAGGTGGAAGCCCTGGACGTGGTGCTGTATAACGACACCGAGGACATCGCCGGCGCCAAGATACTGGACCCCACCGAAGCGGAGAGCGACGCGCCTCTGACCGTGGCGGCGGGGGAGACCGAGTATTACGAATTCTTCATCCGTCCCGAGCACGTTTTCCTGCCGGACGATCCCCTCACCCAGGTGGGTCTGTCCTATACCATCGACACCATCCCCGTGGGATGATTACTAAAGATACGAGGAACATTATGCTAGAACTCAAAAACGTTACCTATACCGTGGAGACCGAAAACGGCGACAAGCTGGACATTCTCCACGACGTGAATTTGACGATTGACCAGCGGTTTGTGGCCATCACCGGCCCCAACGGCGGCGGCAAGTCCACGCTGGCTAAGGTGATTGCGGGCATTATCACCCCCACCTCCGGTCAGATCCTGCTGGACGGCGAGGACATCACCGCCCTTTCCATTACCGAACGGGCGCAGAAGGGCATTTCTTTTGCTTTTCAGCAGCCGGTGCGGTTTAAGGGACTGACCGTGCAGGATCTCATCACCCTTGCGGCAGGTCGTCCGATCTCCATCTCCGAGGCCTGCAGCTACCTGTCCGAGGTAGGACTGTGCGCCCGCGAGTACATCAACCGCGAGATCAATGCCAGTCTGTCCGGCGGCGAGCTTAAGCGCATTGAGATCGCTATGATTATGGCCCGCGGCACCAAGCTGTCTATTTTTGACGAGCCGGAGGCAGGCATTGACCTGTGGAGCTTTAATAACCTGATTCAGGTGTTTGAGAAGATGCACGAGAAACTGGGCGGCAGCATTATGATCATCTCCCACCAGGAGCGGATTCTCAATATCGCCGATCGGGTGATCGTGGTGGCTAACGGACAGATCCGCACCGAGGGCAGCCGCGAGGACATTCTGCCGGAATTGTTGTCCGCCAGCACCCCTTGCTCGGTGCTGACCGAAAAGCTGTAAGGGGGTGCAGGACGAATGGATACGATTGCGAAAACGCTGCTAGAGCAGATTGCCGACCTGCACGAGGTACCCCAGGGCGCCTATAACATCCGCCAGAACGGCGAGATGGCGGGGCGCAATACCACCGAGAATATTGACATCGTCACCAAGACGGATAAGCCCGGCATCGACATCATCATCAAGGCGGGCACCAAGAACGAGAGCGTTCACATCCCCGTGATCCTCAGTAAGACCGGTCACACCGAGATGGTGTACAACGACTTCTACGTGGGCGAGGGTGCCGACGTCACCATCGTGGCGGGCTGCGGCATCCACAACGCCGGTGACGAGGAGAGCCGTCACGACGGCATCCACGCCTTCCACCTGGCGGCGGGCGCGCGGCTGAGATACGTAGAGAAGCACTACGGCTCCGGCGACGGCAACGGCAAGCGGGTGATGAACCCCACCACCGTCATCGACCTGGCGCAGGACGCCTATATGGAGATGGAGTCCACCCAGATTAAGGGGGTCACCTCCACCATCCGCGAGACCGAGGCCACCCTGGCCGCCGGCGCCACCCTCATCGTCCGTGAGAAGATTATGACCCACGGTCAGCAGGTGGCGGAGACCAACTTCAAGGTGGATCTCAACGGCGAGGGCTCCTCTGCCCAGCTGATGTCCCGCTCGGTGGCAAAGGGGGAGAGCCGGCAGGTGTTCCGTTCTCAGATCAACGGCAACGCCAAGTGCTCCGCCCACTCGGAGTGTGACGCCATCATTATGGATTCCGCCTCGGTCAGCGCCATCCCTGAGGTGACCGCCAACCATCTGGATGCGGCCCTCATCCACGAGGCCGCCATCGGCAAGATCGCGGGCGAGCAGCTGATCAAGCTGATGACCCTGGGTCTCACCGAGCAGGAGGCTGAGGAGCAGATCGTCAACGGATTCCTGAAATAAACGCTCAAACAGCCTATCCGAATGGTCGGATAGGCTGTTTTTACAAATCAACAGTTTTCGAAATCTGTGTTGTTCTTTTTTTACGTTTGGGACGGTACAATGAGGTCACAAACTAAAAAAGGAGGTTCACACAATGAACACAGACAAAATCGTAGCCGAATCCATCGCCAAAGAATATGCCCCTAAGGACAATTCCAAGATCGTTGCCCTGCGGAAGCTGGATCGTAAGGCAAAGCTGCCCGCCACCGTATTCACCTATACCTTTGGTATCGCGTCCTCGCTGGTGGCGGGGCTGGGTATGTGTCTGTCCATGCAGGTCATCGGCGGCGGCACCCTTTGGCTCGTGGTGGGTATCGCGCTGGGCATCCTGGGTTTTGTGGGGTGCGGCGTCAATTACCCCGCCTATCTCAAGCTGCTGGAGAAGGGCAAGCAGAAGTATGCCTACGAGATCGTGGAGCTGGCACGTCAGATCAGCGAAGAAGAGTAAACCTGTATAAAGGGGAAGAGGTATGAACAAGTCGGAGAGCAAGTATTTTAATACGGCTGTCAGGATGGACAAGGCGCTGATTTCGCTGCTGGAGAAAAAGGATTTCTCCTATATTACGGTCAGCGAGATCTGCAAGACGGCGGGGGTGAATCGCTCCACCTTCTACCTGCATTACGAGACGGTGGGGGATCTGCTGGAGGAGACCACCCGCTACCTGCTGGATGACTTTATGTCCTGTTTTCCGATGGATGCCGAGCAGTTGGCCGCCCACTATCGGGATGGCGATTCCCATCAGCTTAATTTTATAACCGCGCAGTATCTGCACCCGTATCTCACCTATATTCGGGATAACCGCCGCGTCTTTTCCACGGTGTTGTCCAACGGAAGCTCCTTTGGCTTCGAGGGCATTTTTAATCGTCTGTATCGGCACATTTTCGACCCGATACTGGAGCGGTTTCATTATCCCACAGCCCATCGCCCGTACGTGATGCGGTTTTACCTGAACGGCTTGAATGCGGTGGTGACCGAGTGGCTCCGTCACGGCTGTGAGCAGTCGGTGGAGGAGCTGTCCGCCATCATACAGGAGTGTATCTTCGGTCGGGATTCCCGACTGATGATGGAGATATCCGAACAGAAATGAAAAAGACAGATAAGAGAGGCGGTCGCCGTCTGCGACTGCTGACAGACGTTGCATATGCTCTCGGTAACGCCGCTATCGGCGTTGTATCCCGTTCGTGGTGGTTTATCACCCTCGGTGCGTATTACGCCGTGCTGGCCACGGCTCGGTTTTTGGTCCTGCGGATGGAGCGTAAGGCCACGGGCGACAGTCCGTTGGAGGCGCGCGCCCGCAGGATGACGGGCATCCTCCTGGTGGTGCTGTCGTTTTGCATTACGGGTATCACCACTCTGTCGGTGATAGAGGGGCGGGGCACCGATTTTCATCAGATCGTAATGATCGCCATCGCCACCTATACGTTCTTCCGCATTACCAAGGCCATTGTGGACGTGGTGAAGGCGAAACACAGCCCCTCACCGGTGCTCCATACCCTTCGTAACATCTCGTTGGCGGATGCAGGGGTATCGGTTTTTGCGCTGCAGCGCTCTATGCTTGTCTCCTTTCCCGGTATGGAGAACGGAGACGTTCGTTTATTCAATATTTTGACGGGAACGGCGACCTACGTGTTTGTGCTGTTCCTGGGAATCAATTTGATAGGAGGAAAACACGTAGTTATGGCAAAATCAAAAATGGCAGAGGCCAATCAGAAGATTGCCGAGGCCGTTACCACCGGTTATAAGAAGATTGAAAAAGGTGTGGCGGACGGCTATAAGAAGATCGAAAAGGGCGTCGTTGACGGCTACACCAAGATCGAAGACAAGTTCGTGGACGCCTACCTCACCAAAGAGAACGAGAGCGTCGAAGAAGCCAAGGAAAGATTAAAAGAAGAGAAGAAATGAAAAACAGCACCGTGCAAACGGTGCTGTTTTTTTGTGTGACTTATTCCACTCCCCGCTTATACAGTCCTCTGGTAATGGCGGCGGGGGGCTTGCCGCCCTGCTTGTAGGCGGCGATGACGGCGGCGCAACGGTCGGCGTCCTCCACCGTGAAGTGATAGAGGTGATAGTCCACCGTCGGCAGGTCGGCGATGGCGTCCCCCCACCAGAGGGGCACGCTGTTGAGCACCTCGGCGCACCCGCCCTCACACACCACGGGGAAGGTGGTGGCGGTGCGGTCGGTGATGCCTTGACCCGTGCATCCCTTGCAGGAGCCCAGGGCGGACTGCCGCGGGCAGTTGCGGGTGAGCATCAGCGGCTGGTGTCCGTACACCATCACGCCGACCGGCAGGGGAGCGGGCAGCAGCCGCTTCATCTGTCCCAGGGTCAGCTCCATAGACAGGGTGGCCATCTTCAGCCCCCGCTCGGTGTAAAAGCTCAGCGCCGACCTGTTGGTCAGGTTCAGCCCGAATCCGCCCATGGGCACCAGTCCTGCCTCAACGGCTAGGGGGATAGCGCCCACGTTGCCGCACAGCGCCAGCCGAGCGCCCGCCGACTTGGCGGCGGTCAGCCGCTGACGGATGCGTTGCTCCTGCCCGAACATACCGCGGGGAATCTCCACACCCACCGTCACCGACTTGGCGATGGCGGAGAGGGTTTCCACGGGGGTGGATAGGGGTAGAATCACTATGTCTGCCCCCAGATTTTCGCTGAATTGGGCGGCGGATTGCAGCCGCGCTACGGTGCGGGTCTTGCCCGCCGTCGCCACAGGCAGAGCGGGAGAAACCGCACGGTTGTCGCACTTTACAGGGGTAAAGCTTATTCGCTTTACATCTAATTTCTCAATGGCTTGGCGGCGTAGACCGTTAATGACCGCCATCGGTAGGGTCAATCCCTCTGTCAGACTGACGGAAACCGCTTTCACCGCATAGGGGGTGCCGCCGGTCTTGCGGAGTTGTTGCTCCACACGGGCGGGATCCAGGGGGCGATTCTGTGCCGGCTCGCCGCCTGCACCGCGGACGGTGACACAGTTGACCCCGTCCCGCAGGGTCAGCACGCTCTCCTCGGCGGTGAGGGAGAAATCCATCTCCACCGCCACCAGCGGCACTTCCTTATCGTACAGACGAGCCAATTCTTTGAGCACCGGTGCGGCGGCGGTCACGTCCTCGTGACGGCGCACGCCGAACATCTCCCCGCCGCGGCGGTCGGTGTAGTATCCGTCGGTGAAGCCGGAGCGGGAGAATACACTCTTCAGTCGTTCTAATTCCGCAGGGGAGGGGATTTCTCCTCGTACCGCCCCCGCATACACGGCGGTGGCGGCAGCCACGTATTCGGGGCGTTTCATCCGCCCCTCGATCTTTAGCGAGGTGACCCCCATCTGCGCCAGCTGTTGCACGTAGTCCACCAGGCAGTTGTCCTTCAGACTCAGCGCCGCACTGTCGGCGGGGCAGGAGCGGGGGCGGTCGCCGGTGGGCTCAAAGGGCAGGCGGCAGGTTTGGGCGCAGGCGCCTCGGTTGCCGCTGCGACCGCCCAGCATGGCGGAGAAATAGCATTGGCCCGACACGCTCATACACAGCGCCCCGTGGACGAATACCTCCAGCTCCACCCCCAGATCGGCGCAGGCGGCGATCTCGTCGCGGGTCATCTCCCGTGCCAGCACCACGCGGGTAAAGCCCGCATCCCGCAGAAAAATGACGCCTGCGGGGGTGTGGCAGGATAGCTGGGTGGAGGCGTGGAGCGGCATATCCGGCATCACAGCCTTTAGCCGTCGCGCCAGACCCACGTCCTGGAGGATGAGGGCGTCCACACCGCACGCGGCGGCACGGACGGCGGTGGCGACCGCCTCCTCCATCTCCTCTTGGCGGATGAGGGTATTGAGTGTCAGATACACCCGCACGTTGCGGGCGCGACAATACGCCACCGCCTCCTGCAGGGAGTCGATGGTGAAATTGTGGGCGCTCCGGCGGGCATTAAACCCCTCCACACCTAAATAAACGGAGGCGGCACCGCATCGTACCGCCGCCGTCAGGCATTCGGGGCTACCTACCGGGGCTAGGATTTCCGGCAGGGGATATGTCATCGCATAGCCAACTTTCTTTCCAGTTCTTCCTTTTCGCGACGCAGCTGGGCGATCTCGCGGCGGAGGGACTCGCTCTCCACGCGGGTGCGGTTGTTGTCGTCGAAGAAGGTCTTGAGCTGCTTGCGCAGGTTATCGGCGGACTGGGCGGCCTTTTTGGCCTCGTCAGCCTGCATCAGGGCGGTGATGACTGTGGCCATCACCAGCGAAGTGCGCTCGTTATTATTCATCACGTTGCGGATACGGGCATCCAGCTGGGCGCCCAGTTCCTGCATATAGCCGGGGTTCTCGTCGGTGGTGATGACGTAGTCGGTACCACAAATGGTTACGGTTACTTTATTGATAGTCTCCATGTCGATAGTTCCTTTCACATGTCGATATTTGTCTACGTTCATTATAATCAATTTTCTCCCTGCGGTCAAGGGGGCAATTCTACAAATTCACTTGCGGATAATTGTAATATATGATAAAATATTAGATATTAAATCGGGGAGGTGCGGTATGCAGACCATCGGATTATATATTCATACACCCTTTTGCATCCGCAAGTGTCCCTACTGCGACTTTTATTCCGCCCCACCCGCCGACGATACCCACCTGGACCGCTACGTTGAGGGGGTGCTGACCGCTCTGGAGCGGTGGGCGCGGCGGTATCCCTGCACGGCGGACACCCTGTATTTCGGCGGCGGCACGCCCGCCCTGCTGGGCGGTGAGCGGCTGAGCGCTGTCATCCGTCGGGCGGACGAATTGTTCTCCCTACACCAAAACACTCCCGAGATCACGCTGGAGGCCAACCCTGCCGACGACCTTGCGGATACTCTGTCCGCCTTTGCCGCCGCGGGCGGCAATCGCCTGAGCCTGGGTATGCAGTCCGCCGTACCGTCGGAATTGACCGCCCTGGGTCGCCGACACACCCCTGCGGACGTAGAGCGCACCGTGGCGGACGCCCGCCGCGCGGGAATTGACAACGTTTCGCTGGATCTGATGCTGGGCATCTCCGGTCAGACCACCGCCTCCGCCCTGTACAGCGCCGACTATGCCGTGTCACTGGGCGCCGACCATATCTCGGCGTATCTGCTGAAGATCGAGCCCAACACCCCCTATGGGCATTGTCCGCCGCCCCTGCCGGATGAGGACGCCACCGCCGACCTGTATCTGGCGGTGATGGAGCGGCTGGACGGGATGGGGTATCACCAGTATGAGATATCCAACACCGCCAAGGCGGGGCGGGAGAGCCGCCATAACCTCAAATACTGGGACGGGCAGCCTTATCTGGGCATCGGTCCCGCCGCCAGCTCTTGTCTTGGCGGGGTGCGGTTCACCTATCCGCGGGACACCGCCTATTTTCTGGAGGGCGGCGACCCTGTGGAGGACCCCGCCGAGGGACCGCCCGTGGACAGCCCCGAGGAATACGCCCTGCTCCGCCTGCGGCTGAGCGAGGGACTGACCGCCGACGGGTATCGCCGCCGCTTCGGCGCCGACCTGCCCGCGGCGTGGGTGGAGAATGCCCGCCGCCTGCCCGCCCATCTGGTGGTGGGGGACAGGGACGGCATCCGCCTGACCCGACAGGGGTTTTTGGTGTCGAATTCACTGATTTGTCACATTTTGTCGGAATAATTTATTTTCTGTTCATAAATGCCACGGTGCTTATGTGGTAGACTAAAGAAAACGAAGAGCGAGGAGGTAGCAATTGTGTCTGACATTAAAATTATGGTTGTGGATGACGACAGCAACATCTGCGAATTGCTGCGTCTGTATTTGGAGAAAGAGAAATTCACCGTGGTGACCGCCGCGGACGGCCAGCAGGCGCTGGACCTGTTTGATAAGGAAAAGCCGGACCTGATGCTGCTGGATGTGATGATGCCGCGGCTGGACGGCTGGCAGGTGTGCCGCGAGATCCGCAAGAAATCTCAGTGCCCCATCATTATGGTCACCGCCAAGGGCGAGCTGTTCGACCGCGTGCTGGGCCTGGAGCTGGGTGCCGATGACTACGTGGTCAAGCCCTTTGAGGCCAAGGAGGTCATCGCCCGCATCCGTGCGGTGCTCCGCCGCAGCGGCATCAACGAGCAGAAACAAAGCCGCACCGTAGAGTACGAGGGTCTGAGCATCAATATGGAGACCTACGAATTAAAGGTGAACGGCAAGGTGGTGGACACTCCGCCCAAGGAGATGGAGCTGATCTATCATCTGGCCAGCAATCCCAACCGCGTATACACCCGCGACCAACTGTTGGACGAGGTGTGGGGCTTCGACTATTACGGCGACAGCCGCACCGTGGACGTCCACGTCAAGCGCCTGCGGGAGAAGCTGGACGGCGTGTCCGAGCAGTGGAACCTTAAGACGGTGTGGGGCGTGGGGTATAAGTTTGACGTCCGTGACAGCTGACGGAGGTCGCTAGATGTATAAGAGAGTATTTGCCAAGTACCTGTCCGTCATTTCGCTGGTGGTGGTGCTGGGCTTTCTGTCCATGACCGTATTGCAGCTGTTTCTGACGGCGGAAGCGCTGGCGGATCAGAAGAAGGAGCTGCTGCTGGAAAATGCGCAGACATTGTCCCGCCAGACGGCGTTGTCCGCCACCGCCACCCACATACAGGATAATCGGGTGCTGTATCACCTGAACGAGCGGGAATTGGCCCCGTTGCTGAACATCGTGTCCGGCTCCATTGACGCCACCGTGGTGGTGACCAACGGCGAGGGCAAGGTGCTGATGAGCGCCGGTCCCCTGCGGGACGTGTTCCTGGGCGAACACCACGCTCTGGAGTCGGTGGTGCCGCGGGTCGGCGACAGCTTTTACGAGGTAGGCACCCTGGGCGGCCTGCACAAGAGCGGTCATTACACCGCTGCCGTGCCGGTCAAGATACACGAGGACGTGGTGCTGGGCTACGTATTTATCACGGCGCCGGCGGATTCCATGCTGCAGGTGTTTAAGAACAACCTGCGGGTATACGGTATGTCGGTGCTGGGCGCCCTGCTGCTGTGCTTCGGTATGGTGTGGCTGATGACCGACCGCTTCGTCCGACCGCTCAAGCAGATGGCCGCCGCTACCCGCCGCTTTGCCCAGGGCGATTTCAGCGCCCGTGTGAAGGTAAAGGGGCGGGACGAGGTGGCGGAGCTGGCGGATGCCCTGAATCATATGGCGGTGTCCCTCTCCTCGGTGGAGACCATGCGCCGCAGCTTTATTGCCAACGTATCCCACGAGCTAAAGACCCCCATGACCACCATCGCGGGCTTTATGGACGGGATGCTGGACGGCACCATCCCGCAGGAGAAGCAGCCCCATTATATGAAGATTGTGTCCGACGAGGTCAAGCGGCTGTCCCGCCTGGTCCGCTCCATGCTGGATCTGTCCCGCATCGACAGCGGCGAACTGAAGATGAACCGCGTCCGCTTTGATTTGAGCGAGGTGCTGTTCAGCGTGCTGGTGGCGTCGGAGCAACGCATCGAGCAGAAGGAATTGTCCATCACCGGTCTGGACGCCTGCGAGCGGCTGGAGGTGGAGGGCGATTACGATCTGCTCAATCAGGTGCTGTATAACCTGGTTGACAACGCCATTAAGTTCACCGACCAGGGCGGCACCATCGACCTGCGGCTCAGCCGTCGGGATAATCGCGCCTACGTCAGCATCCGCAACACCGGCGCCGGCATACCCGCCAGCGAGATGCCGCGGATCTTCGAACGATTTTACAAGAGTGACCGCTCCCGCAGCCTGGATAAAAACGGCGTGGGACTGGGTCTGTATATTGTCCACACCGTCATCCGCCTGCACCGGGGCGAGGTGTCGGTCCGCTCGGTGGAGGGTGAATTCACCGAGTTCAGCTTCTGGATTCCTTTGACCGACTAATACACAGAAAGGTTGTGCCCGTATGTTTGACGATTTCAACGAGAAGAATATCCCCGATACGCCCGCGACTCCCGAGGAGCCGGTTTCCCCGCCCGCACCCCAAGAGCCCGCCCCGCAGCCGCCCATCGCCCCCGTTAACGGATGGAGCAACGACGGCAGCTATCGGTACGTGCCGCCCCGCAACGATCCGCCCCAGAACGGCGGCTATCAGAGCCCCTGCGACGGCACCCCCAATTCCCCCCGCTATACCGCCCCGCAGCAGCCGGTGTATCATTACGGCTCGGTGGGACCCAATCCCTCCGCGCCCCAGACGCCCCCTCCGCAGCCCCCGCGTAAGAATCACGGCTGGGTGATCGTGGTGGCGATTCTGTGCGCCGTGGCGCTGGTGGCCGGTACCGTGGCCATTATCTTTGCTGCGGTGAGCGGGGATGAGGGCGGCGTGCTGTCGAACATCATCACCCAGGATGAGGAAAAAACAGACGGCACCGATACCGACACCGACGAGGATAAGGGCAACGACAAGGCTCCCTCTCTGGAGGTCAATACGTGGGATACCGATGACGGCGGCTTGAGCACCGAGGAGATCGTTAAGCGTAATTACGATTGCACCGTGGTGCTGACCGCCTACAGCCAGATGGGTGGCTTCTATTTCGGCGAGAGCAATCTCACCGAGGCGGCTGCCGCATCCGGCATCGTGATGACCAAGGACGGTTACGTCATCACCAACCGCCACTGCGTCATTAACGAGGAGACGGGCAAGCCCTACGACCGCGTGGACGTGACCACCTACGACGGCAAGACCTACGAGGCCGCCGAGATCATCGGCACCGACGAGGCCACCGATCTGGCGGTGATCAAGGTGGATGCCAAGAACCTGACCCCCGCCCAGTTTGGCGACAGCGATGAGTTGGCGGTGGGCGCCCGCGTGGTGGCGCTGGGTAATGCGGCGGGTCTGTCCTGGACCGCCACCCAGGGCATCGTGTCCGCCAAGGCGCGGGACGTGTACGACGATACCGGCTACGCCATTAAGTGTCTGCAGGTGGACGTGGCCATTAACAGCGGTAACTCCGGCGGTCCTCTGCTGAATAAGCAGGGTATGGTCGTGGGTATCAACTCGGCCAAGATTGCCGCGACCGGCTATGAGGGACTGGGCTTCTCCATCCCCATCAACGAGGCCAAGACGGTCATTGATTCCCTGCTGAAGAACGGCTACGTCAAGGGCCGTGTGGCGCTGGGCATCACCGGTCAGACCATCGATTCCGGCGAGTATAAAGGCTTTATGATCGCTTCCATCGAGTCCGGCTCCTGCCTGGAGGGCACCGCCGCCCAGGTCAACGACCTGATCGTGGCGGTGGACGGCGTCACCGTCACCGACTACGGCACCCTGCGCGCCGAGCTGGCGAAGCACGACGTGGGCGACCGCGTGACCCTGAAGTTGTTGCGCTCCGACCGTCGCACGGGTCAGGTGAGCTCCCTCACCGTCACCGTGAACCTGAAGGAACAAAAGGCAGAATAAACGTTGCATAAAAGCCCTCGGATCACCGAGGGCTTTTGGCAGTTGAGGATACGATTTTGAGGATGTGTTAAATTGAGTAGCGATAACAACCGATCATCCGCCGCTCAGCGTCAACGCCGCCGTCGCCTGTGGAAGAAATATCTGTGGCGGCGTGTAGCCATACTGGCGGTGGCGTTGGCGGTGCTGTGCCTGTCGGTGTGGGGCATCGTGGCGGGCATTCAGGCGCTGGTGGCGCTGACCCGCCCCGAACCCGAGCCCGTGCCCGATTCCGCTCCCGTTGCGGTGGAGCCGGAACCGGAGCCGATGGCCGTGCCGTACCCCGTCGCGGACAAGGACACCGTCACCCTGGGCGGTGAGGTGGACGCCGCGTATGCGGTGCTGGTGGACGTGACCGAGGGACGCATCGTGGCGCAGAAGCAACCGGATAAACAGGCGTACCCCGCTTCCATCACCAAGATGATGACCCTGCTGGTGGCGGTGGAGAACACCGAGGATTTTGACAGCACCTATGAGATGCCCTTTGAGATACTCAATGAGATGTACATTCAGGGCGCATCGGTGGCAGGGTTTAAGACGGGGGAAAAGGTCACCGTGACCGATCTGCTGTATGGATGTATTCTCCCGTCGGGCGCCGACGCCACCATCGGTTTGGCGAACCATCTGTCGGGGTCGGAGACGGCGTTTGTCAAGCTGATGAACGACCGTTGCCATCAGCTGGGGCTTAAGAACACCCACTTTGAGAATACCAGCGGTCTCCACGGGGGCAAGCATTATTCCACCTGCACGGATATGGCGGTCATACTGATGGCGGCCATGCAGGACCCCACCTGCCGCGAGGTGCTGTGCGCCGTGGAGTATACCACCGCCAAGACGCCGGAGAATCCCGACGGCATCCCGCTGACCAGCACCATGTTCAGCCGTATGTACGGGGATGAGCCGCAGGGCGCCACCGTCATCGGCGGCAAGACCGGCTACACCACCGAGGCGGGTCACACCATGGCCAGCTACGCCAAGGGGGAGGACGGTCACGATTACGTGGTGGTGACCATGGGCGGCTCCAATCGGTGGAAGGCCACCTACGACTGCATCAATATATTGAGCCGTCACGTGGGCGGCGCTACCGAAAACCTATACTGATAAAAAACGCTCTGTCTGCGGACAGAGCGTTTTTGTTACAGTACATTTTCCCACCGCAGGTCGTCGATGCCCCGCAGATAGGTCAGCTGCTCCCGCAGACGGGCGATCTCCATGCGCAGCTCCTCCTCGCCCTGCTGCATCACCAGGTCGGGTAGCAGTGCCACCGTCTCCTGGCTGTCCGCCATCTCGTTGTGGGTGACGAAGCAGAACAGCACCCGTCCCACGGCTTTATAGTCCGTTGCCATATCCTGGGCGATGGAGCGGGCGGCATCCCGATCGCCGCTGTCGTAGACCTGCTCCAGACGGTCCAGCTGTACCAGCATCTTGTCGATCTGACGGTGCTGATACAGCACCACGGTGACGCACAGCGCCACCACGGCGGCGATTATGCCCGCCGCCACCCACAGCCGCTTCATACGCCACCGCCTTTCACGTCGTGGCGGGTCAGCAGATAGGGCTGTCCCGTCTTGGTGACGGTGAGCAGAAACACGTCCTCCATCCGGCACTTTTTCTTTTGCAGGATGCGTCCCAGAGCCTCCTCGGACAGCCCGCACAGGGTCATACCCCAGTCGCAGATCTGCCCGTCGCTGACCACCACGATGGGCATCTCGTCATCGGGGCAGTCGGCCACCTGACCGGCGGTGGCGGGTTGATAGCGGGGGTAGCAGTAGGCGCTGATGTGCCCGTTGGTCTCCACGATGGCGTATTGCACCTGACGGATGTCGAATATGTCCTGCTGTCGCAGTGATTCCAGCAGATCCTCCACCGTGATGCGCATACGCCGCATCACGGATTCGTTCACCTTGCCGTCCTTGATGACCGGCAGGGGAGAGCCGCTGACCAGCCGTGCCACGGCGGGGAATTTCATCATCAGACCGGACAGCAGCAATTCCAGCGACACCAGCACCAGGATGGGCAGCACACCGTTGAGCAGCGGCAGACCGTTCTCCTGCATGGGCACCGCCGCCAGATCGGACAGCAGCAGGGTCACCACCAGCTCAGAGGGCTGCAGCTCGCCCAGTTGGCGCTTTCCCATCAGCCGCATAGCCCCCACCAGCAGAATATAGAGTATCACCGTCCGCATCACCGATATGGTCATCCGATCACCGCCTTGCCGCCAATTTGAGTGTAGTGTTTCCTGAATCTGTCGGGATATGCGGTGTTAAACCGTGAAAGGCAGAGTGAAAGAAAAACTTTTTCACTTTTTTCGCAATAACACTTGACAAGATAGTCAAAAATGAGTATAATTCAATGCGTTGCCTAACGAGGCGATATGCGCTCGTAGCTCAGCTGGATAGAGTGCTTGACTACGAATCAAGAGGTCAGGGGTTCGAGTCCCTTCGGGCGCGCCAAAAAGAAAAACACCACCCATCGGGTGGTGTTTTTCTTTTTTGTTCGTATTGATTGACCGAACCCTCGAAACGACAAAGTCGTTTCACAGGGTTTTGCGTAAGGAAAGGTTGGATAACAGCAACCTCGGCGCAAAACCGGGGTTCAGAGTCCCTTCGGGCGCGCCGAGAGGTTTCTCATTGAAAAATTCAGAATACTCTGGTATAATGTGAAAAGACATATAAAGGAGAGTTGGTTATGGGCTGTTTGTTGGAATTGTTTTTTGAAATAACGGTTGAAGGCCTACTTGAGTTGATCGGCTTTTGTTACATAAAACTGATGCAATTGATCGTTCCCAACAAAACGGTTTCTGAAAAAGCAAAGCGTATAATTAAAATCATAGTCACATCGTTTGCGGCACTTGTGGGTGTCGTTTTGATCGTCGGCTTGATCCTTTTTGTGCAAGATGATCCATCCATAAAAAGCATCGGAAAATATATGACCTATGCATCCTTGGCAATAATGGCTTTACAAATGGTTTCAGGGATTATTGTAAAGGTTGTCGGTCATTTCAAAAAATAGAACGGAATTCTATTCGTCATTTTGCGGTTTGGGAGGTGTGGCTATGCCGCGGGTAGAAATCGACAACCGTGTCATCACCGTGCCGGTGGGTACCACCGTCAGCGCGGTGGTGGACGGACTTTCCTTGCCCTGCAGCGGCAAGGGCATCTGCGGCAAGTGCCGCGTGCAGGTATGGGGCGCGGTCAGCGACCCCACGCCGCAGGAGCGGCGACACCTGACCCTGATGGAGCTGGCGGATAACGTGCGCTTGGCCTGCTGCACCACCATACAGGGGGACTGCCGCATCCGCCGTCTGGGCGGGTCGGACCCCGTTGCGGTGACCGCCGCTCCCGTAGCCGCCCTTCGCCGTGTGGGCTTTGCCCGCTATGGTGCGGCGGTGGACGTGGGCACCACCACCCTGGCGGCGCACCTGTACGCCCCCGACGGCACCCTGCTGGCGCAGACGGGCGCTCCCAACCCCCAGACCGTCTACGGCGCCGACGTGATCAGCCGCGTGGAGGTGTCGCTGAACGGCGGAGCCGCCGCCGTCACCGACGCCCTGCGGGAGGGGGTGCGCCGTCTGCTTACCGACCTGACCGCCGCGGCGGGATTGACCCCCGATGCGGTGGACGGCGTGGTGATCACCGGCAATACGGTGATGCTGTCCCTGCTGACCGCCACCGATATGACCCCCTTCGCCGCCGCTCCCTTTGCCTGTGGGCGGCTGTTCGGCGAGGATGTGACCGCCGCGGCTGTGGGGTTGACCCACTGCCCCCGTGCGGCGGTGTATCTGGCGCCCTGCGCCTCCGCCTTTGTGGGGGGCGATACCGCCACCGCCCTGCTGGCCGCTGACCTGCAGGAGAACGAGCTCCTGCTGGACGTGGGCACCAACGGCGAGATGGCGCTGCAGACCGCCGACACCCTGTACGTCTGCTCCACCGCCGCCGGACCCGCCTTTGAGGGTGTGGGCATTTCCTGCGGTATGACCGCCTCGGCAGGCGCCATTCATCGGGTGGACCTGGTCAACGGGGCGTTGCACCCCACCGTCATCGGTGGGGGAGAGCCCTGCGGCATCTGCGGCAGCGGGCTCATTGACGCGGCGTACTGCCTGCTATTGCGGGGTGATCTTGCCTCTGACGGTACCCTGGACACGCCCGCCTCCCTGGCCGACGGCGTCACCCTCACCGCTGAGGACGTCCGCGCCCTGCAGGTGTCCAAAAGCGCCATTCGCTCCGGCATCGATACCCTGCTCCGTGCCGCCCACCTGCCCACCGACGCGGTAAAACGGGTCACCGTCTGCGGCGGCTTCGGCAGTTACCTGAATATTCAGAGCGCGGTGGGCATCGGTCTGCTCCCGCCCGCCTTTACCGATCGCATTCGTGTGGCGGGTAATGCCGCCCTGGGCGGTGCGGCGGCGCTGCTGCTGGATACCACCCGTCGGGAGACGTTAGCACGGCGTATGTCCGCCGCGCAGGTGGTGGAGTTAGCGACCGACCCCTATTTCGCCCATCAATTTATCGCCAATATGACACTGGAGGTGCGGTGATGAAACAGAATTGGATATGGCTGGACCCCGCTCGTTACCCCGACACCCAGACCACCGTCTACAACGGCTGGTGTGACAAAGAACCGCACCACTATGCGGTTTGTGAGTTTGTAAAGCAATATACCTTTACACAGAAAATCGCCAAGGCGACCCTGACCTACAGCGGTGACACCGAGTTCCGTCTGTACTGCAACGGCGAATTTGTCGCCACCGGTCCGGCGAACCCCGGCGGCGACTTCTATATCAGCAACGAGGAGCCCTGGCCCACCCATTATTCCTTCACCTCGCAGGTGTACCCGCAGGGGAATACGCTGGATTTCCACGCGTGGGTGAAGATGATGCCGGTGCGCATCAACGAGTTCTCTATGGGTCACGGCGGCTTTATGCTGTACGGCGTGGTGGAGCTGGAGGACAGAAGCGTGGAGGAGATCACCACCGACCCCACCTGGCTGTGCCGACAGGATCGCGCCTACACCGCCCCGGATTACTACGACGGCACACAGCCCGTGGAGGATTTTGCCCCCGCCGTGGCGGTGGAGAACCTCTGGCACTCCGCACCCGCCCCCATCCCGCCGCGGATGGAGCGGGACATCCATCCCCACACCTTCACCGTGGCGCCCCACAGCGAGGGGGAGTGGGATTTCGAGCTGCCGATGGTGTACTCCGGCTTTATCCACCTGAAGGTGCAGACCGAGAGCACCCTTCGTCTCACCGTTCATTGTTATGAAACCAACATCAATCAGGCCACCGAACAATACGTGTTCACCCGTGACACCGAATACATCAGCCCCGGCATCCGCAGCGTGGGCGGCTATCGCGTTACTGCGGTCAATGAGGGGGACACCCCTGCCACCGTCACCCTATCGGTGGTGGAGACCCATTTCCCTGTTGACGGCTGTGCCGTCACCACCACCCCCGACGAGGACCTGAATCGGGTGCTGGCGGTCTGCCGCCACTCGCTGACCCAATGTATGCAGATGTTTGAGTCGGAGAGCGTGCTCCATTGTGAGCCGATGGCCTGCACCGGCGACTATTACGTGGAGATGATGATGACCGCTCTGTCCTACGGCGACCTGCGTCTGGCGGAGTTTGACGTGCTGCGCACCGCCGACATCCTGCGGGTGAAAAAGGGCGAAATGTTCCACGCCACCTACAGTATGATCTGGGTGATGATGCTGTACCACGCCTATCTGTTCACCGGTCACCGTGACCTGCTGGAGAAATGCGAGGATGCGCTGGAACTGTTGCTGGATACTTTTCACGGCTATTTGGGTGAGAACGGCATTATCGAAAATCCCCCCAGCTATATGTTCGTGGACTGGGTGACGGTGGACGGCATTTCCCTCCACCATCCCCCCAAGGCGCTGGGGCAGACCTTTCTCAATATGTTCTACTACGGCGGTTTGACCTACGGCGTAAAGATTTACGAAGCCTTGGGCGATACCGCCAAGGCACAGCGCTACCGCGCCCGTGCGGCGGCGCTGAAGACCGCCATCAACGCCCACCTGTACGACCCCGAACGCGGTCTGTATTTCGAGGGACTCAATACCCCCACCCGCGAGGATCTGGTGAGCTGGTGGATGCCGCAGAACGTGGAAAAACGGTATTATCGCCGTCATTCCAACGTGTTGGCGGCGCTGTTCGGCGTCCACGATGACGCCCCCGCCCTGCTGACCCGCACGCTGGAGGACGACTCCCTGGGTTATTTCCAGCCGTATTTCGCCCACTTTGTGCTGGAGGCGGTGCGGGTCAACGGGCTGTGCGACCGCTTCACCCGCCGCCTGCTGGAGGATTGGAAGGAGCCCATCCGCTCCTGTCCCAAGGGCCTGCCGGAGGGCTTTTATCCCCAGTCGGATTACCCCTTTGACCATAGCCACGGCTGGGGCGGCACCCCGTTGTATGCTCTGCCGATGGCGCTGTCCGGTCTGGAGGTGCTGGAGGCGGGTATGACCCGCGTTCGCTTGCACCCCGACCTGCTGGGCTTCCCGTCCGCTACGGTGGAGATCCCCACCCCGCAGGGCATCCTCCGCATTGAGATGGAGGAGGGCAAAGCCCCCGTCATCACCGCCCCCGAGGGAATGATCGTGGAATAACTTGGCGATGTTACCGCCAATCATCACTACGCGAAGCGTATCATCACTTTGGCGTAGCCAAATCATCACAAAAAAAGACGGTGCAACCATCGGTTGCACCGTCTTTTTTGCATCACTTATTCAGTTCGCCCACCAGATTCTCTTCCATTTTCCGTTTCACCGTGTCGGCGTCGTAGCCGCAGCTGAACAGATAATACAGCTTCGCTACCGCCGCCTCGGTGGTCATATCGTAGGCGCACACCGCGCCCGCCTCCTTGAGGGCGGCGCTGGTTTCGTAGGTGCCCAGGGATACCGACCCCTTCAGGCACTGGGAGCAGATGACCAGCACCGTGCCGTTTTCCCGCGCCTTGCGGACGATGGGGAGGATGGCGTCGGCGCTGCCGGGGATGTTGCCGGCGCCGAAGGCCTCCAGCACGATACCCTTCAGCGATTCGGACATGATCTCCTCAAACAGCTCGAACTGGATGCCGGGGAACACCTTGATGATGCCGATGGGTATTTTTTTCAGCTCCTGCACGCGGAATGCGCCGGTGACGGGGCGGGGGGGAATCATGCTGTTATACTGGATGGTGGTGCCGATGTCCGCCAGGTTGGGATAGTTGGGGGAGGAGAAAGCATACAGATCGGTGGCGCTGGTCTTGACCGAGCGGTTGCCCCGCATCAACTTGCTGTCAAAGCAGAGGGCGACCTCGTGGATGCGCCCTTGAGCTGCCACCACCATACTGGTCAGCAGGTTATCCAGACCGTCGTTGCGCACCTCGAACAGCGGTATCTGTGAGCCGGTGATGATGACCGGCTTGTCCAGATTCTCCAGAGAGAAGGAGAGGGCAGAGGCGGTGTATGCCATGGTGTCGGTGCCGTGGAGGATGACGAAGCCGTCGTAGGCGGCGTAGTGCTCCTGAATGATGCCGCCGATGCGGTTCCAGTCCAGAACGGTCATATTGGAGGAGTCCAGCAGGGGGGACAGTTCCAGCAGATTCCATTGGGGCATAGAGGGGTCCTGCAGGGCGGGTATGCTGCGCAGAAAGGTCTCCAGATAGCCGGCGCGGGGGGCATACCCCGACTCGGTGCGCACCATACCGATGGTGCCGCCGGTATACACCAGCAGAATTTTTTTGTTCACAGACGACCCCTCCTCTCAAAGTGTACCCATTATAGCAAACCTGCTTAATAACTGTCAACCACTCGCAAATGCAAACATTCCGCAAAATTTCCCGTAACCCCATTGAAATACCGACGAAAATGGTGTATAATGTCGGTAACAACCCGAAGGAGATGCATTATGGACAATTTTTGCGAACAGATCCTGAAGAAGAAAAAAGGCTCCCTGGAGTGGGCGATTATCGTGGGTACGCTGCTGCTGGCGTTGGCGCTGGCCTTTTTGGCGTTCCTGTTCAGTGGGCTTATCCCCGGTATGTTCATCATCGTGCTGGCGGGTATTGCCTACGGCGCCTGGTGGCTGATCACCACCCAGAACGTGGAGTTTGAGTATTGCGTCACCAACGGTGATATCGACGTGGATCAGATCACCGCCCGCCGTAAGCGTAAGCGCCTGGTGTCGGTGGCGGGACGTAAGATCCAGTCCCTGCAGCCCTATGACCCGGCTGCCCCGCTGGGTCAGTATCAGCGCCGCGTGATGGCGGCGGAATCGCTGAATGAGGACGGTCTCTGGTGCTTCACCTATCACAGCAAGAAAAACGGCAATACCTTTGTGGTGTTCCACCCCGATATGCGGGTGCTGAAGGCGCTGTACGGCGGTCTGCCCAAGCTGGTTCAGATGGACACCGCCCGTGCCGCCCGCGCGGCGGGTATCGACCTGAAGACGCCCAACGACGACGAGTAAACAAGGGGGAGCCATGCGCTTTTGGGCGTATGGCTCCTTTTGCATAGGAGGTTTTACTATGTCCGATGTTATTTTAAAAACCATTACCCCCGCTATGGTTGCGGAGCGGTTTACCCCCCGTCCCGCCGACAGCCATAAGGGCATTTTCGGCCGTCTGCTGACCGTGTGCGGCAGCTACGGCATGGCGGGCGCGGCGCTGCTGTGCGTGCGCGGCGCTCTGCGCAGCGGCGTGGGTCTGGTGACCGCCGCCGTGCCCCAGTCGGTGTATCCCATCGTGGCCTCTGAGGTGCCGGAGGCGGTATTCCTGCCTCTGGCGGAGCGGGAGGGACGGCTGTCCTCCACCGCCACCGCCTGCGTGCAGGATGCGGCGGACGGTGCCACCGCGGTGGTGGTGGGTCCCGGCATCGGTCGGGGTGAGACCCAGACCGCGATGGTGGAGATGCTGATTCGCGAGTGCACCCGCCCCGTTTTGTTGGACGCGGATGGCATAAATGCCATCGACCCGCATATATTGATGGAGGAAACGGTTTCGGCACCGTTGATCCTGACCCCCCACCCGGGGGAGATGGCCCGCCTGCTGGGTAAGTCGGTGGACTGGGTGCAGGAGAATCGGGTGGAGATCGCCCGCCGCGTGGCGGATGAGTGCGGCGTGACGCTGGTGCTGAAGGGTCACCGCACCCTCATCAGCGCCCCGGGTCGTCCCGTGCTGGAGAATGGCACCGGTAACCCCGGTATGTCCACCGGCGGCTGCGGCGACGTGCTGTCCGGTATGATCGGCGCGCTGGCGGCGCAGGGTATGGACCCCTATTATGCCGCTATGTGCGGCGTGTATCTCCACGGCGCCGCGGGGGATCGGGCGGCCAAGCGGCTGTCCCAGCATAGTATGCTCCCCTCCGACTTGATCGAGGAGCTGCCGAACCTGTTTCTGCAATTTGAGAAATAGGAGCATTGCCAATGAAAAAGTGGGTCGGTACGGCGATGGCGCTGATTTTAGCGCTGTCTGTGAGCGGCTGCGGCGGGTCAAAGCCCGCCGACGTGGTCACCGATGGGTTCACCTGTCGGGTGGCGGCGGAATATCGGGAGATGAACGTGGAGGGCGATCTGCGGTGTAGCGAGGATGGCGAATTGATGCTATCCTTTGACCTGCCCACCTCCCTGCAGGGGATCGCCCTCGGCTGGGATGGAGAGGAACTGCTGATGGAGCTGGGCGGTATGCGCACCCGGGTGCCGTCGGATAAGGTACCCCAGAGCGCGCTGATACGGTGCGTGGCGCAGGTACTGTCCGCCCCCCACGGCGGTGGTGCCGAGACCGAAGAGGGCTACGTGGTCAAGGGCAGCGTGGAGGACGTGGACTACACGTTGGTATTCGACCCCGACAGCGGTCTGCCGCGGTCGTTGACCGTGCCCGCCGAGGAGCTGGAGGTCACCTTCACCGACTGTAAGCAGCTGACCGAGCCAACCGAATAATACAAGAACCCGACACCCGACGGCATCGCCGTCGGGTGTTTTGCTGTCTGCACCACCTTGTCCGTTACGGCATAGTATTGTATAAATCCCTTTCAACGGGGTCATACTGGTGTCGTAGGAGGTGGCGGATATGAACGTGCATCGGGGAGATATTTATTATGCGGACTTGAGCCCCGTGGTGGGCAGTGAGCAGGGGGGCGTGCGACCGGTGCCCATCGTGCAGAACGACGTGGGCAATCGGTTCAGCCCTACGGTGATCGCCGCCGCCATCACCAGCCAGAAGGATAAGGCGCGGCTGCCCACCCACATACAGGTGCAGGCTCCGGACAGCGGCCTGTCGCGGGATTCGGTGGTGCTGCTGGAGCAGATCCGCACCCTGGACAAGCGGCGTCTGGGTGAGCGGATGGGGCGGCTGGACGAGGCGTCTATGAGCCGTGTGGATAAGGCGCTACAGGTTAGTTTCGGATTGGGATAAGACGACACCCGTGCATCGGCACGGGTGTTTTTTTGTTGTTCTATTTTCACGGACAAGACCATATAGTAGAGCATAACGGAGGTGGACAGGTATGGCACAGCGGAAGACGTTAGCCGCGTATCTGCCGCCGCTGTGGGTGGCGGCGCTGGAGCGGTTGCCTGCGGCGCAGTGGGCGCAGGTGCAGGAAATCCGCCTGCGGCGGGATCAGCCGGTGACCCTGTCCACCGCGGCGGGGGAGCGGTATCTGCACGGGCAGGGGCTCACCTCGGCGGTGCAGGAGGGTGTGTATCGGTGCGATGCTGACAGCCTGCAGGACTGCTTTGCGCGGTTTTGCCAGCACGCGGTGTACGCCCACGAGTGGGAGCTGCAGCAGGGCTACCTGTCGGTGGCGGGCGGCATCCGCGTGGGTGTGGCGGGCACCGCGGTGGTGCGGGACGGACGGGTGTGCTCTGTGCAGCAAGTCACCGCCCTGTGCATACGGATTCCCCGCCGTCTGGCGGGGTGCTCGGCGCCTCTGCGGCGGCTGGTGATGGGGGATGGGTATCCCCACAGCACGCTGGTGGTGGGGCCGCCCTCGGCGGGGAAAACGACCCTTCTGCGGGATCTGGCGGTGGGGCTGTCTGCCCGCGGCGTGCGGGTGTCGGTGGTGGACGAGCGAGGCGAGCTGGCGGGCGCGGACGGTCTTAGTGGCTGTGACGTGCTGATGGGGTATCCCAAGGCCGTGGGCGTGCGCCAGGCCATCCGCTGTCTGGCACCGGACGTGGTGATTTTTGACGAATTGGGCGACGGCGACGAGGTGCAGGCGGTGGCGGATTGCGCCCACGCGGGTGTGGCGGTGGTGGCATCGCTCCACGGGCGGGACCGCCGTCGGCTTCTGACCCAGCCGCTGCCGCGGCAACTATGGGAGATGGGTACCTTTGACCGATGGGTGTTTTTGGAGGGGAGGCATCGCCCCGGAGAGATACGGGAATGGTACGGTGGAGGAGCGGGTGACGGTGACATACGTGGGACATCTGTTGATTGTGTTGGCGGGGACGGGTCTGGGGTTGTTGGCGGCCCATCGCCTGCACAGCCGTGCGGCGTTTCTGGGTCAGACCGACCACCTGCTGCAGGCGCTGGAGCAGCAGATTGCCTATACCGCCGCCCCTATGAGCGAGGTGTGGCGTCGGCTGGCGACCCGGTCGGGCTTTCGGAATATGCCCTTGCTCCGTGATACGGTGGCGGGGCTGGAACAGCAGCCCTTTGCCGACGCCTTGGCGGCGGCGGTGGAGGGCGCGGCACAGCGAGGTCTGCTGACCGATGAGGGTTGCCGCCTGCTGCTGGAATTTGCCGACGGCTGCGGCGGCTACGACCTGGAGGGTCAGCAGCGGCAGATCCGCCACTATCGGCAGTGCATCGCCGCCCTGCGGGAGCAGGCAGCGCAGGATGCGGCCCTGCGCGGGCGGCTGTATCGGGTGATGGGACCGGCGGCAGGCGTGGCGCTGGCGCTGATGTTGATGTAAATGGGGTAGAAGCTATGGATGTGGATCTAATCTTCAAGATCGCGGCGGTGGGCATCATCGTATCGGTGCTCAACCAGCTGCTCATACGCTCGGGGCGTGAGGAGCAGGGGATGCTGCTGACGCTGGCGGGTCTGATCGCCGTACTGTCGATGGTGGTGGTGCAGGTCAGCGACCTGTTCGCCACGGTCAAGTCGGTGTTCGGTCTATGAGCGGTCAGTGGATGACGGCGGTGGTGGGCGTGTTGCTGTGCGCGGCGTTTCTGGCGGCGGTACTGCGCACCCAGCGACCGGAGCTGGCGGTGGGGCTCAGCCTGCTGGCGGGGGTGATGGTGACCGTGGCGGTGATTACGCGGCTGTCCCCGCTGATGACCTCTCTGCGGCGGCTGACCGCCCGGGGTGGGCTGTCGGACGATTCCTTGAGCCTGGTTCTGCGGGCGGCGGGGGTGTGCCTGGTGACCCAGCTCACCGCCGACACCTGCCGCGATGCGGGGGAGTCCTCTCTGGCGTCCAAGGCGGAGCTGACGGGACGGTTCGTGCTGTTGGTGATGGCGTTGCCGCTGTTTGAGCGGATACTGGCGCTGATCGCCACCGTGGTGGGTGGTGGGGCGGTGACGGGATGAGGACGGTATGCGTGCTTATGTGCCTGTTGCTGCTGTGCGTCCCCGCCGTCAGCGCCGAGACCGACCCGCTGTACGGTCAGCAGGTGGACGCGGCGGGAGCGGGGGAGCTGGTGGAACGCCTGCCCGCCGACGTGCAGGAGCTGCTGGAGGAGATGGCGTTTGACCCGCTGGCCCCCGAATCCTATACGGAGTTGAATATGACCACCGTCGCCGATTGGCTGTGGACGCTGCTGCAGAGCCGGTCGGCGGGTCCTCTGCAGGTGATGGGCACCCTGATGGGGGTGGTGCTGGTGTGCGCTCTGTTCACCGGCTGGGACGGACTGGGCGGCACCCTGCGGCAGACCTATCACGGCATCGCCGTGTTGGGAGCAGGCAGTGCTCTTTTGGTGCCGCTGGCGGCTCTGCTGGAGACCATACGTCAGACGGTGGAGCAGGTGACGGTGTTTCTGTCCTCCTTCATCCCCGTGTATGCGGCGGTGGTGGCGGCGGGCGGCAGGGCGGTCAGCGCCCTGTCCTATCAGACCGCCCTGCTGGGTGCCTGTCAGCTGCTCATCTGGCTGGTGCGGGTGGCGGTGTTTCCTATGATTACCGTGTCCCTGGCCTTCGGGTGCGCCGGCTCGGTGACCGAGGGGTTCTGTCTGGACGGCTTCAGCGATACGGTACATAAGTGTGTTCTGTGGATGTTGGGGCTGTTTTCCACCCTGTTCACCGGCCTGTTATCCCTCCAGCAGATGGTGGCAGCCGCCGGAGATTCTCTGGGCGGGCGGGTGATGAAATACTCCCTGTCCAGCTTTGTGCCGGTGGTGGGCGGTCTGCTCAGTGAGGCGTACAACACGGTGGTGGGGTGCGCAGGGCTGCTGCGCTCCACCGTGGGTGGCTTCGGGCTGTTAGCCACCGCCCTGATCGTGCTGCCGCCTCTGCTCAGCTGTGTGTGCTGGAGTGTGGGTCTGCACGTGGCGGAGAGCACGGCGGTGCTGTTCGGGTTGGCTCCCATTCAGCGGCTGTGCCGCACCGCGGCTGGAGCCGTGCGGGTGCTGATCGCTCTGCTATCGGTGTTTGCGCTGTTGATGGTGGTGTCGGTGTCCGCGGTGGTGTTTTCCGCAGGGAGGTGAAGATATGGACGGGGTGCGTCAGTGGGTGATTTCGGTGTGCGCTACCGCCCTGATAGCCACCTTATTGCGGTATCTGTTCCCCGATAGTGGGGTGGGGCGGCAGGGGCGTATGCTGCTGCCTTGCTTGTTCCTGTGGGTGCTGTTAAGCCCACTGTTGTCGGGTTTTCAGGATGTAAAGTTACCATCCTTTACACCTCAGACCCAGGTGGATTCCGCCCAATTGACCCTGCAGATGCGGCAGCAACTGACCGAGCAGGTGGAGCAGAGCCTGCTGGGTATGGTGAATCAGACCCTGTCTACCTATGGGTGGCAGGCAAAAAAAGTTACGGCAGAGATGGATATCGACGACGAAGGGAGCATAAGTATGGGACAGATCACTCTATATGTGGACGAGGAGACCATCCGCCGTGCCACGGCGGTGCGGCAGGTGGCGGAGAAGCGACTGGGCACGTCGGTGCGGGTGTCCCTGTGGGAGGGTGAGGAATGAGCGGCGTGTGGCAGACCCTCCGTGAGAAATGGGGTGCCATGTCGGACAAAAAGGTGCGTGTCCTGCTGGGCATCGGTCTGGCGGGTATCGTGATCATCGCCCTGTCTGAGTGCTTTCCCTCCCGCGATACCGCAGATACCGCCGCGGCACCCACCGTTACCGCCGACCAGGTGGAGGCGGCGCTGGAGAGCCGCATCGCCGATCTGCTGGGCACGGTGGAGGGGGTGGGGCGCTGTCGGGTGATGGTGACGCTGGAGAGCGACGCCCGCGCCGTGTATGCGGCGGATACCACCGTCAGCGATACCGCCACATCCGAGCAGTATCTGTCGGTGGATACCGAGGGCGGTCCCGTGGGACTGCTGCTCACCACCATCCGCCCGACGGTAAAGGGCGTGGTGGTGGTATGCGACGGCGGCGTCGATCCCGACGTGTGCCGACGGGTGACGCAGGTGGTGACCACCGCGTTTCACATATCCGAACGACGCGTGTGCGTTGTTAAACAACAATAGGAGGCCGAACCGATGAAACGACTATTTAAGAACAAAAAGGTGATGACCGTGGCGCTGGTGGCGGCGCTGGGTCTGGCGGTGTATCTCAACTATGCTATGTCCTCCGCGCCGTCGCTGTCGGTGGACACCGAGCCCGAAACGCCGGAGGTGGGGGAGAATCTTGGGGACGCCACCTTCGTGGGGGCGCAGGTTAGTGACCCCGCTGAGTCCACCGACCCTACAGACTCCACCGAGCAGGAGACCCTCGGCTTTTTCGAGCAGGCGCGGCAGAATCGCGTGACCGCACGGGAGGAGGCGCTGGGCATCGTGCAGGAGGTGATGGACAGCGCCACCGCCACCGCAAAGGAAAAAAAGAGCGCCTCGGACAGCGCCACCGCCATCGCCCAGAACGTGCTGCAGGAGAGCAACATCGAGAGCCTGATCCAGGCCAAGGGCTTTGCGGACAGCGTGGTGTACATTGACGGCGACAGCTGCAGCGTGGTGGTGCAGGCGGAGGAGCTGACCCCCCAGGAGAGCGTGCAGATCATGGAGATCGTGCTTTCCCAGTCGTCGGTGGCGGCGGATAAGGTGCAGATTATGGCGGCTAAAACATAATTTTAATTTTTTATAATAAATATGTTGCTAATTCTCAACTTTGTGTTATAATATAAGAGATTAGGAATTCGGCGGTCTGCTCCGCAGAGTTCCCGCACATTCCGCAAAGACAAAGGAGGAACTGCAATGGATGCTAATGAGTTCAAAACCGCAGAGGGCAGTTGCATCATTTCCGAGGATGTGATTGCCTCTATCGTTGCCACCGCGGCACTGGAGACCGAGGGCGTGACCGGCCTGGCCAACCGTCCTGCGGATCTGCGCGGTATTATGAATCAGAATGCGGCCGCCCGCTCGGTTCGCGTGCTGAACACCGAGAACGACACGGTGCTGGATGTGTACGTCACCATCCTGCAGGGTGCTCGGATCCAGGAGACGGCTGTTGCCCTGCAGCAGAATATTAAGCTGGCGGTCCAGTCCATGACCGGTAAGCCGGTCACCCGCGTCAATGTCCACGTTGAGGGCATGACCATGACTGAGGAAAAGAACGACGATTGATCGGCAGGCCCTCTGCGCTGTGTAGAGGGCCTTCTGCTCACCCACGGTTGTATATTTATACGAATGTTGTAAGTCAGGAGAGACAAATTATGTCCAGAAGAAAATCCCGTGAGCAGGCCTTTGCCCTGCTGTTTGAAAAGTCCTTTAACGATCTGCCGGTGATGGAGCTGGCGGAGGGGGCGCAGGACGCCCGCGAGATCATTGTGGAGCCCTTTGCTCTGGCTCTTGCCACCGGCGCCGAGGACAAGCTGTCCGAGATCGACGCCCGCATCGACGCCTGCTCCCACAAGTGGAGCCGTGACCGTATTTCCCGTGTGGCGCTGGCGGTGATGCGCCTGGCCATCTATGAGATGCTGTATGACGACGACACGCCGGTCAGCGTGGCGATCAACGAGGCGGTGGAGCTGGCGAAACGGTATGGCGGTGACGAGGATTCCTCCTTCGTCAACGGCATACTGGGCACCATCTCCCGCGAATCGGTATGAGCGGCTTTTTAGGGCTGGACACCAGCAACTATACCACCTCGGCGGCCTATCTGGCGGCAGGGGCGGACAAGCCTGTGCAGGCAAAACAGTTGTTACCGGTCAAGGAGGGGGAGATGGGTCTGCGTCAGTCCGACGCGGTGTTCCATCACACCCGCCAGCTGCCCGAGATACTGGAGCGGCTGACCGATGCTCTGGCAGGCGGTGTGGCGGCGGTGGCCGCCTCCGACCGTCCGCAGCAGGTGGATGGGTCGTATATGCCGTGCTTCTTGGTGGGGGCGGGTGCGGCCCGTCAGCTGGGCGCCGTACTGGGCGTTCCCACCTATTTCTTCACCCATCAGCAGGGGCACGTGATGGCGGCGCTCACCGGCGCCGAGTGCCTGTCCCTGCGGCAGGAGCCCTTCGTGGCCTTTCACGTGTCCGGTGGCACCACCGACGCGCTGCTGGTGGAGCCGGACGAGAGCTGCATCATCCGCTGTCGGGTGGTGGGGCGCTCCCTGGACCTTAAGGCGGGTCAGCTCATTGACCGCGTAGGCGGTCTGCTGGGGCTGCCGTTTCCCGCCGGTCCCGCGCTGGAGCAGTTGGCGCTGCAGGCCACCGACACCTATCGGATAAAGGCTACCCTCCGTGGCACCGACTGCCACCTGTCGGGGGTAGAGAATCAGTGCCGCGACCTGCTGGCCAAGGGGACGCCCCCGGCGCAGGTGGCGCGTTTTTGTCTGGACAGCGTCGGCGCTGCCGTGGAGGGTATGACCCAGGCGGTGCTGGCACAGTACGGCGACCTGCCGGTGGTGTATGCCGGCGGCGTGATGTCCAACGGAATACTTAAACAGCGATTGACCGACCGTTTCGGCGGTCGTTTTGCCCCGCCGATGTATTCGGCGGATAATGCGGCGGGCATAGCCTGCCTGTGCCGTCTGGCCTATGAGGAGGGGATCCGATGAAGGTCATTTCGGTGGGACAGCTCAACCACTACGTCAAGACCCTGCTGGAGGGCGACCCCCAGCTGGCTTCGGTGCACGTCAGCGGTGAGATATCCAACTTCACCCACCATTATCAGTCCGGTCATATGTATATGACGCTGAAGGACGATTCTGCCGCCGTCCGTGCGGTAATGTTCAAATGGAGCGCGTCCAAGCTGGCGTTCCGTCCCGAGGACGGTATGCGGGTGATCGTGCGGGCGCGGGTGTCGCTGTATGAGAATACCGGCGCCTACCAGATTTATATTGACGAGATGCAGCCTGATGGCGTGGGCGCCCTGCAGGTTGCCTTTGAACAGCTGAAAAAGAAGCTGGCGGGGGAGGGTCTGTTTGACGACAGCCGAAAGCGTCCCCTGCCCAAATACCCCAACCGCGTGGGCGTGATCACGTCCCCCACCGGTGCGGCGGTGCGGGACATTCTCAACGTGTTGGGTCGGCGGTATCCGCTGGCGCAGGTGGTGTTCTGCCCCGTGCTGGTGCAGGGTGACGGTGCCGCCCCCTCCATCGTGGACGCCATCCGACGGTTTAATGCCGCTAACGCCGCAGACGTACTCATCGTGGGTCGCGGCGGCGGCTCTATTGAGGATCTGTGGGCGTTTAACGAGGAGATGGTTGCCCGCGCGGTGGCGGATTCCGCTATTCCGGTGATCTCCGCCGTGGGTCACGAGACCGATTTTACCATTTGCGACTTTGTGGCGGATCTGCGGGCTCCCACCCCCTCGGCGGCGGCGGAATTGGCGGTGCCGGACGGGGGACGCCTACTGACCTTTATGGACACGGTGCGCGCCCGCCTTTCCACCGCCACCCATAATCAGTTGACCGCCGCTCGTGCTCAGTTGGATTTGTTGCGGAATAAGCGGTGTCTGTCCGCACCGCAATATTACACCGACGAGCAGACCATGCGGCTGGACTATTTGACCCGCCGTTTTACCGCCGCCGCTACCCAACAGCTGGGCGCGGCGGATCGCCGTCTGGCCGCCGCGGCGTCCAAGCTGGATGCCCTCAGCCCGCTGAAGGTGCTGGGACGCGGCTACGCCATCACCTACACCGCCGACGGGAGCGTGCTGGACAGCGTGTCCCGCGTGCAGGTGGGGGATACCCTGAATCTGCGGGTGTCGGACGGCACCGTGGCTTGTCAAGTAACCGATAAACAGGAGGTACAGTAATATGGCTGAACTGACGTTTGAACAGGCGATGGCTCGTTTGGAGCAGATCGTCACCACCCTGGAGGGGGGTAAATGCTCTCTGGACGATTCGCTGAAATTGTTCGAGGAGGGTACCGCCCTCACCGCCTATTGCAGCAAGCAGCTCAAGGAGGCGGAGCAGAAGATTCTGAAATTGACCGCCGTGGAATCCGGCGATACCGACACCGCCCTGTCCGACCGCCAGGGCGAGGATATGGGCGAAGAACTGTCTTTGTAATTCTGCCCGAAAGAGGGGATACTATGGCTGACACCATTTATTCAAGTCAATTACAGGCACACTGCGCCCGCTTTGAGGCGGCGTTGCCTGCCTATCTGCCTGGGACGGGCGGTCTGCAGACCGTGGTGGCGGAGGCCATGACCTACGCCTGCACCGACGGTGGAAAGCGTATCCGCCCCGTGCTGGTGATGGAATTCTGCCGTCTGTGCGGCGGCGATCCCGAGGCGGCACTGCCCTTTGCGGCGGCACTGGAGATGATCCACTCCTATTCGCTGGTGCACGACGACCTGCCCTGTATGGACAACAGCCCCATGCGCCGCGGTCGTCCCTCCACCCACGCGGTGTATGGTGAGACCATGGCTCTGCTGGCGGGTGACGGACTGCTGAATCTGGCCTTTGAGACGGTACTCAAGCCCGCTCACCGCGGCACTCTGCCGTCGGAGCGGGTGCTGGGTGCTGCCTCCGCCCTGGCGGATGCCTCCGGCATCGACGGTATGGTGGGCGGTCAGGTCATCGATCTGCAGAGCGAGGGCAAGGAGATCGACCTTTCCGTCCTGGAGGAATTGCAACGGGGTAAGACGGCGGCACTGCTGATTGCCGCCTGCGTGATGGGCGCCCGCCTGGCAGGTGCCACCCCCGAACAGGAACAGGCCGCCCGCATATTCGGCGAGAATATCGGTCTGTCTTTTCAAATCGTAGACGACATACTGGACGTCACCGCCACCGCCGAGGCATTGGGCAAGCCGGTGGGTAGTGACTCCGAGAATGAGAAGAATACCTACGTGTCGCTGCTTGGTCTGGATGAGGCCCGTGTGTTGGCGGCACAGCGTACCGACGCGGCGCTGGCGGCGTTGGACGCCTTCGGCGATGACGCCGATAGCCTGCGTCAGCTGGCGCAGGCACTGCTCAACCGCGACCACTAAAAGAGGTGACACCTATGCTGAGTTTGGAACACATCCATTCTCCGGAAGACGTTAAACAACTGAATCATGAAGAGCTGGTTGACCTCTGCGCACAGCTGCGTAAGCGGATGATCGACGTGGTATCCCGCACCGGCGGTCACCTGGCCTCCAATCTGGGCACGGTGGAATTGACCGTGGCGTTGCATCGGGCGTTCACCACCCCCCACGACGTCATCGTGTGGGACGTGGGACACCAGTGTTATGCTCATAAGCTGCTTACCGACCGTTACGAGGGCTTTGACCGCCTGCGTCAGCAGGGGGGCGTGTCGGGATTCCCCAATCCCGCCGAGAGCGAGCACGACGCCTTTGTGGCGGGTCACAGCAGCACCTCTATTTCGGTGGCCAACGGCATCGCCAAGGCCAAGGCACTCACCGGCGACGACGGCTACACCGTGGCGGTGATCGGTGACGGCGCCCTGACCGGCGGTCTGGCCTATGAGGGCTTGAGCAACGCCGGTCGCAGCGAGGATCGCCTGATCGTGGTGCTGAACGATAATAAGATGTCCATCAGCCGCAACGTAGGCTTTGTGGCCCGCTATCTCAGCGGCCTGCGCAGCCGTAAGAGGTACGTGCACAGCAAACAGCGCACCTTTCATATCTTGATGCGCATTCCGCTGATCGGTAAGCCGTTGATTGCTGTTATTCAGTGGATAAAGGATAAGCTGAAACGTTCGGTGCTGAAAGGTACCACCTTCTTCGAGGATATGGGCTTCCGTTATCTGGGCCCCGTGGACGGCCACAATCTGGATGCTCTGGACGACGTGCTCAACGCCGCCCGCAGTATGAAGCGTCCTGTGGTGGTGCACGTCAACACGGTAAAGGGCAAGGGCAGCCCCTATGCGGAGCAAAACCCCGATACCTATCACGGCATCTCCAAGTTCGACCCCGACACCGGCGTCCCGCTGGGTGGGGGAGAGAGCTTTTCTTCCCGCTTCGGACAGACTATATGCGACCTGGCGGAGGGTGACGACCGCATCGTGGCGGTCACCGCCGCTATGGTAAAGGGTACCTGCCTGGACGCCTTTGCGGAGAAATATCCCACCCGCTTCTTTGATACCGGCATCGCTGAGGAGCACGCCGTGACCTTCTCGTCCGGTATGGCTCGCGGCGGTCTGTTGCCGGTGTTTGCGGTGTATTCCACCTTCCTGCAGAGAGCCTATGACCAGCTGATCAACGACACGTCGCTGATGAATAATCACGTGGTGCTGGCCATTGACCGCGCCGGCGTGGTGCCGGACGACGGTGAGACCCATCAGGGTATTTACGACGTGGCGATGCTCAGCACCATTCCGAACACTACGCTGTATGCTCCCGCCACCTTTAGCGAGCTGGAATTGCACCTTAAGCAGGCGCTGTACGATACCGACGGCATCGCCGCCGTGCGGTATCCCAAGGGCGGCGAGGACGCCCGTCTGGCGGACTATACACCTCAGGCGACCCCCACTCTGTGGGACGAGGACGGTGAGGAAACGCTGCTGGTCACCTACGGGCGCACCTATGCCGAGGTAGCCGCCTATGCAACTGCCGCCCGCGCACAGGGACGGTCGGTGTCGGTGTTAAAGCTCAACCGCGTGTTACCCCTGACCGACGACATCGTCACCCGTGCCCGCCGATACCGCTGTGTGCTGGTGTTGGAGGAGGCGCGCGGCGGCGTGGGCGAGCTGCTGGGCAGTGCGTTGGCGGCGGATGGCTATCAGGGACGCTACGGCGTGCGCTCCATTGAGGAGACGCTGGGCGCCTGCACCACCCCGCAGGGTCTGCATCGGCTGGGTCTGGACGCCGAGGGTGTCGCGGACTTCGTGTCCCGCCATACGGAGGATCTGTGATGGCGGACAACGGCATCCGCTTGGATGCGTATTTGGTGTCTGCCGGTTATGCCGGCGGACGGGATAAGGCAAAAGAACTGATTACCACCGGTCAGGTGCTGGTGGATGGCGTGGTGGTGACCAAGGCGTCCCGCACCGTCACCTCCGATCGGACGGTGGAGTGTCGCGCTCCGCGGGAGAAATACGTGGGTCGCGGCGGATATAAGCTGGAGCGGGCTATCGAGGCGGCGGGTCTGACCCTGACCGACGCGGTGGCGATGGACGTGGGCTCCTCCACCGGCGGCTTCACCGACTGTATGCTGCAGTGTGGTGCCGCCCGCGTGTATGCGGTGGACGTGGGTCACGACCAGTTGCACCCGTCCCTGCGCCAGGACAGCCGTGTGACGGTGCTGGAGGGCACCGACGTGCGCAGCGACCGCCTGCGGCAGACGGTGGAGCAGGGGAGTGTCACCTTCTGCTCGGTGGACGTGTCCTTCGTATCTCTGTCCAACGTGCTGCCTGCCGTGGTGCCGTATCTGGCGCAGAGCGCCACCCTGGTCTGCCTGATCAAGCCCCAGTTTGAGGCAGGCAGAGCCGCCATCGGCAAACGGGGCGTGGTGAAGGATCGCCGGGTGCATCAGCGGGTGCTGGCAGAGCAACTGGCGCTGTTTGCCTCGCTGGGTCTGACGGTGGGGTGGCTGGGACACTCTCCCATCACCGGCGGCGAGGGTAATATTGAATATCTGGCGGTGCTTCACCGTGAGGGGGAGGGTATCCTTGTGGACCCTGTCGCCGTGGTGGATGCCGCTTTTGAACAACTGAAGTAGGATAGGAGGGAACACTATGTTGATTGCCGTTGTTCCCAATCAATCGAAGAGTGACAACGACGCTCTGGTGCGTCAGGTCAGCCGACAGCTGGCCGATGCCGGCGCCAAGGTGCGGGTGGTGTGTGCCCAGACGGCTATGCCCACCGCCCCTCAGCTGATACAGGCGCTGGAGGGCACCGATGCCGCCGTGGCTATCGGCGGTGACGGCACCATTATGCACGTGGCGAAGGCCGCGGCGATGGTGGGATGTCCCGTGCTGGGCATTAACGGCGGGCGCCTGGGCTTTCTGGCGGGTCTGGAGCCGGAGGAGCTGCCGCGGCTGACCGATCTGTTGGAGGGCGGCTACGCCGTAGAGCAGCGGGCTCTGCTGGATATTACGGTACATACCGCGGAGGGGGAGACCACCCTCACTGCTATGAATGAGGCGGTGATTTCCCGCGGCAGTCTGTCCCGTCTGGTGGACGTGACGGTGCGCAGCGGCGAGCAGGAGATACTCACCTGCCGCGGCGACGGCATCATCGTCGCCACCCCCACCGGCTCCACAGCCTATTCGCTGTCTGCCGGCGGTCCCGTGGTGGATCCGACGGTGGACTGTCTGCTGTTGACGCCGGTGTGTCCCCATTCGCTGGATTCCCGCTCGCGGGTGCTGCCCGCCGATGCGGTGTTGACCCTGCAGGCCACCGCCGCCGACGGCGCCCCTGCCTTTATCACCGTGGACGGCGAGCAGAATATCTCGCTGACCGCCGCCGACCGTGTGACGGTGCGCCGTGCCGCCACCACCGCGCGGCTGATACGGCTGACGGATACGACCTTTTACGACGGCTTACGTCATAAATTATTCGATAGGAGATGAACGGAATGAAAATACGACGTCATGCAAAGATTCTGGAGATCATCAATAACAATGCCATTGAAACACAGGAGGAGCTGCAGGCTCACCTGCGGCAGGCCGGTTACGACGTAACCCAGGCCACCGTGTCCCGCGACATTAAGGAGTTGCGCCTGAGCAAGACCCCCGACCGTTCGGGCGGCTATCGCTACGTTACGGCCAAGAGCGGTCAGGAGCACATTTCCTCCAAGTTCCATTCCATCTTCTCCGGTGCGGTGGTACGGGTGCAGTACGCCCAGAACATCGTGGTGGTCAACTGCCTGCCCGGTATGGCGCAGGGCGCCTGCGCGGCTATGGACTCCCTGCACTGGAATCAGGTGGTGGGCACCCTGGCGGGTGACGATACCTTCCTGTGCATCGCCACCGATGAGCGGGCGGCAGAAGATCTGACCATCGAGCTGAAGAAAATGATGACCGACGGGGAGAGGTAAGAGAACCTATGCTACAGTGCCTACACATTGAGAATGTGGCGGTCATAGAAAAGACGGACATCACCTTTTCCCACGGTCTGACGGTACTGACCGGCGAGACCGGCGCGGGCAAGTCCATCGTCATCGATGCCATCAATGCCCTGCTGGGCGAGCGCATCACCCGCGATGTGGTACGCAGCGGCGCCGACCGCGCCTATATATCCGGCGTGTTTGACGACCTGCCGGCGGCGGTGGTGACCCTGCTGGACGAGCTGGACCTGCCTCCCGAGGAGGACGGCACTCTGCTGATTCAGCGGAGCATCACCGCGGATGGAAAGGGCAGCTGCCGCGTGGGCGGTCGCCCCACCACCGTGTCCACCCTGCGTCAGATCGGGCGTATGCTGGTGAATATCCACGGACAGCACGAGAATCAGGCGTTGCTGCAGCAGGAGCGCCACGTGGAGTACCTGGATCGCCTGGGTGAATTAGATGACGTTCTGTCCGACTATCGGACTGCCTATCAGGAATATTGCCGCATCCGTCGTGCCATTAAGGCGGCGACGATGGATGAGCAGGAAAAAGCCTTCCGCACCGCCCAACTGGAGCAGCAGATCGCCGCGCTGGAGCGGGCGGACATCCGCCCCGGCGAGGAGGCGGAGTTGACCGCCCGTCGGGATATGGCCCGTCACAGCGAGAAGCTGGCAGGGGCGTTGCGCCTGGTCCGCGGCGGTATGGAGGATGACGACAGCACCGCAGGTGTGCTGACCCGTCTGACCGACGCCGTCCACGCTCTGCAGCGCCGGGGGGACGTGGCTCCCCCACTGGGGGGGATGGCGGCCCCCCCCCAAAACAACC
>JAZQKF010000010.1:0-20036 GCA_045542015.1 Acutalibacteraceae bacterium
GCGAGTTATATTGCTTCGCAGTTATATGATGCTTCGCATCGTGATATTGTCCTTCGGACAGTTAAGAGGCGAATATAATATCACTGAAACCGCAAGGTTTCAATATCACTTTTGCTGTTAGGCAAAAATATCACTGCAAACGACAGTTTGCAATATCACTTACCTACCGAAAAAGACGACCTTTATTTTCGGCAAGTATTTACCTTTCTCAAAGTATGTAACCCACTATGACACTTTCACTAACTGAAAGTGTCATTTTTTTATATAAAAAAGGGAGACTACTTCTTTACGAAGTGTCTCCCTTTTCGGAGGCGTTTTTTTATGGTTTTTCTCGGTGTAATGAGCGATGATCCGTCAGCGACCGCAGCACTGCTTGTATTTCTTGCCGCTGCCGCAGGGGCAGGGATCGTTGCGTCCTACCTTTTCGGAGGCTTTTTTGCGCACAGGCTGCTTCTTATCGGTGCCGTCACCGGAGGTGCCGGTCTCCTTGGCCACCTGCTTACGCTGAGGCTGCTGCTGGGAGCGCAGCTCCACCGTCAGCATGGCGCGGGCGGTATCCTCACGGATGGCGGACACCATCTGCTCGAACATCTCAAAGCCCTCGTTGCGGTACACCACCACGGGGTCGTGCTGACCGAAGGCGCGCAGGTGGATGCCGCGGCGGAGTTCGTCCATATTGTCGATGTGATCCATCCAGTAGCGATCCACCGTCTGCAGCAGCACCACGCGCTCGATCTCACGCATCACGGTGTCGCCGTATTTCTGCTCCTTGGCGTCGTAGATCTTCATAGCACGGTCGGTAAGCAGAGCCACGATGTCCTCCCGCTCCAGATCCTCCAGCTGCTGAGGCGTGTAACGGAAATCCTCATCGGAGCACAGCCAACCACGGTAGTAACTGCGCAAACCCTCCAGGTTCCAGTTCTCGTGCTCCTCGTTATCGGCGGTATACTGGGCCACGTTGTCCGCGATGGAGCCCTCCACCATCTTGATGATGCTGTCGTGGACGTTGCCGTCCGCCAGCACCGTGTCGCGCTGACCGTAAATGACCTCGCGCTGCTTATTCATCACGTCGTCGAATTTCAGCACGTCACGGCGGATGCCGAAGTTGCGCTGCTCCAGACGGTTCTGGGCGCTCTCCACCGCGCCGGTGAGCAGCTTCGCTTCGATGGGCAGATCCTCATCCACCCCCAGGGCGTCCATCATGGCGTCCACACGACCGCCGCCGAACAGGCGCATCAGGTCATCCTCAAGGGACAGATAGAAGCGGGTGGCGCCGGGGTCGCCCTGACGACCGGCACGACCGCGCAGCTGGTTATCGATACGGCGGGATTCGTGCCGCTCGGTACCCAGAATGAACAGACCGCCCGCCTCACGGACCTTGTCCGCCTCCGGCTGGATCTGCTGTTTGTATTTCTCATTCAGCTCCACGAACTGGGCGCGGGCGGCCAGAATCTCGGGGTCGCTGGTCTCGCCGTAGGCGGTGGACTCGGCGATCAGCTCCTCCGGCACGCCCAGACGGCGCATCTCCGCCTTAGCCAAAAATTCGGCGTTACCGCCCAGCATAATATCGGTACCGCGACCCGCCATATTGGTGGCGATGGTGACGGCGCCCAGCTTACCCGCCTGGGCGACGATCTCCGCCTCCTTCTCGTGGTACTTGGCGTTCAATACCTCGTGGGGGATGCCGGTCTTCTTCAGCAGCTTGGACAGCAATTCCGACTTTTCGATGGAGATGGTACCCACCAGCACCGGCTGCTGACGGGCGTGACACTCCTGAATCTGGTCGATGATGGCGCGGAACTTGCCCATCTCGGTCTTGTACACCACGTCCGCCTTATCCTCGCGGATGACCGGCTTGTTGGTGGGGATCTCCACCACGTCCAGATGGTAGATCTGGTTAAACTCCATCTCCTCGGTCTTGGCGGTACCGGTCATACCGGACAGCTTTTTGTACAGACGGAAGAAATTCTGGAAGGTGATGGTGGCCAGAGTCTTGCTCTCCCGCTCCACCTTCACGTTCTCCTTGGCCTCGATGGCCTGATGCAGACCCTCGTTGTAGCGACGACCGAACATAATACGACCGGTGAACTCGTCCACGATCAGCACCTGACCGTCCTTAACCACGTAGTCCACGTCCCGCTGCATCACGCCGCGGGCCTTGATGGCCTGGTTGATGTGGTGCAGCAGGGTGACGTTGTCGGAGTCCATCAGATTCTCCACCTTAAAGTGCGCCTCCGCCTTTGCCACGCCGCTGCGGGTCAGGGTGGCGGTGCGCGCCTTTTCGTCCACGATGTAGTCGCCGTCGACGGAGTCCTGCTCTTCCTTGGCGTCCATCTCCTTGATGCGGAACACCTTGAGCCGCTTGGCGAACTCATCCGCCGCCTTGTACAGCTCGGTGGACTTATCCCCCTGACCGGAGATGATCAGAGGGGTACGCGCCTCGTCAATGAGAATGGAGTCCACCTCGTCCACGATGGCAAAGTGGTGACCGCGCTGTACCTTATCTTCCCGATGCACCACCATATTGTCACGCAGGTAATCGAAGCCCAACTCGTTGTTGGTACCGTAGGTGATGTCGGCGGCATAGGCGGCACGGCGCTCGGACTTGTCCAGACCGTGGGCGATCAGACCCACCGACAGACCTAAGTAGCGATACACCTTGCCCATCCACTCACTGTCGCGTCGAGCCAGATAGTCGTTGACCGTGACGATGTGTACGCCCTGACCCGCCAGTGCGTTCAGGTAGGCGGGCAGAGTGGCCACCAGAGTCTTACCCTCACCGGTGCGCATCTCGGCGATGCGACCCTGGTGCAGGATGATACCGCCGATGACCTGCACGGGGAAGTGCTTCATCCCCAGCACACGCCAGGAAGCCTCGCGGCAGACGGCATAGGCATCCGGCAGGATGTCGTCCAGGGTCTCCCCCGCCGCCAGGCGCTCCTTCAGCACCGCGGTCTGTCCACGCAGGGTCTCCTCATCCATAGCGGCATAGGTCTCCTCCAGCGCCAGTACGCGGTCGCAGAGGGGCTGTATGCGCTTGATTTCCTTCTTACTGTAGTCGCCAAACAGCTTTTTCAGCAATGACATATATACACAAACCTTTCTAAAAAAGTCAATAATAACTCAGATTAAAGGGTATTATACCATATATTCCTTCCCGTGGCAACCGCGAAAGACATAAAATTTTTGTAAATAAAAGGAGCGACCGGATGGTCGCCCCTTTTTGCATATTACGGCTCACGGGTGGTGAGATACCACACCGCCCGCTCGATGGAATCCTTGGAATTGCCCCAGTCGTTATTGCCCGCGTTGCGGTGGTCGTACATACCGCAGAAATGGTGCACGTCACCCCGCAGGTCGGTCAGGTAATTGCGCGCCAGGCGGGACGCCTCCTTGGCGAATTCCGGCTGCGCCTTTTTGCTCATACCCGCCGACGCCTCCACCAGCGCCACAAAGTGAGGCAGGCACAGGCAGTCCTGCTGCTCAAACAGCTGGCGGAACTCCTTCTGCCCCTCCCAGGTGCGGCAGACGGTGGCCAGCATCTTATCCATGGCGTCGTTCATCTGGTCGCAGACAAAGCAGCTGTCCAGCTTCTTGCGGGCGTCCTGCGCCTGCTTCTTGGCGTTTTTGCCCAGCAGGGAGGCGGAGAAAATCTCCTTGTCCAGCTGCTCCAGATGGCTCTCCATCATCAGCGCCACCGACAGGCGGTTCCGCTGACCCAGAATCTGCTGATAGTGGGTGTAGCAAAAGCCCTTTTTGTTGGTTTCGATGCGGATGTCCGGCTCCATCATGGCGGCGCCGGTGATGTATTCCACCGCCCGTTTCTCCAGCGTATTGCGCAGGCGGCAGATGGGACAGCCGTCCCCCTCCTCAAACACCTCCGCAATAGGGATGTTGGTAATGTCGTAACGCATTAGCAGTCCCTCCTCTTATACTCGGATCCGTTTCACGGCGGTGCAGCGACCGGTCTGATCGTCCAGGGTGAACAGCACCGCATCCATATGGCAGTCCCCCTCTGCGGTAGCAAACCGCACCGGCAGCTTGGTACGCATCTTCTGAACCGCCAGCTCGGTGCGGACACCCAGACAGGAGTCGGTGGGGCCGGTCATACCCACGTCGGTGATAAAACCGGTGCCGCCGGACAGCACCTGCTCGTCGGCGGTGGCCACGTGGGTGTGGGTGCCGAACAGGGCGGAGATGCGCCCGTCCGCATAAGCGGCCAACGCCCGCTTTTCAGCGGTGGCCTCGGCGTGGAAATCCACAATACAGAACTTGGGATCCCCCGCCTCCTTCAGCAGAGAATCCAGCGTATCAAAGGGGGATGTAAGCGCTTCCATATACACGGTGCCCTGCAGGTTTATCACCGTCACCTGATACCGTCCGCGATCCACGGTGGTCATACCGCGTCCGGGGGTGCCGACGGGCAGATTGGCGGGGCGCAGCAGCGCCTCGTCCCTCTCCAGCAGGTCGTAAAACTCGTGACGGCGGAAGGTGTGATTGCCGCCGGTGATCACGTCCGCGCCGGCGTCAAACAGGTAGCCTGCCGATACGGGGGTGATGCCGTTGCCGTCGGCGGAATTCTCACCGTTGACCACACAGACGTCCACCTGCAGCTCCCGCTTCAGGCGGGGCAGGACCGCCTGCAGGTGGCGGCAGCCGATGCCGCCCACCACGTCGCCGATACAAAGTACGTTCATTGTTGTTTCCTCTTTCTATAAAAAACGCGGAACAGAAACCCGTTCCGCATTTTTTCAGTAGCCACTGATGGAATCGGTATGCGATTAATCAGCGAGATAGTTTTTTCGACAGAAATCGGTAAAAAACGCAGGCAATACTGGATGTATTGCCGAGTATTTTTACCCTTGCTGTCGGGAAAATAGCCGCTGAGAATCGTATACAAGATTACATCAGCGGCTACAAGTTACTCGACAGAGATGAAATAATAGTAGACGGGCTGACCGCCGGGGATGGCGGACACGTCCGCCTCACAGCCCATACGGCTCAATTTGCCGCGAATGCCCTCGCAGACCTGCTCGGCCTCCTCCTCGGTGACGTCCTGACCGTAGATGACGGTGACGAAATTCACGTCCTTACCGGCGGCGAAGCGACCGTTGGCCAGGCGGCGAGCCAGACGGGGTACCGCGTGGGATACCTCGGTGTCCACAAAGGACAATTTGCCGTTGTCCAGAGCCAGAATCTCGCCCTCTTTGATCTTATGACCCTCGAAATCGCTGTCGCGGGCGGCGAAGGTCACCGAACCGGTGGACACGTTGTCCGCCGCGCGCTGCATATCCACCATATTATTCTCCACGTCCGCATCGGGGTTAAAGGCCAGCATAGCGGCGATACCCTGGGGGATGGTGCGGGTGGGCAGTACGCACACCTGGCGATCCGCCAGAGGTGCCGCCTGCTCGGCAGCCAGAATGATATTCTTATTGTTAGGCAGCACAAACACCGTCTTGGCGGGGGTGGCCTCAATAGCGGAAAGGATGTCGTCGGTGGAGGGGTTCATAGTCTGACCGCCGGACACCACCTGGTCACCCGCCAGGTCGTCGTGGAACAGGGACTGCAGACCGTCGCCTGCCGCCACCGCCACAAAACCGTAGTCATTCACGGGGTCCACACGCTGCAGAGCGGGCACCGCGGCGTCCGCATCGGCATCGGCCTCGCCTACCCAGCCGGCGTTCTGGTGCTGGATGCGCATATTCTCCACCTTAACGGTCTCGAACTGACCGTACTTGAGAGCCTCCTCCATTGCTTTGCCGGGGTTGTTGGTGTGCACGTGGACCTTGATGATCTCCTCATCGTCCACCACCACCACGCAGTCGCCGATAGACTCCAGATAGGCACGCAGACTCAGAGGATCCAGCGTGCACTTGGGGTCGCGACCCACGATAAACTCGGTACAATAGGTAAAGGTGATCTCCTCGTCAAAGCTGCCCACGGTACTCTTCTGGGGCTGTTTGGCAGGGGCGGCGACGGTGTCGCCGGCCACGATGGCGCCGCCGTTGAACACGTCCAGCATCGCCTCGATGATGATGCAGAAGCCCTTACCGCCGGCGTCCACCACGCCCGCCTTCTTCAGCTGAGGCAACAGGTCGGGAGTGCGCGCCAGAGAGGCCTCCGCCTCGGCGCAGATGGTCTCCCACACGGTGATGGGGTCGGTGGTCTGTGCCGCCTTTGCCACACCGGCGGCGGCGGCCTCACGGGCCACCGTCAGAATGGTGCCCTCGGTGGGCTTCATAACCGCCTTATACGCGGCCTCCATACCCAGAGTCAGCGCCTGCGCCAGATCGGCACCGTCCGCTACGTCCTTGCCCTTCAGACCCTTGGAGAAGCCGCGGAACAGCAGGGACAGGATCACGCCGGAATTGCCGCGGGCGCCGCGCAGCAGCGCCGAAGACGCCACGTCCGCCACCTCGGTGGCGGTGGGGTCCTGCAGACGGCTCAGCTCACGGGCGGCATTGGCGATGGTCATAGACATATTGGTGCCGGTATCACCGTCCGGCACGGGGAATACGTTGAGGGCGTCTACCTCTTGCTTTACATTAGACAGAGCATGCGATGCGGAGATCATAGCGTCCCGCAACATAGTACCTTGTATCACTTGTAAGCACTCCTTTACTATCGAGTTGCATCCGTCGGGGACGGCATGTTACTCACCTTTAATTCCGTCCACGAACACGTTGACCTTTTTCACGCTCAGGCCGGTGGCCTCCTCAACGGTATAGCGGATCTTATTAACCATACTCTTGGCGATGGCGGAGATGTTCATGCCGTGAACCACCTCGATGTGAATATCCACCACCAGACGGTCACCCTCGTTGCGCACGCGGACGCCGTCGTCGATATACTCGCGGCGGGTGAACAGAGAGCGCAGACCCTGACGGGTGCCGTTGCGCACCATACCGGCCACGCCGTAACAAGAGGACACCGCATTACCGATCAGATAGCGGAAATACTCCTGAGAGATTTCGATAGTTCCGTAGCGATTGTCGATGCGAATCATACCAACACACCTTTCTCAATTTCATAATGTAATCTGCCGATGGCAGAAGGTCTAACAGATTTATTTCCATCCGACGAATCCCGCATAGGGATCGTAGCCGGTAGGGGTCAAGGCTGTGAGCCGCCGATCGTAGGCCGCCAACCCGCTGCGCCAGCAGATGGGGACGTAGGGCATATCCTCCGCAAAGGCGGTCATAAACTCCTCGGCGGTCATATCACCGCTGAGGTAACGGCGGTACGCCTTTGCCGCGGCACCGGAGGTGGGCACGCCGTAGGAGGCGGCACCGCCCGCCAGCAGGGGGCGCAGGCTGTGGTCCGCGGTCAGGCGGATCTCGCCGATGTAGAGGTCGTAGTCGCCTTTTTTCAGGCGGGACAGGTACTCCTTTTCACTAAGGGGGACCGGCGTGATCTCCACGCCGCCGCTGTCCAACTGGGTGCGGACCAGCTCCGCCACCTGCGCCCGATCCGGCCGCTGGGTGCTGTAAATGAGCTCCAGCTCCAGGCGGGGACCTCCGTCGGAGGTGAGTCCTGCCCCATCCAGCAGGGACACGGCGCCACCCACGTCGCGGGGACTGTCGGTCACCGAGGCGGCGATGGGCTGCCAATGGGGATGGAACGGAGAGGAGGAGGCCACACCCCATCCGGCGTACGCCGAGCGGGTGATGACCGTGCGATCCAGCAGGGCGGACAACGCCCGACGGACCGCGGCATCCTTTAGCTTGCCGGAGGTGCCGTTGATGCCCAGCAGCACCAGCGCATTCATATCCACCGAGCGATTGGCGCCGGTGGTCTGGGGGGCGTTGCCCTCCAGCAGGTTGTCATAATAGTAGGTGATATCGCCGCTGGCCAGACCGTGCCGGCGGGAGGCGATATTGGGCAAATGCCGCAGAGGGATGCCCTTATAGGGGTGGTTATCACCGTAGCGGGTGTTGCGCACCAGCGCCGCACCGGTGTCGGTGGTCTTGAGCTTGTAGGCACCGCTGCCCAGGGGCGCCTGACCCGCCTCGTCGGTGAGGGAATCCTCCTGCACGATGGGGAAGGTAAGGCAGGCGGCGGCATTGGGGTCCGCCGACCGCAGGGTAAACACCACCGTGTCGCCGCTCTGTTTGGCGGAGGTCACGTTGGTCAGCAGGGCGCGGTAGCGATCCGATCGCTTCGCCTCGGTGAAGGAGCGGAGCACGTCCCCCGCCGTCACAGCGGCACCATCCGAGAACACCGCCCCCTTACGCAGGGTGACGGTCAGATGGGTGGGGTCGGTCTGCTCCACCGATGCCGCCAGCTGCGGCTGAGGCACAAAGGTGGCGTCCAACGCCATCAGCCCCTCGTACAGCAGACCGGTCAGCTGACAGTTGACCTCGGTGGCGGCGGCAAAGGGATTCAGCGTGTCGTCGTGGCTGTACGCCAGGGCGAAGGGACGCTGCCCCGCGGATGGCTGCTGCTCCTGCTGCTGGATGGGCTGTTCGGTGGGGGTGTCGGCTTGGGGCAGGTCGCCGCAGCCGCCGAGGGTCAGGACACACAGCAACGCCAGTAGCAGACAAAACCGTTTTTTCATCCCTCGGCACCCCCTCGCTCTGTAAAGGGCATAATACCACACTTTACATATTAGCGTAGATATTATAGCACTTTCCCTCACAATAATCAAGAATTTTTACGTCGGTGAGAAAAATTCCATCATCCGGCAAAAAAATATTAAAAAAATGTTGTAATTTTTTATATATATGATAAAATATTTAGGTTAGAATGGTGTATTGTAGCCATTTAAGCAAATAAACAGGGTCCATTCACCCTGTCAATCCGAAGGAGGCGCTCTCATATGAGCAAACCGAAATTTTACATCACCACCGCCATTGCCTACGCCAGCCGCAAACCCCACGTGGGTAACGTCTACGACATCGTGCTGGCGGATATGATCGCCCGCTATAAGCGGATGATGGGCTTTGACGTGCGGTTCCTCACCGGCTCGGACGAGCACGGTCAGAAGATCGAGGAATACGCCACCGCCGCCGGCAAGACCCCCCAGGAGTACGTGGACGGCACCGCCGACACCATCAAGGCGGTGTGGGACAGCATGAACGTCACCTACGACCGCTTCATCCGCACCACCGACCCCGATCACGTGGCGGTCATTCAGAAGATTTTTAAGAAACTGTACGAACAGGGCGATATCTATAAGAGCAGCTACGAAGGTAAATACTGCGTCCCCTGCGAGTCCTTCTATACCCCCAGCCAGCTGACCGAGGACGGCAAGTGTCCCGACTGCGGTCGAGACTGCGTGGACGCCAAGGAGGAGGCCTACTTCCTCAAGCTGGGCAAGTATCAGGATAAGCTGCTGCAGTACTATAACGACAACCCCGATTTCTTTGCGCCGGTATCCCGCCGCAACGAGATGATCAATAACTTCCTAAAGCCCGGTCTCAACGACCTATGCGTATCCCGCTCCTCTTTCAAGTGGGGTATTCCCGTGGACTTTGACCCCGACCACGTGGTGTACGTGTGGCTGGACGCCCTGTCCAACTACATCACCGGCTGTGGCTATGACCCCGACGGCAGCAGCGAGCTGTACGAAAAGTACTGGCCCGCCGACCTGCACGTCATCGGTAAGGACATCGTCCGCTTCCACACCATCTACTGGCCCATCATCCTGATGGCACTGGGTGAGCCCCTCCCCAAGCAAGTGCTGGGTCACCCCTGGCTGCTGAGCGGCGAGGACAAGATGAGCAAATCCAAAGGCAACGTGCTGTACGCCGACGAGCTGGCACAGCAGTTCGGCACCGATGCCATCCGCTGGTATCTGCTCAGCGAGATGCCCTTTGCCCAGGACGGCACCATCACCTACGAGCAGGTGATCGGTCGCTACAACGCCGATCTGGCCAACACCCTGGGCAACCTGGTCAACCGCTCCATCGCTATGACCAACAAGTATTTCGGCGGCAAGGTGAGCAAGCCCGCCGCCCAGGACGCTCTGGGTCAGGAGCTGGCGGATGCCTGCGCCGACACCATTAAGAAATACTACGAGCAGATGGACACCTGGCACAACGCCGACGCCGCCGAGACGGTGATGAACCTGGCCAAACGGTGCAACAAGTACATCGACGAGACCGCCCCCTGGGCGCTGGCCAAGGACGAGGCCAACCGTGAGCAGCTGGAGGGTGTGCTGTACAACCTGCTGGACTGCATCCGTGTGCTGGGCATCCTGCTGACCCCCTTTATGCCGGATACCGGCGCCGCCATCCACGCCCAGTTGCAGGTGGATGCCGCCGTCACCGATATGGACGCCGCCGTCTTCGGCGCCGCCGAGGGCTATGCCGTGGGCACCCCCTCTCCCCTGTTCGCCCGCATTGACGCGGACAAGATGCTGGCGGAGATCGCCGCCAAGATCGAGGCGGAGCAAAAGGCCGCCGAAGCCGAAGAGGAGAAGGCGGGCATCGTGTTCCTGCCTCAGATCACCATCGACGATTTCTTTAAGGTAGACCTGCGGGTAGCGGAGATCACCGCCTGCGAGCCTATTAAAAAAGCCAAGAAACTGCTGAAGCTGACCCTCAACGACGGTACGGGCGAGCCCCGTACCGTGGCGTCGGGTATTGCCAAGTGGTATCAGCCCGACGACCTGGTGGGTCGCCGTGTGGTGCTGGTGGCCAACCTGAAGCCCGCCGTGCTGTGCGGCGTGGAGAGCCAGGGTATGATCCTGGCCGCCACCGACCACACCGCCGACGGCGAAGAGGACGTGAAGGTGCTGTTCGTGGACAATATGACCCCCGGCAGCGCCATCCACTGAGGTGACGGTATGAACGAATTTATCACCATCTCCCCTTACGAGCTGGAGGGAAACCCCTTTCAGATGATCGACAAGCAATGGATGCTGGTCACCGCCGGCAACGAGGAAAGCGCCAACACCATGACCGCCAGCTGGGGCGGACTGGGCATCCTGTGGAAAAAGCCTGTGAGCTTCGTCTTTGTCCGTCCTACCCGCTATACCTATGAATTCACCGAGCGGGAGGAGTACTATTCCCTGTGCTTCTTCTCCGAAGAGTACCGCGACGCGCTGACCCTCTGCGGCACCGTGTCGGGACGGGATCGGGATAAGATCGCCGAGGCGGGTCTGACCCTGCGGTACGACGCCGACGCCCCCTATTTTGATGAGGCGGAGACGGTGATCATCTGCCGCAAGATGGCGGCACAGTACATCGACCCCGCCTGCTTCACCGACCCGTCGGTGGAAAACTGCTATCACAACGACTATCACCGCGTATACACCGGTGAGATTACCAAGGTGCTCAAACGGCACCGTTGAAAGGAAGATTTACCAATGGCACAGAAAGAACTGGCAAAGGTGTACGAGCCCCAAGAGGTGGAAAAGCGCATCTACCAATTCTGGCTGGATGGGGGCTATTTCCACGCCACCGCCCACGCCAAGGATAAGGACGGCAACGAGAAAAAGCCCTATACCGTGATGATGCCGCCCCCCAATATTACGGGTCAGCTGCATATGGGTCACGCCCTGGACAACACCCTGCAGGATATCCTCATCCGCTGGCGGCGGATGCAGGGCTACGAGGCCCTGTGGATGCCCGGCACCGACCACGCATCCATCGCCACCGAGGCGAAGGTTGTGGAGGCTATGCGCGCCGAGGGTCTGACCAAGGAGATGCTGGGTCGTGAGGGCTTCCTGGAGCGCGCCTGGGCCTGGAAAGAAAAATACGGCAACCGCATCGTCAGCCAGCTGAAGACCATCGGCTCCAGCTGTGACTGGGAGCGGGAGCGCTTTACCATGGACGAGGGCTGCTCCGCCGCCGTTAAGGAAGTGTTCGTGCGGCTGTACGAGCAGGGTCTGATTTACCGCGGCAACCGTATGGTCAACTGGTGTCCCACCTGCAACACCTCCATCTCGGACGCTGAGGTGGAATACGAGGAGAAGGCGGGTCACTTCTGGCATCTGCTGTATACCGTCAAGGAGACCGGTGAGCAGTTAGAGCTGGCCACCACCCGTCCCGAGACCATGCTGGGCGATACCGCCGTGGCCATCAACGCCGAGGACGAGCGCTATAAGCACCTCCACGGCTGCCACGTGATCCTGCCCCTGCTGAATAAGGAAATCCCCATCGTGTGCGACGAGCACGCGGATATGACCAAGGGTACCGGCGTGGTGAAGATCACCCCCGCCCACGACCCCAACGACTTTGAGGTGGGTCGTCGCCACGACCTGCCCATGGTGCGCTGCTTTACCTATGACGGTCACATGACCGGTGCGGCGGACAAGGCCGCCGCCGACGAGTACATCGCCAGCGGTAAGGCTGCCGCCGACGAGCCCACCGTGCTGGACTGCGGCAAGTACGCCGGTATGACCACCCTGGAGGCTCGCAAGGCCATTCTGGCGGATCTGGAGGCGGGCGGCTACCTCAAGGAGGTGGAGGATCTGACCCACGACGTGGGCACCTGCTACCGCTGTCACCAGACCATCGAGCCCATGGTGTCCAAGCAGTGGTTCGTCAAGATGGAGCCTCTGGCCGGCCCCGCCATCGAGGCGGTGGAAAAGGGCGAGATCACCTTCGTCCCCGAGCGCTTCACCAAGAACTATCTCAACTGGATGCGCGCCACCCGCGACTGGTGCATTTCCCGTCAGCTGTGGTGGGGTCACCGCATCCCCGCCTGGTACTGCGACGACTGCGGCGAGACCGTGGTGGCCAAGGACGCCCCCGCCGTCTGCCCCAAGTGCGGCGGCGTGCATCTGACCCAGGATCCCGATACGCTGGATACCTGGTTCTCCTCTGCCCTGTGGCCCTTCTCCACTTTAGGTTGGCCTAACAGCACCGAGGAACTGGATTATTTCTATCCCACCGACACGCTGGTCACCGGTTACGACATCATCGGTTTCTGGGTCAGCCGTATGATCTTCAGCGGTCTGGCCTACACCGGCAAGAGCCCCTTTAAGACCGTGCTCATCCACGGTCTGGTCCGCGACAGTCAGGGCCGCAAGATGTCCAAATCCTTGGGCAACGGCGTTGACCCGCTGGAGGAGATCGATAAGTACGGCGCCGACGCCCTGCGCTTTATGCTGGCCACCGGCAACAGCCCCGGAAACGATATGCGCTATATGACCGATAAGGTGGAGGCCAGCCGCAACTTTGCCAACAAGCTGTGGAACGCCGCCCGCTTCCTGCTGATGAACTTTGAGGGTCACGATATCCCCCTGTCCCTGCCCGATGAGCTGACCCTGGAGGATAAGTGGGTGCTGTCCCGCTACAATGAACTGGTACAGGCGGTCACCGACAACCTGGAGAAATTCGAGCTGGGTATCGCGGTGAGCAAGCTGTACGACTTCATCTGGGATACCTTCTGCGACTGGTACATCGAATTGTGCAAGTCCCGTCTGCAGGGCGAGGGCGCGGACAGCGCCCGCCGCGTGCTGCTGTACGTGATGACCGGTATGCTGAAGCTGCTGCATCCCTTTATGCCCTTTATCACCGAGGAGATCTGGCAGACTCTGCCCCACGAGGGCGACAGCCTGATGATCTCCGACTGGCCGGTGTACGACGACGCCCTCAACTTCCCCCAGCAGGAGAAGGAGATGGAGCGCATTATGGAGGCCATCCGCGGCATCCGTAACCGCCGCGCCGAGATGAACGTGCCCCCCTCTAAGAAGGCGGACCTGTACATCGAGACCGCCTTTGCGGACACCTTCGCCGCCGGTGTGCCCTTCCTGCAGAGATTGGCCTCCGCCGCCGAGGTGAAGATCGGCGAGAGTTTTGACGTGCCCGGTGCGGTGACCATCGTCACCGCCGCCGCCACCGTGAAGATCCCCATGGATGCTCTGGTGGATAAGGCCGCGGAGCTGGCCCGTCTGGAGCGCGAGTATAACAACGTGAAGAAGCAGCTGGACGGCGTGATGGCACGGCTGAACAACAAGGCCTTCACCGACAAGGCACCCGAGGCGGTGGTCAACGGCGCCCGTGAGCAGGCCGCCGGTCTGCAGGAGAAGCTGAATCTGCTGACCCAGTCCATGGACGCGTTGAAGTGATGCGTTCCCTATAGGAACGTGTTGCGCCTGACGGCGTGATGCGTCCTGCGGACGTGATGCGTGCCTACGGCACGTGACAGAACGCATCGTATCACTGTGAGCTATGCGAACAACATCACTATGCGAAGCATAACATCACAACGAGCTATGCGAGTTGCATCACTCATACGGTACTATATAAAAGCCAGCCTGAACGAACTCGGTCAGGCTGGCTTTTGTTGCTTTTTGGCGTTAAAACCATTATAATAAAATTACAAACTTTTTTCAAAAACGTGACCTTTTTCTTCCAAACGCCGTGTATTCAGGTGAAAGGACCTTTCAAAACGTTTCAGGAGGTGACTCCGTTGGAGGACAAACGCATCGTGGACCTGTACTGGGAACGGGACGAGCAGGCGCTCACCGAGACCCGACAGGCCTACCACCGCTATCTCACCCGCATCGCCCGCAACATCCTGCCAACCGAGCAGGATACGGAGGAGTGCGTCAACGACGTCTATCTGCGGGCGTGGAACGCCATCCCGCCCCACCGTCCTGCGCGGCTGTCCACCTTTTTGGGCAAGATCGCCCGTCGGCTGGCGCTGGACCGCTACGCCGCCCTGACCGCCGAAAAGCGCGGCGGCGGCACCCACGCGCAGGTGCTGGAGGAGTGGCGGGGCTGCCTGCCCTGCGGCGAGGGCGATCCCTCCGACGACCTGGCGGTGCGGGAGGCGCTGGAGCGATTCCTGCACCGATTGCCTGCGGAACAGCGGCGGGTGTTTGTGCTCCGCTACTGGTACGGCGACCCCATCAAAGAGATCGCCGCCGCCCGCAACAGCACCGAAAGCCGCATCAAGATGATGCTGTCCCGCATCCGCGGCCAACTGAAAGACTATTTGGAGAAAGAAGGCATTATTATATGAAAAAAGAAGAAAGGCTGCACCGTCTCTTCGGCGATATCGACGACGAGCTGGTGGCGGATGCCGCCCGCAAGCCCATCCGCAAGGCGGTGTGGGTGCCCGCCGTAGCCGCCGCGGCCTGCGTGGCGCTGGCGGTAGGGCTGTGGCAGGGGGGCGTGTTTGACCCCGCCCCCATCCCCGTGGAAACGCCGGATGAGGGCGCGAGTGTGACCGAGCCCGCCGAGACGAGTAAGGATGCCACCACTACTAAAAATAAACTGCTGATTACCGCTAAAGAGCCGGATCGTTCCGATCTGAGCGAAATAACGGATGATGTCATAGAATGGCCGTCCAAAGGAAATGCCTGCACACCTCTTCTAAAAGAAAAGATGGAGCAGTACCGTAACACCGATGCGACTTTTGCCGTTATTGTCACTCTGGATATTTCGTATGCCCATTATGAGGAATTCGAAAAAAGATATACCGAGCGCAACGAAGAACTGCTCCGACTCAACAATGAACTATGGGCGGCCTATCAAGATTACGTTGAAACGTGGATCGTGCACGATGACAGTATAGAACTGGATGTGAATCCTTACCCCGAAAAAGAAGCAAAATACTACGCTCTTCGGGATCAATACCTCACATTATTGAACAAAGTATACGGAGACGTGGAGGATATTGAAGATGAATTGCTCCGTGGGAGAATAGAACAAACTCTTATTTATCAAGAATATTATGACGCTCACGTAAAGGAACACACCTGCAGAACCAAGAATGCCCCCGAAAAGGAGCAAAATGCTGCCAGCAAACTCAGATCGGAGTTAGAGGATAAGGCCTATGTTTTCGGCAATGAATATATGGACAAAGTGGAACAAGCGCGGGAGGAATACAACGCTTCCGTTATCGCCGAGCAATATAAGGCGTTGGCTAAGCTGTGCAAAACGCCTCCGAAGAAGCTCTCCTCCGACAACACACGTAAATATTACGCAGAGCTGACCGCCGACCAAATCAATGCGTTAGCAGAGCGGGAAGGCTACTGGTTCCGTTTGGCTACAGCCGATGGCATCGACGAATCCACACCCAACTATAATGAAGCTATTCTTGTAGAGGATTGCGCTGAATAAACGCCCCCTACACCTCACTCATACGCATAAAGAAAGACCCGCACTCGACCGAGTGCGGGTCTTTTTCTATGGGATGGTGGCGCCGGTGTGGCTCGCCTCCCCCGACCCTGTAGTGGGCGGGTCGGTAGGGACGGCATCGGTGGCGGAGGTGGTATCCTCCGCTTGGGTGGTGTCCTCCGTGGTGGGGGGCAGAGTGGCGGTGGTGTCGGTGGTCGTGGTGGTGCCGGTGACGATGATCACCGGCTTATCCGGCGGGGCGTAGCCGTTCAGATGCAGGGACAGGAAATACTTGGCCACGCCCTTGGTGATGGCCTGGGCTTTTTGCCAGTTGGTATAGTCGCTGACGATGCCCTGGTGGTCCAGCGGGCTGGACATAAACCCATTCTCGGTGAGCACCACGGGGCAGTCGGACATACGCGCCACGAAATAATAGTGCCATTGCAGGCGGTTGCGGTTGTTGGCGGCATTCTTATCGTAGATGTTCGCCGAAATAGTGGCGTTGTATATAGCCTTGGCCGCGGGATAGGAGAAGGGGGTGGAATAGAACGACCCGAACCCATTGGGCTTTGACGAGGCGTTGGCGTCGTGGTGGATGGCGATGCACAGATCCGGCTTGACCTTTTTCAGGTGCTGACAGCGCTGATCGGCATCCATATCCTGCTTGGCGGTGCGGTTGAGTATCACGGTGGCGCCGATGCTCTCCAGTTCCCGCTTAATGAGGGTGGCGAGATAATAATTCCGCTCCCCCTCGGGGTGGTCGGAATCCAGGCCGGAGGCGCCGCTGCTCTTGTAGCCGTGACCCACGTCCAGCAGGATGGTGACCCCTTTCAGATTGGCGCCGTAGCCATTGTCGGCGCTGAGCACCTGGGCGGGGTGCAGGAAGTAGAACACCAGCTGACCCGCCTCGTTATACGATGCGTCCCAGCCGTAAAAGCCGCCCTTTTTCCGCAGGTACAGCCGCAGCACCGTGTCGGTGCCCTGCCGCTTCACCGTCGCCTTGGTGAACAGGGGGTGATCCTTGGGGATGGCGGGCATCCCGCTGACCGCCGTGGCGTAGCAGAAGGTGATCTCCACGTACTCGCAGGTGACGCTGCTGACCCGATAATCCTGGGTGGAGGGCTGATAGTATTTCTGGGGCAACAGATCCAAAAAGAAGGGTGCCTTCCAGTTGGTATTGAGGGTCAGATAGGTGGCTTTTTTGGTGACCTCCATCTGTGCCACCGACAGCTTGTTGGTGGAGGGCAGCGTGCCCTGATACTCCTTGGTGACGGTCACCGTCCTGGACGGCGGGGACAATTCCTTATCCACGTATACGCGGCGTCCGCACCGCAGCAGCAGGTATTCCTTATTGCCGAAGTAGCTGCGCCCCACCACGTAGTCCACCGTCCCCTTGGGGAAATAGTTGTTGGTGGGACGGCTGTCGTCGTCGTTTTTATCCCCGTCGAAGGTCTCGGCGGAAAAGGACACGATCTCCCCCACCAGCCGCTGTTTGGTCTTAAGCCCCAGGATGTTGCCGGAGCGACCCGTGTCGGTCTGACCCTGATAGGTGGTCTTGAAGGTGATGGCGCCGTAATTCTTATCCGCCGTGCTCTCGGGCAGGGTGAAGGTGCCGGCATAATCCACAAAGGTCTCGCTGGTGGGCTTATCCCCGTCACCGCCCTGTCCGGTGGTCTGCTTCAGGGTGATGGTCTTATTGCGGAAGGTGGCGGTCACCGTGCTGCCCGCACGGGCGGAAACCACCACCGAAAACCGACTGCCGCCCTGGTAGGAACGACTGCCGGAGGGGGTAAAGGACTGCATCACCACGTGGCGATAGGTCACCACGTAGGTGGTCTGCTTGCCCTTGTGAGAGAAGGTAAAGGTGTTCTTGCCCGCCTGCAGGGGGTATTCCACCGAGAAAGCACCGCTCTTATCCCGCCGAACGTCCTTGCCGTTGATCCGCAGGGAATAGCGGGGGTCGGAGGTGCCGGTGAAGGTGGTGAAGGGCTCATTGGTGGTCACCTCGGTCTGCTTGTGTGAGGTGACGGTCAGCTTCACCTTCGGCGCCGCCGTGGTGGTGGTAAAGGGCACCGTGGTGCTCTCTGCCGTGGTGGTGACCGACGTGGTGGTCGCGGTGGTGTCTGTGGCGGTGGTGGTAGTGGTCGGGGCAGGTGCCGCGGCGGGCTCCTGCGGCGGCGACAGCACCAGCCACAGCGTCACGGCGGCGGCGACGGTCAGCAGCACCGCCGCGCCCAATATCACCCACATAAACCACTTCGGCTTTGCCGCATGCTTGGCCATAGTCGTCGCCTCCTTTCTGTCATAATCCTATGATAGCACAGGTCACAGGATAATACAAGAATAATTAGCCTTGATTCCCGTGCAAATCGGGTGTATAATATTTCCATATATACCGGCACGGAGGTGGCGTGATGAAAATCAGCGCTCTGCTACAACAAAATACCCTATCCCTCTCCTTTGAGGTGTTCCCGCCCAAGACCGAGAGCGGCTTTGACAGCGTGAAGACCGCCACCGAGGAGATTGCGGCGCTGAAGCCCGCCTTTATGAGCGTCACCTACGGCGCCGGCGGCGGCACCAGCGCGTATACGCTGGACATCGCCAAGAACATCAAGGCGCAGTACGGCGTGCCCACCCTGGCGCACCTAACCTGCGTATCCTCCACCCGCGACACGGTGGCGCAGAAGATCGCCGCCATCCGCGAGGCGGGCATCGAGAACGTGATGGCGCTGCGGGGGGACATCCCCCAGGGGATGGAAACCGCCGACCGCAGCGGATGGGATTACCGCTATGCCATCGACCTCATCCGTGAACTGAAGGCGGCGGGGGACTTCTGCATCGGCGGTGCCTGCTACCCCGAAATTCACCCCGAGAGCGCCGATCAGGCCGAGGACATCCGCCACCTGAAGGAAAAGGTGGAGGCGGGGTGTGATTTCCTCACCACCCAGATGTTCTTCGACAACAATCTGCTGTATAATTTTCTGTATAAGATCCGCCAGGCGGGCATCACCGTGCCGGTCATCCCCGGTGTGATGCCCATCACCAACGCGAATCAGGTGACCCGCGCCATCCAGCTGTCCGGCTGTTTCGTCCCCCAGCGGTTTAAGAGTCTGGTGGACAAATTCGGTCACGACCCCGCCGCCATGAAGCAGGCGGGCATCGCCTACGCCACCGACCAGATCATCGATCTGTACGCCAACGGCATCAAAAACGTCCACGTCTACTCCATGAACAAGCCGGACGTGGCACAGAAGATTTTAGAGAATTTATCCGATATTATTGGGAAGTAAGAGTATGAATTTTCGTGACTTTCTAAAAGAGAATATCGTCCGACTGGACGGCGGGATGGGTACCCTGCTGCAGGCCGAGGGTCTGGCGGCGGGCGAACTGCCCGAGCGGTGGAACATCACCCATCCCCATGTGGTGACCGCCATCCACAAGGCCTATTACGAGGCGGGCAGCCACGTGGTATCCACCAACACCTTCGGTGCCAATCTCCTCCACTATGCCCCTGAGGAACTGGAGCGCATCGTGGCCGCCGCGGTGGACAATGCCCGCGCGGCGCAGACGCAGGCGGCGGTGGATCACCCCACCTACGTGGCGCTGGATCTGGGTCCCACGGGACGGCTGTTAAAGCCGCTGGGCGATCTGGATTTTGAGGACGCGGTGGAGGTGTTCGCCGCCACCGTCCGCCTGGGCGTCAAGTACGGAGTGGACCTCATCCTCATCGAGACCATCAACGACTGCTATGAAACCAAGGCGGCGGTACTGGCGGCAAAGGAAAACAGCGACCTGCCCATCCTCGTGTCCAACGCCTACGGCGAGGACGGCAAACTGATGACAGGCGCATCTCCTGCGGCAATGGTCGCTATGCTGGAGGGTATGGGAGCCGATGCGGTCGGCGTGAACTGCTCGCTCGGTCCGAAAGCCCTTGCCGGCGTGGTGGAGGAATATCTGGCGTGCGCCTCCGTGCCGGTGCTGCTGAAACCCAATGCAGGTCTGCCCCGGGTGGAA
>JAZQKF010000011.1:0-5733 GCA_045542015.1 Acutalibacteraceae bacterium
GGTTTTAGCAGATGCTGATGTCGTGCGTAGGCTCCCTCTTGAGGGAGCTGTGGTACCGCACGCGGTACGACTGAGGGAGTCATTCCTCATTGCTCATTTCTAATTACTAATTCAATCATTTACCCACGCAGAAATTGGCGAACACCTGGTCCACCACGGCCTCGGTGGCGCGCTCGCCGGTCAGGTCCAGGATGGCGTTCAGAGCGCCGTCGATGCTTACCGACACCGCGTCCAGGGTCATACCGCCCTCCAGGGCGGTATGTGCCTCCTCCAGGCAGGCAAGCGCCGTGGCGGCGCAGAGCCGCTGGCGCTCGGTGGTGAGAATCGGCTGGGCGGCGTCCAGCCGCGCCACGCCGGTGGCCTGCGCCACGGCGGCGGTCAGGGCGTCCACCCCCTCGCCGTCCTTGGCGGACAGGGTCACCACCCACGCAAACCGCTGGCTCAGCCACGGGATGTCCACACACAGGGGCTTGTCCGCCTTATTCACCACCGCGATGGCGGTGCGCTCCCGCAGACTCTCGGCCAGCGCCCTGTCCTCGTCGCCCAAAGGCACAGAGCCGTCAAACACCGCCAGCACCAGGGCGGCCTGATTCATTCGCTGTTTTGCCAAGTCCACGCCCACGCTCTCCACCGCGTCGGCGGTGTCGCGGATGCCGGCGGTATCCGCCAGCCGTAGGGTCACCTCGCCCAAACGGACGGTCTCCTCCACCACGTCGCGGGTGGTGCCCGCGATGTCGGTGACGATGCTCCGCTGACAGCCGGACAGGCAGTTCATCAGGGTGGATTTGCCCACGTTGGGGCTGCCCACGATGGCGGTGTCCACACCCTCGCGGAGTACCCGACCCGCGTCAAAGGTGGTCAGCAGCTCCCGCACCGCCGCGGCGGACTCGTCCACCGTGGCGGACAGGGCGGCGGGGGTCAGGTCGGGGATGTCCTCGTCGGGATAATCGATGTAGGCGCCGAACTGCGCCGCCACCGTCAATAGAGAGTCCTTGACCGCCGTCAGGCGGCGGAACACGGCGCCGTCACGGGACGCCAGCGCGGTCTGCGCCGCCAGCTTACCGTCGGCGGCGATGAGATCCATCACGCTCTCCGCCTGGGTCAGGTCCATCTTACCGTTCAGAAAGGCGCGGCGGGTGAACTCGCCCGCGCCCGCAGGCAGGGCGCCCGCATCCAGACAGGCGCGTAAGACCCGCTGCAGGATGTACCGCCCGCCGTGGCAGTTGAGTTCCGCCACGTCCTCGCCGGTGTAGCTGTGGGGGGCGCGGAAAACAAGCAGCACGCACTCGTCCACGTCGCCGTCGGCGTCGAACACCCGCCCGTAGGCGGCGGTGTAGCCGGACAGCTTGTCCGCGGTTTTGCGCGGGTCGGCGGGGCGAAATACCCGCGCCGCCACCGCCAGCGCGTCGGGGCCGGACAGGCGCACCACCCCCAGTCCGGCGGCACCGGACGGGGTGGATATAGCCGCTATGGTGTTGTTCATAGGTATACCTCCTTTGAGGGAGCGTAATCAAAACGGGAGGGCACAGAGTAGCGAAGCGACACGAGCAGTAATGAATGACAGTCCGGTGGACTGTCAGAACTGCGAGTGGACCGAGCCACAGCGAGATCCCTCCCCTACACAACTATTCTACCCGACCGTAATCTTTTTGTCAATCCAACAGCTTCAGCAGGGTTTCGGCGAGGATCTGACCCGAATACACCGCCTCCTCCACCGTGTTGCCCACGGCGCCCACCTCCACCAGCACCCAGCCGGGGGACAGGTGCTGATTGTACCGACTGGCCACCGTATTCAGCGGGCGCATCAGGTCGGGGCTGACCTTGTCCAGCGCCGCCTGCAGCTGGGTGGACAGCGCCAGATTCTTCTGCCAATGGCGGTGGGGCAGCTCGGCGGTGGTCACCGTGCCGGTGATCAGCATCATCTGCGCCGCCTTTTTACCCTTGACGGTGGCGGTGGGTTTTACTACTGCCCCATTCTCCAGCACCGCGTCACGGTGGACGTCCAGCACCAGCTTGATGGAGGGATATTTCTTCAGTATCGCCTCGGCGGTCTGCGCCGAGCGACCGTAGGCGCCGGTATACTGGGGGCTGTCGTGGACGGTGGTGTCGTGGATCACCCCGATGCCCGCCGCCTCCAGCGTCAGCCGGATGGCCTCGCCCACGGCGCAGACGTTCTTCTTATGGTCGCGGGTGCGGTCGCGGTCGCCCTCCAGATAGTACCCCGCGTCGTAGGTCATATACCCCTCGGTGGTGTGGGTGTGGAGGATCAGCACCTGTGGCTCTTCGGTGTCCTCAAAGGTAAAGGGCAGGTCCGCCTTCAGGGCGGCGGGGATGTCCTCCAGTTTGCCGCTGCGGTTGACGGTGGCGATGCCGTATTTATGGCGGTTGCCGCTCATTTTTCGGGTGACCACCTTGCCGCCGCTGCCGTCGTTTTTGGGCGGGGATATGGCGGTGTAGGCGGGCAATTTCGCCGCCGTGGGCAGGGTCAGCAGACCCGTATTCGCCCGCTGCTCCGACAGGATGGCGGGCGGGGTCACGGCGGGGACGGCGGGCTGTTCAAACAGCTGCCGGGACAGCGCCCGGGCGGTCTGGACGGGCTGGCGCAGACCGAGAGCCAAGCCCGATGCTTCCTGCGCCAGGTGGTGCCAGTCAATGGGCGCGGTCAGCACCGCCGCCGCCAGCACCCCCACCGTCAGCAGGCGCCCTACCCGCCGCCAGATATGTGTTTTCCTTGTGTTTCTCATACCATCACCAGTAGAGTATATGATGGGGAATGAGGAATTAGTAATGAGGAATGAGAAATTGTTTTAGGTTGGTCTGTTTCGTAGGGGCGGGTAAATTGCAGAATTGATTTTTGCTTTTTCTTATGATACAATGACCGAAAGAGGTGACGTTGATGAGATATGTTTTTCAGGGACTTTCTTTTGCGCTGATACCGATTATCGTAAGCGGTATTCTCGGATATTTGCGGCAACCGAAAATTGAAGAAGACGGAAAGGTGTATCTGCATAAATTCCTCGCTGTTTTAGGAATCATCGGTTCCGCCGTATTTCTGATCCCCGCCGTTATCGTAGCGTTCCGATCCCCACAGGCTTGGTCGTGTATTCCTTTTCTGCTACTCTCTCTTTTGAGCGCTACGTTGATCATCGCTTTTGTAAATTGCAGAATCGTGTATGATGAGGAGTACTTTGTATCCAAAAATTTCTTAGGAATCAAATCGCAGTTCACCTATGATCAAGTCACCGCCATTAAAGAAAACTCTCACGAAACGTATATTTACATCGGGAAAAAGCGCGTTATGGTGGACAAGCTGTCGGTAGGCGGAGAAACCTTTATTAAGTTTGTTAAAAAGAAATACCGTACCCTACACGACGGAAAAAGTCTTCCGAAAATCTATAAAACAAAACACGACCTATTTAACGGGAACGTTCGGGATGCGGGCGGCTTTCTGTTTGCTTATATTTTAGTTGGTGTTCTTACAGTCGGGCTTTTTATCTTTTCGATTTATTACACGTACGCGCCAAGCACGCCCAATAACACAATCGAACAATCCGTCCGTTTTGTGTCCTGCGAAAAAAGCAAAGAGGAAATCACCCTAACGTCTTCAGATAATCAAATATTTAAGATTCGTTTTACAGACGAACAGTTTAAGGTGAAGAAAATACCGATGCTTTGTGACGGAAAAACCCTTGTAATCACATATTCCACCGAAGTTACTCCTAAATACGAGGAAAGCTACTATTCATTACAAGCTATTAAGTATAACGATAAGTACGTTCTAACCTTTGAGGAAACACAACGGTTACATCGACAAGAGTATACATCGCTTGTTGCGATAGCAGGTGGTATGTGTCTTGTGTGGGGAGCTATCGTTGCATGTTCCATCATCATAGGCAGAAACCCTAAACGGTTTAGTAAGCGAGTGGTAAAACTGTTTTTCAAAGAAGAAAGTATTATTTATTGATTGTTGAATAGCAAACAAAAAATACCACACCCAGTCGGGTGTGGTATTTTGCGTTTACAGTAAATAACGGCGATGTGCAGAATCAGCGCACGACGGGCGGCCGTGGGCGCTCGTAGGGCGCTTAGACCGCTAACTCGCCGGCGCCCACCCGAATATGGCGCCCTGCGCCATATTCCCTCACTGACTGCGATACATCCGGCCGCCCCAAAAAAAGAACACCACACCAAAATGGTGTGGTGTTCTCGTAAGACCAATAAGTTCGCTCTCGTAATATCAGCGCTTGCTGAACTGGGGAGCGCGGCGAGCAGCTTTCAGACCGTACTTCTTACGCTCCTTCATACGAGGATCGCGGGTCAGGAAACCGGCCTTCTTCAGGGAAGAACGCAGGTTCTCGCTGTCGTACTGCAGCAGAGCACGGGCGATACCGTGACGGATGGCGCCGGCCTGGCCGGTAACACCGCCGCCGGCAACGCGGCACTCGATGTCAAACTTCTCGGTGGTCTCGGTCAGGTTCAGAGGCTGACGCACGATCAGCTTCAGGGTCTCCAGGCCGAAGTAATCGTCGATGTCACGACCATTGATGGTCACCTTGCCGGTGCCCTGGTACAGACGGACGCGAGCCACAGAGGATTTACGGCGACCGGTGCCGTAGAAAAAGGGTCTGGTATTGTAATCCATAATCGTATCCTCCTTTTATTACAGCTCGAACACTTCGGGCTTCTGGCTGGCGTGAGGATGCTCGGCACCGGCATAGCAGTGCAGGCGGGTCTCAGCAGCGCGGCCAATGTGGGTGTTGGGGATCATGCCACCAACAGCCAGCTCCATCGCCTTGGTGGGGCGCTGAGCCATCAGGGTGCCGTACTTGGTGGTCTTCAGGTTGCCGATCCAGCCGGTGTGGCGCTGCCACTTCTTCTGCTCCAGCTTCTTGCCGGTCAGAACGGCCTCGGCACAGTTGATGATGATGACGTTGTCACCACAGTCAACGTGGGGGGTGAAGGTGGGCTTGTGCTTGCCGCGCAGCAGAACAGCAGCCTCGGCAGCCACACGACCCAGGGGTTTACCGGCGGCGTCGATAACGTACCACTTACGCTCGACCTGACCGGCCTTAGCCATAAAAGTCATAGTAGTTTCCTCCTATACATTGTGTGAGGGACCCGCAAGCGGTCCCGACTCGGCGAATATTCGCCGTCGTTTTCACGAACGCGACTTATAATAACATAAGGAAATTCGGCTGTCAACCCCCAAATCCCCGAAAATTTAAAATAGAGCCCTCAATCTCTCGATTTCTCGCGTTTTTACGCCGTTTTGCTCTGTTTCTCGTTTTTCATTTCATTTTTTCACAGGGGATAAAAAACCCCCGAAACCCCAGTAATAGCAAGGGTTTTCAGGTTTTTGGGCGGCGGAACACAAGATGTTGTGGGGTGGTGGACTTCTGCGGGCGGATGATATCCGCGAGTTTTGCGGCAGTGTCGCAAAATCTCGACGGATTTCGCCGCAGGCGAATATCCTCGCCCCTACGATACCACCTCATATAGAATCCGTAGGGGCGTTCTGCGAACGCCCGCGGGCGAACACAGTTCGCCCCTACGAAACCACACCGATGTAGGATAGAATCAAGCCCCCCTTGCCTAAAGGTCGATTTCCCCCGATAGCGGGGGAAAATGTCGGCGTAGCCGACAAAAGGGGGGCCGTCTCGCGGCGAGCGAAGGTGGCACGGCGATAGCCGTGACGGGGGGATTCATACGGGACGGGAAACCCGTCCCCTACAA
>JAZQKF010000012.1:0-1648 GCA_045542015.1 Acutalibacteraceae bacterium
ATAGGCAGCGGCGGTGACGCCCTCCTCGTCGATGGCCACACGGGCGGCGTGGTCCACCTTGCTGACGTAGACAGGTTCCTCCTGCGGGTCGAGGATGCCGCCGAAATCGCCCTTTTGCGCATCAAATACGTCGGTAACACCCAGACTCTGCAGACCCTTTGCCAAATCGCGATCCGAGGCCACGTCAAATTTCGGGATGGTCAGGTTGATGTATGAGAATTTGGCGGTAGAGCTTTTCTCAAACTGTTCCAGCACCTCCATCACCTGCTGATTGTCGATGAGTTGGTTCACCGATACCCCTTCGTCAGGGAGGAAGAAAATCATCTGATAGGCGCCGTCATCCAACCCCATCTGAACAGCGGTAAACTTATCGCCAAAGAAGGCAAAGCCGTCCGTTCTTTGTTTCATATAGCGGCAGTCCACGTCCCCCGCGGCGGCGTGGAACGTTCCATCCACCGTGGCGGCAGGATGGAACTCATCCACCCATTTTGCTTTGAAGCAAATGGTGGAGGCCAGCGCCAGCGCCGTATCGGGATCAAACCGCAGGTCGGCGGCCTGCTCGCTCAGCAGGTTATCGGTCTGCTCATTGATCCATTGCTGCAAAGCGGCGTCGTAGGCGGGGTCGCCCATCTTCCCCTCAAATACAGAGGCGTAATACTGCTCTGCCAGTATCTTTGCCGTGGCGGTATCGTACTGCCACCGCTCCCCCTCCGCCAGCCACAGCGAGTTGGCTAAGCGGCTGAGCACCGCGCCGTCATCCAGATACACACCGTTCCACAGGGCGGCGTTTTTCTGTCGCAGGGCGGACAGATCCTTCTGCCCCAGCAGATCCAGTATCTGCTGACGGCTGTTCCCCGCGGCGCTCTCCGCCAGCAGGCTCAGCGCCATATACACGTTCAGGGGGGAATACACCCGATTCTCCCCCGCCTCTCCGGCTAAAAAGGTCGCCATGGTACGGCGGTAGAAATCGGTCATTCCCTCGCTCTGCCCTTGGATCTGTTGCCGCTGGGCGGCCACGCCATTCCACCAGGCATCGTGCGCCGTCTGCTCGTATTCCGCGGGACGGGGTGTCATCTTAGGATATACGGGGGCGGCCAAGGTCAACACGGCGGGTGTTCCGGAATTTTGCGGATTACCGGGACCGGGGGTAGGATTCGGATTAGGGTTGGGATTGCTGACGGGGGGCGGGGTGCTCCCACCGCTCAAATACGGCCACACCGTCAGCCCGCCCAGCAGCACGCACAGACAGGCGGCCACCGCCACGGCGGCGTGCCACCACGGGCGGCGACGGCGATCATGCCAATGCTCCCGGATAAAGCCATCGCTGATACAGCCGATGGCATCACTTAATTGTTCTCGTTTCATACAGTATAGCCCTCCTTTTCCAAGTGTTTCCGCAGACCCTGCCGTGCCCGATGCAGCGCACTCTTCACCTGTGCCAGCGACACACCTTGTCGGTCGGCAATCTCCTGTAAGGAATCGGCGAAGAAATAGCGGCATACGAAGGCATCCCGGGTCGACGGGGACAGGGTCGCTAACCAGAGGTTTATGGTATGAGCCAACTGACGCACGTCCAGCGCATCATCGGGACTTTCACCGCCGGGGATACACTCCCCCAACTCGTCCAGCGACAGGGGGTAAGACGGAT
>JAZQKF010000013.1:0-8798 GCA_045542015.1 Acutalibacteraceae bacterium
CTAAAGGTCGATTTCCCCCGATAGCGGGGGAAAATGTCGGCGTAGCCGACAAAAGGGGGGCCGTCTCGCGGCGAGCGAAGGTGGCACGGCGATAGCCGTGACGGGGGGATTCATACGGGACGGGAAACCCGTCCCCTACAATACCAACCGACGTGAAATAGAATTCGTAGGGGGGCATTCTATATGCCCCTGCAAACGGGCGAATGAGTTGTTTTAAAAACACTCCGAATCCTCCGTGAAACGACCCTGTTTCACACCCGAAAAATCCTCCGCGCGGTGGAAAGAACATTTGGTCGAAAATCCCCGAAAACCCGCTCAAATCAAGGGTTTGCACGGATTTTTCGGTGGAAAAGACCGTTGAAAATGTGAAACATTTGTCCCCCTTTTCCACCAAAACAGGGGGTGACCCCACCTATTTTCCACCGATTTTCACACCGACTGTGGAAATCTTATGTGGAAAAGTGGGTGTTTTGGTGGAAAACCCACAAAATGGCGAATTTTTCGTCAATTTTCTCCACAACGCTGAAAAAACGTGAAAAATTTGCTATTTTTTGTGCAAATTTTGTTATTGACAGCCCCGATTTTCGGGGTGACAATCGGCCGTCCGCGGACGGGAAACCCGTCCCTACGAAACCTCACCGATGTAGGATAGAATCAAGCCCCCCTTGCCTAAAGGGGGGTGGCAAAAATCTTTGATTTTTGACGGGGGGATTCATACGGGACGGGAAACCCGTCCCCTACGATACCACCCCATATAGAATCCGTAGGGGGGCATTCCATATGCCCCCGTTGGCACCACAAGAACGGGCGGATATGGAATCCGCCCCTACACCACCATCCAACCCCGACAGAATCCGCAGGAAAATGTCTATAACACCCCAATTCCCTCCGCTACCCCGAAAAACCTCAAAAAATCCGCGAAATTGTGAAACAAATATCAATTTTTTCGCGAAAAACACTAGCATTTCTTATATATATATGGTATAGTTATGCTAGTGCATTCTGCACAGGTCTATTTTGTGCGCCCAAAAACGGGATTTCGCCACGGTGGTGGCGGCTCTCGGACGGGGGCACGTACCAATATCAAGGAGGAAAAGCCACTATGCAAAAGAAAATCAGTTCTCTCCCCTTTAACGGCACTCCGGAGCAGGAGGCTCAGCTGCGTCAGATCATCGCTGAGAACAAGCAGGATCCCAGCATGCTGATGGGCGTTATGCAGAAGGCCCAGGACATCTACGGCTATCTGCCCATCGAGGTGCAGAAGATCATCGCCGAGGGTATGGGCGTTCCGCTGGAGAAGGTTTACGGCGTTGCCACCTTCTATGCCCAGTTCGCTCTGTCCCCCAAGGGCAAGTACAACATCTCGGTCTGTCTGGGTACCGCCTGCTACGTTAAGGGCGCCGGCGACATCTTTGACCGCCTGTCCGAGATCCTGGGCATCGGTGCCGACGAGTGCACCCCCGACGGTAAGTACAGCCTGACCGCCTGCCGTTGCATCGGCGCCTGTGGTCTGGCCCCTGTGCTGACCGTCAATGAGGACGTGTACGGCCGTCTGACCGTGGACGACGTGCGCGGCATCCTGGCCAAGTATCAGTAATCCGGGTCTGACCGACCAATTCAAAGAGTAAGGAAGAAAATCTATGAAGATTTCGACCATTCGCGAGCTGTTGAGCGCTGAGGTGCTCACCGGCGCGGACCGACTGGAGGAGCACGTATATTCTGCCTGCGGCAGCGATATGATGAGCGATGTTCTGGCCTACGTTAAGGATCAGGCCGTGCTGCTCACCGGTCTGGTGAACACCCAGGTGGTGCGCACCGCCGAGATGATGGATATGCATTGCATCGTCTTCGTCCGGTCCAAGCAACCCACCCCCGAGATCGTAGAGCTGGCCGAGGAGAGCGGCATCGTTCTGATGGCCACCCCCAAGCGGCTGTACGAGGCCTGCGGCATCCTGTATTCCAACGGTTTGGTGGGTAATAAGGTAAAGGAGTAACGGTATGAGTGATGCCTTGTCTTTTCGTTTTAACGTAGACGGGGACGATTTCACCTCTGCCGGCCAGGCTTCGGTGCAGGTGAAAAAGGACCTGCGGCGTCTGGGCATTCCCGCGGAGATCATCCGCCGCGTGTCCATCGCCATGTACGAGGGCGAGATCAATATGGTCATCCACGCCGGCGGCGGCACCGCCGAGGTACGGGTGACCGAGGAGGCTATCGAGATCATTCTGAGCGATACGGGACCGGGCATCGCCGACATTGACAGGGCGATGCAGGCGGGGTATTCCACCGCCCCCGACACCATCCGCTCCCTTGGTTTCGGCGCCGGTATGGGTCTGCCCAATATGAAGCGCTATACCGACTATATGGACATTCAGTCCACCGTGGGTGTGGGCACCACCATCACCATGAGGGTGAATCTGGCGTAACACCTACACAATGAGGTTGGAGAAAAGCCTCCCTTGCCTAAAGGGAGGTGGCATTTGCGAAGCAAATGACGGAGGGATACGGTGCGTAGCACCGCAAACCGCAAGGTTTGCAAAAACTCAGGAGAATGGCAACGCCATTCTCGAGGGGCGGCAGACGCAACGCACGACAAGTACTGTCTGAAAGCCGCCCCGGAATCCCCCACCCGCCTGCGGCGCAAGCCCCCTTTAGGCAAGGGGGCCTAGGTTCTCACTCGCCTGTGCTTGTTCCCACCTCACATTATCAAACTAGGAAGGTTCGCTATGAATACATACGAGCATTCTGTTCTGCTTTCAGCGGAGAAGTGCATCGGCTGCACCACCTGCGTCAAGCACTGTCCCACCGAGGCCATCCGCATCCGCGACGGACGGGCGGTCATCAATGAGGGGCGCTGCATCGACTGCGGCGAGTGCATCCGCACCTGCCCGCAAAAGGCGAAAAAAGCGGTCTGCAACACGCTGTCCGATATGGACGGCTACAAATGGAAGATTGCTCTGCCTGCACCCGCTCTCTACGGTCAGTTCGAGAATCTGGACGACGTGGAGCTGGTGCTCAGCGGTCTGCTGCACATCGGCTTTGACGACGTGTACGAGGTATCCCAGGCGGCGGAGCTGCTCTCCGCCTACACCCGCGAGTATCTGAACACCGCGGGGGTGAAGAAGCCGGTCATCTCCACCGCCTGTCCGGCGGTGGCGCGCCTGATCTCGTTGCGGTTCCCCTCTCTGGAGGAGAACGTGCTGCGCCTGCTGCCCCCCATCGAGGTGGCGGCCAAGCTGGCCCGTCGGCGGGCACAGCAGCAGCATCCGGAGCTGGCGCCCGAGGACATCGGCGTATGCTTCATCTCCCCCTGCCCCGCCAAGGCCAGCTACGTGAAAAACGGCTTCGGCGACTATCAGAGTCAGGTGGACGTGGTGATTCCCATCAGCGACGTGTATTTCCAGCTGATCAACGCCATGGATCGGGGCGCCGAGCCCCGTGATCTGTCCGCCTCCGGTCGCATCGGCGTGGGCTGGGCTACCAGCGGCGGCGAGGCGTCGGCGCTGTTCAACGACAGCTATCTGGCGGCGGGCGGCATCGAGAACGTCATCCGCGTGCTGGACCAGATCGAAAACGGCAACATCGGTCAGCTGGAATTCGTAGAGCTGAACGCCTGCCCCGGCGGTTGTGTCGGTGGCGTGCTGACGGTACAGAACCCCTTTATGGCACGGGCGCGGCTGCACATCCTGCGCCGCTATATGCCGGTGAGCCGCAACAGCCTGCCGGCGGACGAGTCGTACATCCCCGCGGAGTATTTCTTCGAGGAATTGCCCGAGTACCAGCCCATTTCCCAGTTGTCCGACAGCATCGCCCAGTCGATGCGGATGATGGCGGAGATTCAGTCCTTCCGCAGCCAGCTGCCGGGTGTGGACTGCGCCGCCTGCGGCGCCCCCACCTGCCGCGCCTTTGCGGAGGACGTGATTCGGGGCGAGGCTCCCGCGGACGGCTGCCTGCTGTGCCGCGTACTGCCGAAGGAGGGCGAATGATGACTGTTAAGGAATTGGCGGAAAAGCTGAATCTCACCGTGCACGCTCTGCCGGACGGCGAGCGGGAGGTCACCGGCGTCTACATCGGCGACCTGCTCAGTTGGGTGATGGGTCGCGCCGGCGCTGACCAGGCGTGGATCACCATTATGTCCAACCGCAATATCGTGGCGGTGGCGACGCTGGCGGATACCGCCTGCATCCTGCTGGCGGAGGGGGTCGTGCCCGACGAGGGCGTGGCTCAGCTGGCACAGGAGAAGGGGGTCAACCTGCTGACCTGCGCCACCGGCGCCTACGAGCTGGCTCTGGAACTGAGCCGTCGGCTATGAGCCGCTATTACTACGACCTGCACATCCACTCCTGTCTGTCCCCCTGCGGGGATAACGACTCGACCCCCAATAACATCGTGGGTATGGGCGTGCTGGCAGGTCTGCAGATCATGGCGCTCACCGACCACAACACCTGCCGCAATTGCCCCGCCTTCTTTGCGGCGGCGAAGAAGCAGGGCATCATCCCCGTGGCGGGGATGGAGCTGACCACCGCGGAGGACATCCATATGGTGTGCCTGTTCCCCACCCTGGAGGCGGCGATGGATTTCGACGCCGAGATACAGACCCGCCGCATCCGCATCCCCAACCGCACCGACATCTTCGGTGACCAGTGGGTGATGGATGAAAACGATGAGGTCATCGACGTGGAGCCGGACCTGCTGTCCAACGCCACCACCGTATCGGTGGACGAGGCACCGCTGCTGGCGGACAAGTACGGCGGGGTGTGCTATCCCGCCCACGTGGACCGACAGGCCAACGGCATCATCGCCACCCTGGGCTTTCTGCCGCCGGACACCCCCTACCCCACCGTGGAGCTGCACGACGGGAGCAAGGAGGCGGAATACCGACAGACGCACATCCCCGATACCACCCGCGTGGTGGTGGGGTCGGATGCCCACGTGCTGTGGGACATTCGGGATAAGGATGCGTGGCTGGAGATCCCCGACGAGCCCTATTCCTCGGCGCTGGTGCGTAAGAACTTGATCGCGTTGTTGCGGAGGCCGCTATGAAAGATTTATCCCTGAATCTCCTGGACATCGCCGAGAATTCCGTTAAGGCAGGGGCGACCCTGACCGACCTGTCCATCCTGCAGGAGGGCGATCGGCTCACCTTTCGGGTGGCGGACGACGGATGCGGTATGACCGAGGAGATATTGCGCGGGGTCACCGACCCCTTTTATACCACCCGCACCACCCGTAAGGTGGGTCTGGGTCTGCCGCTGTTGCGTATGGCGGCGGAGCAGACGGGCGGCAGTATGGAGGTGCAGTCCAAGCATAAGGACGCCCACCCCGACGACCACGGGACGGTGGTGACGGCGGTGTTTCACACCGACCACATCGACTGTCCCCCCGTAGGGGATCTGGTGGCGACGGTCACCACCCTGATACAGGGTCATCCCGATACGGACTTTCACTTCTTACACGCCGTGGACGGCAAAGAGGTGGAATTGGACACCCGACAGCTGCGCGAGATACTGGGAGAGGTATCTCTGGCAGAGTTTGAGGTGCTGCAATGGATATCTGGCTATCTGACCGACCAGTACAACGGTCAGTGAGCCTATCAATACACAAGATATCATTAGGAAAGGAAGATTTACTATGAAATCGTTAGCAGAACTCCAGGCCATTAAGGAGAAGATGCAGGGCAAGGTTGCCCTGCGCGAGGGCAGCGGCGACAAGCGCGTCGTGGTGGGTATGGCTACCTGCGGCATCGCCGCCGGCGCCCGTCCCGTGCTCAATGCCTTCGTGGAGCAGGTGAATGAGGCCGGTCTGACCGCCTCGGTCACCGTCACCCAGACCGGCTGCATCGGCATCTGCCAGTTTGAGCCCGTCGTGGAGGTCTTTGAGGCCGGTAAGGAGAAGGTCACCTACGTCAAAATGACCGCCGACAAGGTCGCCCGCATCGTTGAGGAGCACCTCAAGGGCGGCAAGCCGGTGGCCGAGTATACCATCGGTTATACCGAGCTGTAAAAAACGAGGAGGTAAACAACTATGATTCGAGCACACGTTCTGATCTGTGGCGGTACCGGCTGTACCTCCTCGGGCAGTAACAAGATCATCAACGCTTTCAACGAGAGCATCAAGGCCAACGGCCTTGAGGATGAGATCAAGGTTGTGCAGACCGGTTGCTTTGGTCTGTGCGCCCTGGGCCCCGTGGTCATCGTCCATCCCGACGGCACCTTCTACAGCCGTGTGGAGGAGGGCGACGTGGACGAGATCGTCCGCGAGCACCTGCTGAAGGGCCGCGTGGTGGACCGTCTGGTCTATAAGGATACCGGCAACTACGACGAGCATCATTCCCACGTTGCTCTGTCCGACACTGTGTTCTATAAGACCCAGAACCGCGTGGTTCTGCGCAACTGCGGTGTCATCAACCCCGAGTCCATCGACGAGTACATTGCTATGGACGGCTACGCCGCTCTGGGTAAGGTGCTGACCGAGATGACCCCCGACGAGGTCATTCAGGTGATTCTGGACTCCGGCCTGCGCGGCCGTGGCGGCGGCGGCTTCCCCACCGGCCGTAAGTGGGCGCTGACCGCCCCCAACAAGGCTCCCCAGAAGTACGTGGTCTGTCACGCCGACGAGGGCGACCCCGGTGCGTTTATGGACCGTTCGGTGCTGGAGGGCGACCCCCACTGTCTGGTGGAGGCTATGACCATCGCCGGCTACGCCATCGGCGCTACCCAGGGTTACGTGTACGTCCGTGCCGAGTACCCCATCGCCGTGGCCCGTCTGCAGATCGCCATTGACCAGGCCCGTGAGTACGGCCTGCTGGGTAAGAACATCTTCGGCTCCGGCTTTGACTTCGACCTGCACATCCGTCTGGGCGCCGGCGCCTTCGTGTGCGGCGAGGAGACCGCTCTGATGACCTCCATCGAGGGCAACCGCGGCGAGCCCCGTCCCCGTCCCCCCTATCCGGCGGTCAAGGGTCTGTTCGGTATGCCCACCGTGGAGAACAACGTAGAGACCTTCGCCAACGTGCCCCAGATCATCCTGCGCGGCGCCGAGTGGTTCGCCTCTATGGGCACCGAGCGCTCCAAGGGCACCAAGGTCTTCGCCCTGGGCGGTAAGATCAAGAACACCGGTCTGGTGGAGATTCCCATGGGTACCACCCTGCGGGAGATCATCGACGAGATCGGCGGCGGCATCCCCAACGGTAAGAAGTTTAAGGCCGCCCAGACCGGCGGTCCCTCCGGCGGTTGTATCCCCGCTTCCCTGATCGACACCGAGGTGGACTACGACAACCTGACCGCCATCGGCTGTATGATGGGCTCCGGCGGTCTGATCGTTATGGACGAGGACACCTGTATGGTGGATATGGCCAAGTTCTTCCTGGAGTTCACCGTGGACGAGTCCTGCGGTAAGTGTACTCCCTGCCGCGTGGGCACCCAGCGCCTGCTGGAGATGCTGAATAAGATTACCAGCGGCAAGGGCACTCTGGAGGACATCGACGAGCTGGAGCGCCTGTGCTATTACATCAAAGAGAACTCCCTGTGCGGTCTGGGTCAGACCGCTCCCAACCCCGTGCTGTCCACCCTGAAGTTCTTCCGCGATGAGTACGTTGCTCACGTGGTGGATAAGAAGTGCCCCGCCGGCGTGTGTAAGGATCTGCTGACCTACGTCATCGACGCCGACAAGTGCATCGGCTGCGGTATGTGCGCCAAGGCGTGCCCCGCCGAGGCCATCACCCGCACCGACTACATCGCCCCCGGTCATAAGCTGGCGTCCTTCGCCATCGATGCCGAGAAGTGCGTGAAGTGCGGCGCTTGTATGGGCACCTGTAAGTTCAAGGCCATCAGCAAACAGTAAGAAAGGAGTGTGGATAACAATGGATATGGTTAATGTAAAGATTAACGGCACCGCTGTCAGCGTGCCCAAGGGCGCTACCGTTCTGGAGGCTGCCCGCTATGCCGGTGTGGAGATCCCCACTCTGTGCTATCTGAAAGAGATCAACGAGATCGGCGCCTGCCGTATTTGTATGGTCGAGGTGTCCGAGGGCGGTCGTCCCGCCCGTCTGGTCACCGCCTGCGTGTACCCCGTGTCCGAGGGTATGGAGGTGGTCACCGCCAGCCCCCGCATCGAGCAGAGCCGTAAGACCACCCTGCAGATGATTCTGTCCACCCACGACCGCAGCTGTCTGACCTGCGTGCGTTCCACCAACTGCGAATTGCAGAAGCTGTGCCGTGACTACGGCATCGAGGACGCCGGCAAGTTCGACGGTAAAAAGCGCGAGTTCGCCCTGGATACCTCTGCTCCTCACCTGGTGCGCGACAACAACAAGTGCATCCTGTGCCGTCGTTGCGTCGCCGCCTGTAAGCAGCAGCTGGTGTCGGTTATCGGCGCCAACGACCGCGGTATTGACACCCACATCGCCTGCGCCTTTGAGCTGGGTCTGGACGACGTGCCCTGCGTGTCCTGCGGTCAGTGCATCAACGTCTGTCCCACCGGCGCTCTGACCGAGCGCGACGACACCGCTAAGGTTTGGGCGGCTCTGGCCGATCCCGACAAGTACGTGGTGGTACAGACCGCCCCCGCCGTCCGCGCCGCTCTGGGCGAGGAGTTCGGCCTGCCCATCGGCACCAACGTGGAGGGCAAGATGGTCGCCGCCCTCCGCCGTCTCGGCTTCAACGGCGTGTTCGATGTGGATACCGCCGCTGATGTCACCATCATGGAGGAAGGCACCGAGCTTCTCCACCGTCTTGAGAACGGCGGCGCTCTGCCCCTTATTACCTCCTGCAGCCCCGGCTGGATCCGCTTCTGCGAGTAC
>JAZQKF010000014.1:0-7936 GCA_045542015.1 Acutalibacteraceae bacterium
GGGTGGTCATAAAGGTGACACCTTAACTCGTCCCCTCCCTCCGCTGACTCATCCAACTCAAAACATGGTAGGTCGCTCGACCTACCAAAAAGGTAGTAACCCAAAATCTGGTAGATGGATCAGCTACTCAGATTTTGGTAAAAGGTTTTAGGTGATGAATGCCCAACCAAACAGGCAATAGATCATAACGTTCGTAGCCTATAAACTCATCACCTCACGAACGGCCATACGAACTGAGCGACAACATCCATCAAGGCCCTCAGCGGCTTGCGCCACTACGCCTTAAGCCAGTTGTTGCCATGCCCGGAGGTGCCATAGATCACCCACTCATAGAAATGGCTATACTCATGCCATAGCGTCCCATAGCGGCCTATGCAACCCTTGAGCTGATATGCGATACCTATGTCCGCTCCTTTCGCGTTCTCGCGCCATTTGCAGCGGCATATCCCGAGGACCTTCTTTCCAAGGTCCTCGTACCTGACGACCACGCCGGAGGTATCTATGCCGTCCTCCTTTCCCCAACGATCTATTGTCTCTTTCATGTTATCGAGTCGTATATCAGATTGAGGATCTTGAACATCACGTTCGCGTCCTTGAACCTCACCAGATTACTGTCTATATCTCCTTGCACCCTCTTATAGAATATCGGCGGCAGCATCTCGACACCTTCGCCGCACTCGCTGACCGACGGCGTTAGAATCAATGTCCCGTTAGGGACGCCGCCTTTCCAGCGCATCCAGTAGCTCGCGCCCTTGTGCGTATATTCCCGATAGTATTGGCCGTCCGTGAGGACGATGTAAGGCATCGGCTTAGCTCCGTTCGGCACCGGAGCGACCAGCGTAATCAACGGATCCGCGCGCTCATCTTCATACATCGGCATCTTGCCGGCTTTCATGAGTTTGGTAAGTTTCGAATCCTCTTTCCTCGCACGCTTGTATCCCTTCGCTACCTCGATGGCGATAGCCTTGTCCTTATACACCGTCACATCATAGCGCGGATCGTTGTAGATCTCGAATTTGGCCCAATACGGATTTCCAGCGTTCACGTAGTTGCTGGCCACGAACAACACGGACCCGTCGCGCCCTCTTGTCATGGACTCCATCAGCGATAAGAGACCCTTGACGCACATCTTGGCGTTAGGCTTGTACTTGCCGTCCTCCGGCAGCATCTCATCGAAAACGACCATCAGGACCCGAGGATGACCTGACCCTCTTTTATTCGAGAACGTGGAGATCGAGGCGAATAAGATGACCTTATCCGCCGTTTTCTCCGATGAATCATAAACGCCGTCCTCGCGTGCCTCCCATTCATCGGGACACCAGCCAAGCTCTTTAGCGTCGTTCAAGAAGTCCTTATAATTCCCTTCGTCCGATAACTCGTTCAGCTTGTGCCTTACCCATGTCGTTTGGCATCCGTGCCTCTTATACAACTCGCACGCGACCCTCAGTAGATAATCGGTCTTGCCACATCCGCGGCCACCGATGATGTTGAACATGATACAGTCGTCCCACCAGCGGAGCAGCTTGAGCGCATTGTACCATCCGTCATTATCTCCGATGTCCTCGATTATCTCACGGATCTAATCCGTCATCTCCTGAACCTCCAATACAGATTATCGTTAAGGTGATGCTGACGTCCTTCTAAGACCCATCCGCCCGGGACCTTCACCGGAATTAATTTACGGGTGTCTACGTCATCGGGATCCACGCCATGAGCCTCGTATAACGTCCTAAGCCATGCGCTCTTAATCCTATAATGTTCCTGACCGAGAACATAACCGTCTATCAGCATGGTCTCAGGGTCATCGAGCAGTTCAACCCACATCCCTATCGGATACTCATGGTTGTAATCCCATTTCTGAGGCACACCGGCGCACGCCATGCCGATGAGGTCATCCATCGAGGACATAGGGAACTGCTTAAGCTCCATGTACCTCTTGAACCCCGATTCTATCACGATCGGCGGCTCGGATTCTAAACCCCATGTCCCTAAATGCTCGCCGTAATCAATGCCCTCGCACGGTCCGCCGTGATATATGCAGGAATCGGTGTCGCAGTGTATGAGCGCATCAGGTCCGTATTGCCGCATGATCTGTAAGGCATTGTCGAGCAGCTTCTTTCTTGCCCACGCCGTCGCGAATGTGGCGTACGGGATGTATGCGTCATTGTCCTCATCGTCATCGAGGGTATCTATCGACCAATTGTAATCTCCGAGATCATCATCCCATTCCAAGTGTACCTCATCCTTGGAGACGTTCAACCCGGTACGGCCATAGAACGAGTTAATCATCAGTTTCGCACGCGTATAATCTATGCTGGCCTTGGGTGATGACTCCTTTATCTTGGTGTACTAATCGAGGTACGGTTTAAGCAACCCTTCTTTAGTGCGGAATATCCAGAACGTAGGTTCGAACGTCTCATCGAACTCTATCACATACCAATCGTCGAGGATGTCGAGATCCACTGATGTAAGGCTCACCGTATGCCATTCGTTCGTTTCTCTAACGAGTGTCCCGTGGTCCCATCCCTCGATGACATTGTCCAGTCCGTTCTTGAACTGGAACCATGGCATCAGTCCGTCACGCAGCTTTAGCTTTATCCTCACATGTGCGATAAAGTGCTGGTCCTCGCGCGGCCATTGATGCGTTTCCGTCGGGAACCCGTAAGGCATCGGGCGCCACATCATCACGGCACCGTATGAATTATGGATGTCGTAGTGGCTTATCCGTCCTTCATTTATCCCCTTGCACCATGAGTAGTTTATGCCGCCGAAATACGCCGCTCTGATCGCACGATCCAAGGCCAACGGCAGCTTAGGAAAATACTTGTCCCATTTCGCATAGCTCTGATGGCTCCGCCCGTCCGAGGATCCTATCATGCGTTTGGCGCACATCCAAGCGTCCCCGGACATCGTGGCCCTTGTGAATCCGTTCTTGTGGTAATCTCTCATCGCACGCGCCACGATCCGCGCGTCTATCCTCACGTAGCAGTAATCCGGTGACGTCCTCGCATAGTCCAAACGTTCGCTCCAGCCTTGATAGAACGGATAAGGCGATTCCTACTTATCGAGACCTATCAGTTTCCCGATGCTCTTCAGATCCGACGGTATCTTTTTCATCGAGTCCCTGAATTCCACGCATAAAGTCTGATCGAAAGAGACCCTGACCTTGATGACCGCTCCTTTCCTCATGACCGGTTCGAGTTTCCACCCGTATGTCTCGCAGTCATGCAGCATCGACTTCATAAATTCGAGGTCGTATTTGAGATTATGAAAATATACGAATATGTCGCGGTCCCGTTCTAATATATCTCTGAGAGAGTCCTAAAACTCTTGGAGGGTGTGACCCCAGTATTCGCCCGTCCCCGAGGATATGGCGAACTGACAGATCCATGCGTGCGCTCCATCGTTATCGGTCTCGAAGTCGGCACCATATACATGTTTCCAGTCTCCCCGGCGCATTACAACTCACCGTAATACTGCTCATACTGGCGTATCATGAAACGCATATCTTGGGCCTTGGATTCATCGACGGTATAAGCACCCTTGCCGGATTTCCCGATGCCGCCATAGTTAAAGGCCACTTCGAACACGAATCTATTATTCTGATATAGGGCGCTAAGCTCCTCAGCGCCCATGCTCCTCAGCTTGCGCATCTCCTCGTCGGTAAGAAGGGGACTGACCAGTTCGGCCATTCCCTCGATGCCGCGCTTAAGGTTCATGCCCTCGCCGACGTCCCCGATGTAATAATCGTAATCGCCCGTCTTAGTCTGGTATCCCGTCTTGGCCCTCGCGGATCTCATGACCTGCTCGCGATTGAGCAGCACTTGACGCCCAACAACATCGGCCCTCATGGTCCTTGCGCGTACCGCTTGCTTGACCCTTTGCGCCCTGATAAGTCCCCTTGCCATAATCAAGCCTCTTTATGTCCACGTTGCGCATCTGCGATGCGCTCGCTCGCATAGATTTCTCTATGCTCGTATGACGGATTTACGTATATCTGAGGTTGCCCGTTATAGGCATAATGCCAATAGATCTTTCCGGTCATCATGTCCTTATCCTTGAGGACGAAACCCCATTTTTGCATTTTCTTAAGGCGGCGATAGGTGTATTGGAGTCTCATGTTGCGCGGCGAATCGGGATAAAGATTCAACTCATCCACGAGATCGGCGGCGGTCTTAGGGCCTTTCAGGTGTAGGTAAGCGTGGATCTGACGGTCCACGCCGTTCCATCCCAACGGCAGAGGCTGATAGGTCATTCCTCATCACGCTCCGCCCACCAGTCGCACGGACTGAATAGCCGGATGTGCATGTCCGGCAAGTAGCGCATATTCTCGCGTGCGCAATCCACGCCTACGATGAGACCGTGCGCGTCATATCTCTCATGGCCGTATGAGCAGTTATAGCATGAGGGTTTCATTCATCCGCCTCCGGTTCTATGCGTGGCATGATGACGCTCATGACGCTTACGTTCTCGCGCTCGTATCCGCCGATGATGATCAGAGGCTCATTGTTGCGCACCATCAATGTTATCGAGTCCGTATTAAGGCATTGCAGGATGTCGATGACCTTCTTACGATTGACTACGACCTTACGACCGTCATTCTGTCCATTGGTCAGTAGGTCCGTAAAGAACTTCGCGCCTATCGGCAGCGGCTCGCTCCTTCCGTGCATGTACGTTACGGGATCGTTGCCGTCGTTACCGTAAGACACCAGTACCGCGCTTACAGCGTCCGGGTGTATCTGGATACGGTTGAACTCGGGTATATCCTGCTGCTCGTGTCTCTTGACTCCGAGATTCATGAGTTTTACCATGAGTGCGTGGTTCTTAGGGTTCATTCCTTCCCCTCCTTGAAAAGCTGGACGGCACGGTCCACGAGGTCCTCGAAACCCGACGTAAAGCAATCCATGATGAAACGGGCGCTTATCTCGTCGGTCACATCACCCGGAGCCTTGCAACCATAGAGGACGCCGAGGATGAGATCGCAGTCGTTCTCGTTGCTTTCGAGGAACGACATTATAGCGTCTTGGAGCGTAGCCATTCAGAACACCCCTACGTAGAAATCGCCTAAGGCGCTCTTTATGACCTTGTAGACCTCGCCCGTGCATAGTCCCATCCTCTTCAGTCTGAGGATGGCCTGACGTGCGTTCTCTCTGCTCGCGTCCCCTGTATAGTATGACCTTTCCATAACGGCGCCCTGCTCTCCGGATCCGACGACCCTTATCGATACCATCAACGTGACCTTATAATCCATCTTCATCACCTGTAAAATAGGGCCGTCAGGCCCTGAAAACGTTTAAGCGTCCTCCAGCTTGAGGACCTGACGCGTTTTGTCCGTGCTGCTTGAGACCTTCACGATCTTGCACTCGATGCTCTCAGTCTTGAGCGCCTCAAGGACCTCGGAGCGGCTCAATCTGTCCGTCAGGACGATCCCGTGCGTGCAGATCCTGAACTCCTTTCCGTCCAGTTCGATAAGGGCGTGTACGCCCTTTCCCCTGTTGTTCTCGAACGGTGTGACATCGCGGATGATTATCGGTTTCCCGATGATCTCGTCGATCTCGATATATTCGGCCTCGTAGGGCGACGTGGTTTCAAAATCGCTGATTTTTGCCATTTTGCTTTTCTCCTTTTGTTCGTATGCCTGTGTCGGAGGATGAGATAGCGAACCGTGGGTTCTGACCGACACCGGCATAAGGTACAAGGTCATCGAGTATATTTAAAGGGCGTCAATCTACTACGATTTTGGTCAATTTAAGGTGATACCTTAAATAATAAAGGCACAATAGATACTTAGGTCCTAATAGTAGGCCATGCAATAGGAAACCCCTACGGTCTCGTTGGGAGCATCCAAGTCAAGGACCTCGCCCGAAACATCGACCTCTCGATGAGCGTATCGTCGCTCAGGACCCATAATCCAAAATCGGAGCCAATCGTGCAAGGGCGTTATGTCATGGCCTCGATAAAGCCTAACGGCTTTATCTCGAACATGCGCAACGCTATCGCGTTACGCCGTTTCGCGCGGACGTTACCGCGCTCATGGAGGTATGTTTTACATGGCCGAGACAGAACCCACACAGACAGAGCAGGAGACTAAGACCGCCACGGGCGAACGCGCTTACGCGCGTGAGTCCGCGTACTCCGCAAGGAGTGCGCAGGATCTTCAGATCGAGCAGCTTAACAAGCGTCTCGATTCCATCGAGGCGACCTATCAGGCACGCATCAAGGAGCTTGAGGAGGCCAACCGTGGACTATGGGCGCAGTTGCACCCGGTCACGCAGCCCGTGCCGGAGCCTACGGTGACAGTACCCGAGGCTCCGCAGGAGGATAAGGCAGAGGCGGCGTTATTCGACGCTCTGGGAATGAAAAAGGAGTGAATAGAATGGTAAACGCTCAGCAGGTCCAGTTCAACGGGTTCGCTGGTCAGCTCGTCCCCTCCGGGATAGCTGCTAACATGCCTCTCGTCGGACTGGAGGATTCAGTCAGTCAGACAACTTACAGCAACCTTACGGCGATCAACGGACTCATCCCTAAGATAAAGGACATCTTCATCAGGGAGACCCGCGTATTCGAGAACCCTCTGAGGCCCTATATCACAAGGTTCGATGAGAGATTCGGAGCAGGTCTTGAACAGGCCGCTTTCATGGAGGGAGCGTACAACGAGCAGCAGGACGGGACATGTGTCCCGAGGGGAACACCCGACATGGCCTCACAGCTCGATCTCGTGAACTTCGCTTATTCCGTCGATGTCGATGTCAAGGACTACGAGATCGATAAGGCCGTCTTAGATGAGGGTCAGCGCGGATCTTACGTAGCTCAGAAACTCAGGACACCCCTCAAGACCATCGGATCGTTGGAGTACAGGGCATGGGTGCAGCTTCTTAGCGACGTCATCGACGGAACGAGGACCATAACATCAAAGAACGCATTCAACGGAGCCAAGACCAAGAGCGGAGCCGCAACGGTCACATACAACCCCACCATCACCGGTTACGCCGGGAAAGTGGACATCAGGACCGAGGTAATGCCCGCGATCGAGGTAGGGACCCAGTATCAGATGGCATCAGCCGCCGATGCGCTCGCCATCGTCAACCAGCTTAAGGCGGTCGCCGCGGACTTCGCATTCGAGACCGATGAGTTCAACAAGCTCGGACTGAACACCTTCAGCACCGGTGTTCCTCTGCTCATCGCAGAAAAGAAAGTTCTGGACGCGATGGATACCATCTTCGCCGAGGTGAACCTTAGCGGTCAGGAGGGCAACGGATACGGTTATGCCGGATTCCCTACCGTCTCCGCGCGTGAGTATATCAGGCAGTTCGCCGAGATCGTGGAGATCGACACCTTCGCGCCCTTGCCCACCAACACCGACTACGCCGGAATGGCGCTTCATTTCGTCCTCATCGACCGTGACGCATTCGTCGAGGTCGTCAAGAACGCCACCGTCGAGGGTCAGAGATGCGCCAAGGCAAGGCTCACCGGTTACAACTGGCAGGGAGAAAGCATCTTCAGCATCTGGAGAGGCGTGAACTCCTACGCGCTGGTGTTCCCCACATATTCGACCGTGACATTCACCGCAGGCCAGTTCACCGTATCTGTCGGAGATGACGCCATCAGCAGCGGCGACACAGTGCAGGTAGGCGCCACCGTCGTTGTCGAGGCCGCCTCAGGTTACAGCCTCGCGACCGTGACAGTGAACGGCAACAGCATCGAGATCGGAGCGGACGGCGCATCCTTCACAATGCCCAACGGTCCCGTGACGATCGCCGTCACCACAACGGAGGATTGAACATGGGGATAAAGGACGCTATCGTCTCATGGCTGCTCGATAACGTCCGCGTCCCCTCCGCCGTCCTCGTCGATGTCATCAATGAGATAGACGCCGACAAGGACGGCTATATCTCGCTGAGGGAGGTGTATGTCCGTGTCAAGGACCGCTAAACCG
>JAZQKF010000015.1:0-4396 GCA_045542015.1 Acutalibacteraceae bacterium
CTCCATTCATCCGCGAAAAGCACCGCATTGACGGTGTGCAGGAACTTGTCCGAGGGGATCCTGCTCCCGACCCCTCCGATCCTGCTGTAGACCTCCCATGCGTTGGACTCCCAACGCTCGAAGTCCGCGAAGGACAATACCCTCCCGACCCCCCACGAGGGTTCTATCGGAAGGGACAGTCCTGAGGCCTCACCTATGGACCTGTGCAGATCCTCCAGCCTCTGGGCCTCCGTGTAGTCGAACTGGTCCTCGTGCCTCGTCTCGTGGAAATCCACCTGGGGCACTCCCAGCTCCCTTGCGAGGATGTTGGCGTTGTAGCACACCCTCCTCATGTCCATGAACGTGAACCTCTCATCCGGGTCCCCGTCCCAGATCCTCATCATGAGTTCCGGCAACACGTCATCACGCTCCGGCTACCCCTATGGTCAAAGCGACGGTCGGCTTCTCGAAGAGCGCACGGAACACGAGCGTGTACCCTGAGAGGGAGCACACGTGTATCCCTGCCCTCCCGAACGCCTCCGCCACGGAGTCCGATGCCAGCTCGGTCATACCGCACACGGCGGTCTTGAGTCCCTTGGACAGGGTGACCGCCGCCATCCACGGCCCCGTACCCGTCCACGCCGAGACGGGGACGGACACGGTCGTGTGGTACGGGAACGGCCCTGACATCACACGGATGGGGATGTCCTCCTTGGGGAGGATGGAAAGGGCCTTCAGCTGGACCTGACCGTCCGAGACGATTGTCCCCTGCAGGAGCCCGTTGTACTCCGCCATCCTCTGCTCCAATGTGGCGTTGTGGTCCACGTAGGCGATGGCCTCCGAGGACATGCCGACCCCGTCCACAGCAATCGTCTCCACATACGGCCCCGTACCCGTCCACGCGGATGCGGGCGCGGTATGGAGGGTCGCCTGCAGGAGCCTGGGTGTTACCGAGACCATGAAGGTCTGTCCGACCCCCACGGTCGAGGGAGTGACCCCTATGTGCTCTATGACGACCGCTGAAACGGTGCTCATATCACGGGCCTCACGTTGATCCTATGGACCTCGGTCCACCTGTCCGAACCCATGGTCCAGGTAACGGCGATGTTGTGCACACCCTCGCGGGTGGCCTCGAACCTGAACGATACGAGGTTGCCATCACCTATCGCCATGTCCCCTGCCTGGGTGACCGCACCGTCCAGATAGACGGTGAATATCGCGGAATCGACCTTCCTGTCAGGATCCGCGGTGTCCCTCACGGTGAAGGACACGGGGAACCTGTCGCCGACGTATGCGTCCTGCATCCTCATGCCTCCGCGCGGGGGCAGACGATGGGTAGCATGTCACAGACGGGACGCAGGACCTCGGCCATCTCCGAGCAGACCTTCGGGTGCATGATGCATACAGGTCTGATCCCGGCGAACTCCGATTCGGGTCTGCGTATGGGGTGCATGATGCACTCCCCGCCCGTGTCCAACCAACGGATGCACTTCCTGCCGCCGAGGCTGATCGTCAGGATGGCGGCGCGGTAACCGATGTTGCCTGCCTCATCCTGTGCCCAGAACTCGCACAGGAGGTCCCCGATGTACCCGTCGGGCACATCGAAGTAGAAGTCGTCCCCGTTGCGATGGAAGGGGAGGGAATCCTTGCCGTCAACCCTCCCCCACATCCTGACCACCGTCATGTCAGCCTCAGGCATCGGTCGCGGTGACCCTGATGACAGTGGTCTTACCGACGTCCACGGGGTTCTCCGTTAGCTCGATGTTGGTCACAGTGGGCGCAGAGGTATCGAGGATGACGATCCTTGTCGCCTCGGTGACGTTACCGGCGGCATCCACGACTCTGAATCCGATGGTGTTGGAACCGTTGGACAGTGTGATGTCCTGGGACCATGCGCCTCCGGATATGGTTGGAGTGTAGGTCTTGGATCCATGTGTGATGGTCAGGGTGACTCCGGTCTGATCGGAGATCGTACCGGTGAGCTTGAGTGCCGCCACGTTGGTCCTGGTGGTCTCCTCAGAGGGGTTAGTAATGTTGAGTGTGGGGTTGGTTCCGTCGATGGTGAACGCTGCGGAAGCGATTGCGGATTGGTTGCCGTCATAATCTGAACCGTAGACTTCCACGGTATGCTCCCCGTCCGAGAGTGCGGGGGAGGGAATGTATGTTGCGGTGGCAACCCCTCCGCTTATCGACGGTGTGACCGCTATGGCGTTGCCGTTGTCGATCTTCACGAACACCGCGTTGGGATTGACTCCCGAACCTGTATCGGTGACTGTCCATTTGATCTCAGGTGCACGGTTGTTGATGTATGCCCCGGCGGTGGGATAGGACAGGACTGCAGTGGGTCCGGTCCTTTCCAGGACCTTGAGCCTGAGGGTCTCCCCCCATGTGGAATCGTCGGATCCGATGGTGGTGACGTTTCCCACATCGTCGGTCAATGTGATTACGATAGGGTAGTATCCTTTACCCTGGGCCTCTGCTCCGATATCGACTCCCTGTCCTGCATTGTTGGACCCGGAGGATTTGGAAGCGGCCGTAAGGGTCCCTGTCCAGACGCCTCCGGAGGATTCCGTGAGGGTGGTGGTTACCCCTGCCTGTGTTGCGGTTACTGACACGATGGTCATAAAAGTCCAATTGTTAACGGTGTTTATAAATATGTGTTAAAGATATTCGAATATCAGCACAGGTTCTTTCCGTTCTCTGTACTTTTGGGCATCTTTTCCTTCCGGGCCGAAAGGCCCACCTCTTTCAAAAATGGGAAATGGTTTGGAAATGGTTTCAAGGATCGAATCTCGCTTGTGATTTGGGGAGCTTCGGGATCATATCCTCCTCATCTGGGAACTCGTACCCCTCATCATTCTCTCCGTACTCCACACCGTCCCTGATGCTCGCCAGAACCCTGATGATCTCATCAAGATCCGAGTGCTTCACAATAAGACTGGCTGTCGTGAACTCGCTGACGAACTCTATCTGCACGTGCCCATTCTCCAGATCATCGACATAGAGTCCGTGATACTCCAACTCCGCCTTCATCCTCTCCATGAATAAGGAATCGATTGGGACGGTATAAAGAGAATGTCGTAAGATGGACAGAATCGGTGTAAATGTGTATTCCGTCCGTGGACAAATCAGAGAGGGTGTAAGAAAGGAGACAGACCTCGAAAAGGTCACTATAAAGTTATGACTTAATTGTAACGATGTTGATTTTTCAGGACTTTCATACTCAGGTTTATCTGTGGTCAATTCCAGTTTTTGGCTATGGCTTCAAAAGGAGTGATTATCGGAGCGGTTGCTGTCGTGGCCATCATAGCCGTAGCAGGTGCCGCGTTCATGTTCATGGGGGATGATGAAACACCATCAGAGCCTCCTGCACCTGTGAAGGATAAAGAGTTTGTAGTCAAAGAGGGAGGACCCACAGTAGGACAAATGAATGTCTATAGCTTCTTTGCAGAAGCTCCCTTGATTACTGTTATGTCTGTTCCAAGTGATTCATCCACATTATTCTACATCGAAATCGATGGCTCTGATGCAGAATACTGTTCTTATGCAGAATTGAGAGATGTGATAGACTATCTCAAGGCAAGTGGGGACGAATTGTTCGCAAAAGTCATGGGTGAAGACATGGCATTTACTAAAGGGACTGTTTCATTCAAAGGAACATTATTGAATAATGCCGGAGATCTAAAATCAACTTCTGAAATCAAAGCAGGTGATAAGCTGATTATGCACCTGGAAGGTACGATGGAAAATATCGTCACATCTGTTACGGATAAAACTGTGACACTCACACTTGGAGGTACGGTTACATATGAGGAGTTGAACAATCCGAGTGCTGATCTTGTAAAAATCGGAGAAGAAACCATTGATACAGCATGGGGTTCCGTTAAATGCGGAGTATATAAAGACCTCACAGACGGAAATCTATTTTACATCAATGGTCTGGCTACCCTTAAAGTGACTCTGGAGGGAGGGGGAATCATCATGGATAGAACCCTCATCTCATCCACCATCTTCGATTTCGTAGAAGTCGAATAAAACGTTTAGGGGGCTGTGCCCCCTCTATTTTTAATCCTAAATTGATTAGTACACACACCTGGTCCTCTCCTTCAACCCTCCGTTGTAGGTGATCTCGTTGTACAGGACCATCCTCTCGGTGGCATCCGACCACCTGCCGGGGAATCCGACCGTGTCCCCCACCTCCATGCTAGGGTCTCCTGTCCACTCCACCTCCAACTCCGCGTTGTGCAGTCTGGAAAGGATCCTGTTGGCCACGGAAACCGCCTCCTCCCTCGTCACTATCAGGGGGTTGTTCACGTAGAGCTGGTTGGCCGCCACGCTCGCCGTTGTCCTCAGGTCCACGTCGTAGGACTCCCTACCGCTGTCCCCGTACCTAACGGTGAGGTAGTTGTAGGAGGTC
>JAZQKF010000016.1:0-17030 GCA_045542015.1 Acutalibacteraceae bacterium
CATTGCCCGTCCGCGGATGGCCAATGGCCATCCCTACAGGTTCTATGCGGCGTGAGTCGGTGTCGTAGGGGGCGATGCCCACATCGCCCCGTCACGAAACGGCGGAGCCGTTTCGGGGGTTCGAGCTCTTGCGAAGCAAGAAAAAAGAAGCACCACCGTCTGGTGGTGCTTCTTTTTTGGTGACCCGTCGGGGACTCGAACCCCGGGCCCTTTGATTAAAAGTCAAATGCTCTACCAACTGAGCTAACGGGTCGTGTCACATTTGTGCTAACCTATTATAGCCAACGACACCGCAAAAGTCAAGCACCATTTCATACTTTTGCCCCTCTGCGGCGCAATTTATCCCCATTCGGGGGAAAATTCACAATTTGTCTTTACCTTTCTCTATAAGTTTGCTATAATGATACCGTTATATCAGTCCGATTACCAAATAAGGAGTGTCTATTATGAAAACCGTAGCCGATTACATCCGTACCATTCCGGATTTTCCCGAAAAGGGTATTATGTTCCGCGACATCACCACCGTGATGCAGTCCGCCGAGGGGCTCAAGCTGGCCATCGACGAGATGCAGAAAAAACTGGAGGGTGTGGAATTCGACGTCATCGCCGGCGCCGAGAGCCGCGGCTTTATCTTCGGCGTGCCGCTGGCGTATAACACCGGCAAGCCCTTCGTCCCCATCCGTAAGGCGGGCAAGCTGCCCTGCGCCACCATCAGCAAGACCTACGCGCTGGAATACGGCACCGCCACCATCGAGATGCACAAGGACGCCATCCTGCCCGGGCAGAAGGTGGTGCTGGTGGACGACCTGATCGCCACCGGCGGCACCATCCACGCCGCCGCCGACCTGGTGGAGGAGCTGGGCGGCGAGGTGGTCAAGATCCTCTTCCTGCTGGAGCTCAAGGGGCTCAATGGTCGCGAAGTGCTGAAAAAGTACGACGTGGACAGCGTGGTGGCCTACGATGGAAAATAATAGAAACGGTATCCCCGTCAACATTGACTCCCTCACCGAGGAGACCAAGGAGCAATTCCAGGAATTTGCCAAGCTGATGGCCTATTACCGCTGTGCGATGATGGAGATCGAGACCAAATTCAACGTGCTGAACGTGGAATACTCCCTGCGGTACGACCGCAACCCCATCAGCAGCATCAAGTGCCGTCTGAAATCCCCCGTCAGCATCCGCGAAAAGCTGACCCGCCGCGGTCTGGACGTGACGGTGGAGAATATCGAGCAGCACCTCAACGACGTGGCGGGCGTGCGGGTGGTCTGCCCCTTCCCCCAGGACGTGCAGACCATCGCCCGTGCCCTGCTGGGGCAGGACGACGTGGAGCTCATCCAGCGCAAGGACTACATCCTCAACCCCAAGGAAAACGGCTATCGAAGCCTGCACCTGATCGTGGCCGTGCCCATCTATCTGGCCCACGAAAAGCGGAAGATGCGGGTGGAGATCCAGCTGCGCACCAAGGCTATGGACTTCTGGGCCAGCCTGGAGCACCAGCTGCGGTATAAAAAGGACGTGGACTTCACCGACGAGATGGCCAAGGAGCTGAAATTCTGCGCCGAGCTGTCCGCCGAGCTGGACCGCCGTATGGATAACCTACGAGAGCAGGTGCAATAAGGTGAATGATAGACTAAACCGATTTTTCAGCCGCCATCGGTGGGTCCCTCCGGTGATCGCCGCGGCGATCTGCGTCCCACTGATGGCGCTGTCCATTCTCACCGATGAAAGCGTGGGAGGCTACGTGTTTTTTTGCGTAGTATGGATGCTGCTGTCCTTTCTGGTGGGCTCTGCCGGTAGTATGCAGCTGGTCAGCAAAGCCGCCAAGGCGCTCAACGAGCAATGCGACCCCCACCCCCTGCTGGAGGAGACAACCTACCAGCTGGGCTACGTCAAAAACCGCAGCGACCGCACCATGCTGTCCATCAACCGCTGTGCGGGACTGATCGAGGCGGGGTACGTCGCCCAGGCGCTGGAGGAGATGGAGGCGCTGAACATCGACGCCCCCACCGTCGCCCATCAATGGCGGTACGTGTATTATCACAACCTCACCGTCGCCGCCATCCACTGCGGTCAGAGCGAAAAGGCGGAGATCTATTACCAGAAAACCACCCAGCAGCTAGAGCTGCTGCGGGGCAAGATGCTCCGCGATACCCAGGACCTGCATCGGTATCTGTCCGCCAGAATCTATCTGATGCGGGGGGATTACGGGAACGCCCATGCGATGCTGCTCGCCCATCAGCCCAAGCATCTGATGGGACAGGTTTCCTGCTCGCTGGAGTGGGCGCGCTTCGCCATCGGGCAGGGTGACCTCGCCGCCGCCAAGCCCCATCTGGAGTTTGTGATGCGGTACGGCAACCGCCTGCACGCGGTAGCGCAGGCACAACAGCTGTGGAACGAGATCCACAAGACGGAATAACGATACGAATGAAAGAGCCGATGGCGGTTGCCATCGGCTCTTTTTGTTATTCCTCGGTGGGGGTTTCCGTATCGTTTTTAACGATTATTTCTTCATTGGTGGGGACGATGATGTCCATTTCACCGCTGTTTTCGCCGTCAGTGGGAGCGTCCTCCGCCAGGTCGGACAGCCGCACGGGGGTGCGGGCGGCCTTTCTCTTGCGCCACCGGGTCAGCAGGGCAGGCACCGCCAACAGCATCAGGCACACCGCGCTGACAGCCGCGCCCAATGCCTGACCCTTGGCCTTAAACACCAGCTTCACCTCGTGGGTGCCGGCGGTAATCGCCGCGCCCAGCAGGGCGCCGTCGTCGCCGCCCTCGGTGACCGCGTTGCCGTCCTCGTCCCACGTGGTCTCCTCGTCGGTATCAATGGGGAAGGTTTCCACCCGCTCCCCATCCACGTACACCTGCCACCCCTCGTCGTAGGGGATGGAGAAGAACATCGTCTGCTCCTCGGCGGCGGTGACCGTACCGGTCAGGGTGGAGCCCTTGCGGTCGGTCAACTGCATACCACCGGTCTGCAGAGAATCCATATAGGTGTTCAGGGCGTCCTCGTCCATCCGCATCAGGTACACGTTGCCGGTGGCTGAGGTATCGCCGGACAGCGCCACCTCCATACGGTCGCCCGCACGCAGGGTGCCCGCGTCGATGATGTACGGCTCGTGGTTGGTCACCGTCCAGCCGTTGACGTAGGATTCGCCGTTGTCGTCGGGGCGGTAGTGCTCCACCGAGATGTCCTCCGCCGCGCGGCAGTCCACGTAGGCGAAATACCGTCCCGGGGTGGTGACGGTGGCGCTGAACACGCCGCCGGTCTCATCAAAAGACACGCTGGTGCCGCTGACCGAGCCGCCGTCCACCGCCTCCAGCTCCAGCGCCTCGTACAGCGGGTCGGTGAGCCCCGTCAGCGAGGTGAACAGATTCTGCTGGCTCTCAAAGGGATCGTACTTGACCCCCTCATAGTCACGGATATCCTCCGACACCGCCAGACCGATGGGTAGCGCCAATTCGTTGCGATAGATGTAATAGGTGACCGTCTCTTCGCCGTTGGCGGCGGACACGCTGTCCAGCAGGGTCAGCTGGGGATGGTCGGTCAGCCGCACGTCCAATATGACGTACCGCAGACCCAGCAGGCTGTCGGTGGGCGCCACGTAGCTGTGATACAGATAGCTGTTGACCCCGTTGACCGCATACCCCATCTCCCCCATAAATTTGGTGGTCATATAGGGGTTACTGGAGGCAAAGGTGGTCAGCCCGCTGTAGTGGTGCAGGGCGGTGTCCACGCAGGTGGTGCGGGGCAGGTAGTCCATACGGCAGAACACGCTGAAGCCGTTGCCCTCCTCCTGCGCCAGCTCCTCGGCACGGCGCAGGGCGGTGTCCAGTACCTCGTGCTTCACGTGGGCGGTGTAATAGACCCGTCCGGTGAAATGCTCGCTCTCGTGCATCCGCTCCAGGGTGTAGGGGGTGCCCAGCAGCAGCTCCACGCACACCAGCGTCAGCAGCAGGCGGGTAAACAGGCGGGCGCGGTGCTTCCACACCGCGGCGGCCACCAGCACGAAGGCGTATCCCGCCAGTAAGATTAGATTTACGTACAACAGACGCGGCTCTATGGTGGTCTTCTCCGCCAATTCCGCGTCGGCGGTGGCGGTCAGGTCGCCCAATTTCTCCCACAGCAGCAGGAAACCCGCGCACCCCGCCAGACCGGCGAGGATCTGCTTATGGGTGACGGCGCGCAGATGGGACAGCGCCGCCGCCGCCATCATCAGCAGCACGAAGCTCAGCAGGAAGGAGAAGCGATAGGGCAGGTCGTTGGGGGCGTGGAGTCCGTGCCACAGCAGGTCCAACTGGGACAGGGTGCAGCTGACCACCATCACCGCCAACAGCGCGGCATAGCACAGCCGCCGCCGCAGGGGAATCTCCTTTTGGGTCAGGTACACCGGCGCCAGCAGCACCGCCGGCACGCCGCAATAGATATTGGGCAGGTTGCCGGAGCGGATGGTGGGCTCGGCGCCGTAGAACAGCCGACCCAGCAGGTCGATCACCGTGAAATTGGTGTCAAAGTCCACCATCTCTCCGCCGGCGGCGGAGGTGCGACCCAACGCCAACGCGGTGGGAATCAGCACGCAGGCCGCCATACCGGCGCCCCACAGACTGCCCGCGGCGAAGCGGGCACAGCCGATACCCACGTCCTTGAGGGTGCGACGCTGACGCAGCAGCCACACACCCATATACAGCACCAGAAACACACACAGCATAAAGCCGATGTAGTAATTGCAGAACAGCGCCAAGCCAAGCGTGGCGGCATAGGGGATGATGCGACCGGTGGTGAGCATATGCTCCATCGCCATCACCACCAGCGGCAGCAGCACCAGCACGTCCAGCCACATAATGTTCCAGGAATAGGCCAGCATATACCCCGACAGGGCGTACATAAGACCCACCGCCACCATCGCGGTGGTGCGCTTTTTATACAGATACTGCGCCATCGCCGTAAAGGATGCCGCCGCCAGCGCCCCCTTCAGCAGGGTGATGACGAAGATGCCGTCCGGCAGAGTGGACTCGCTGAACAGCAGCAGCACCAGATTCAGCGGGCTGGCCAGATAATAGGCAAAGGTGGGGATAAACGCCGCACCCATACCCACGTTGAAATCGTAGGTGAAGTCGCCGCCGTTTAAGATCATATAGCGCAATTCGCTGAGCAGGGGGGCGTACTGGTGGTGCATATCCACCATCAACACCGTCTTACCCCCAAAGGGGTAGACCCCCAGAAAAGCGTAGCCCAGCAGATACAGCGCCAGACCCAGTCCGCCCGCCAGCAGGGGACAGAACCACACTGAGCGCTCCTCGGCGGGGGTGTCCTGCAGGGCGGTCAGCGCCCAGGTAGCCAGAGCCGCCACCAGCGCACCGCCCCCCAGGGTGTAAAAGGCTCTCTGCAGGTCGGTGGCGGTGCCCTCTGCTCCCGTCTGGGGGGAATTCCACATCCACAGGGCAAAGAACACGCTCAGCGTCAACACCAGAAACAGTATGAACAGCACGCCTCCACGCACCGTGCGGGCGACGGCGTCGTCCTGCATCCAGCCCTTCAGCCGTCCCTTCGGTGTTTCGTTAGGTTGTGTCATAGTCGTCCTCCATTAGCCAAAGCATTTAAACCCGAATCCGATTTTGTGATACGGATTTTCCGCTGAGGCTTCATTAAAATACTCGTGAATACTTACAGCGAGAGTTTCATATCGTTATCCCGAATCCAGCCGATCTTACGCAACAATTCGGAGAATATCAGCGACAGCACGGCGGGGGCGATGATACACACCATCACGATGCCCAGCCACACCCACCAATTGTCGGTGCCCATATCGGTGAGGATGCCCAAGGGTCCCACCAGACCGCAGGTGCCCATACCCGCCGACACACCGGTGCATTCCAGACGGAACACCAGCGTGGACAGGGGGCCGGTAAAGGCGGAGGCCAGCGTGGCGGGGATCCAGATGCGGGGGTTTTTCACGATGTTGCCCATCTGCAGCATACTGGTGCCCAGACCCTGGGCCACAAGACCGCCCCATTTGTTCTCACGGAAGGAGATCACCGCAAAGCCCACCATCTGGGCGCAACAGCCCGCGGTGGCGGCACCACCCGCCAGACCGGTGATGCCGATCATAGCGCAGATGGCGGCGGAGGAAATAGGCAGGGTGAGGATCATACCCATCACCACCGCGATGATAACACCCATCAGCAGGGGTTGCATAGCGGTGGCGGTATTGATGAAGTAGCCCAGCCAATACATACAATAGGCGATGAGGGGGCACACCGCCAGCGACACCGCCATACCCGAGGCGATGGTGGTGACGGGGGTGACGATGATGTCCACGGGGGTTTCCTTCGACACCAGTTTGCCCAGCTCGATGGCCACGATGCACACCACAAAGGCGCCGGCGGGACCGGCGGTGAGGGGAGTGTCCACCCCCGCAAAGGTGGTGGGCAGACCGTTGGCGATAGAGCCCACCACCGCGCCGGACAGCAGCACCAGCGGCGGCGCCTTCAGGGCGTAGCCGATGGCCACACCCAGCGCCGCACCGGTACAACCCTTGGCGTAGCCGGCGATGTCGGTCAGAAACGCCCAGCCGGTGTAGTCACCCAGGGTCTGGAAGATGGTGCCGATGAGCAGGGTGGCGAACAGACCCACCGCCATCGACCCCATGGCGTCCACAAAATACAGCTTGCCCGAGGGGACGACCCCTTTTCGCGTACAAAATGCCTTGATTTTTTTCATAAGTATCGCCTCTTTTTGAAAGTCCAAACAGATTTCTTACTTTTCGCAGTGATATTCATCCTCTTGCCACCGCAAGGGGTTTGTTTCGATGTAATCCCACACGTCGCGGTAATCCCGCTCCCCCCGAATCACGTGGTCGTAATAGGAGCGTTGGAAAATGGATTGTCCAAGTTCTTTTGTCACCAACACCTTGAATGAACGCACCAACGTTGGGATGGATTGTGTAGGGGCCGATGCCCACATCGGCCCGTTATCAATGCGGATAATCATATGGATATGATTTGGCATAATTACATATTTGTCTATACCCGCTATGTTGCGCAAATACTTTTCAACGATTTGTCCGTAACCGGACGGGACGATGTGGGCATCGTCCCCTACAATTCTCGACAAGGTTGGTTTTCGATCTTTCGTACATATCGTGATAAAATACGCGGCGGGGGTGGTGTAATCGTATTCTTTTAATCGAATGGCTTTGCGCTCGCCGTGTTCCATCCAATCACCCATTCTTTATTTCTTCCGCAATAAAAACGTGCCGAAGAAGATGGCGGCCAGCACCAAGATGATGCAGGGGCCGGCGGCGATGCCGTTATAGAAGGACACCGCCAAACCCGTCACGCCGGCAAACACGCCGAACACCACCGATAGCAGGTGGTAGGACCGCAGACTCCGCGCCACGTTGCGGGCGGAGGCGGCGGGCAAAATCAGCATGGCGTTGATTAAGAGCAGACCCACCCAGCGGATGGCCAGCATCACCACCACCGCCACCAAGGTGACGAACAGGTTGTCCAGCAATACGGTGGGCAGACCCTTGCTCTTTGCCACCGAGGGGCTGACGCTGACGGCAAAAAAGCCGTTGAAGCACGTGATCCACAGCACCAGCGTCACCGCCAACGCCGCGGCCAGCACCCACAATTCCTCACGGGTGATGGACAGCACGTCGCCCACCAACAGGCTCTGGTAGTTGCTCAGGTTGCCCTCGGCGGACAACAGCGCCAGACCCAGCGCCACACCCACCGAGGAGAACACGCCGATGACCGTATCGGTGGAGGAGATGCGACTGCGGCGGATGCGGTTCATCGCCAGAGCGAACACCACACCGAACAGCACCAGTATCCACCGATAGTCGGACACCCCCGCCACCACGCCGATGGCGACACCGGTCAACGCCGAGTGTCCCAGCGCGTCGGAGAAAAAGGACATCCGATTATTCACCACCAGCGTGCCCAGCAGGGCGGTCAGCGGCACCAGCAGCAGCACCGCCCACAGCGCGGTGCGCATAAAATCATACTGCAGCCAGTCAAACATCGCCCTCACCCCCTTTCGGGAAGGCGGCGGCAAAGGCCTCCGACCCGAACACCTCGTCGGGGCTACCCTTTGCCAGCACGCGGCGGTCCAGCAGCACCACGCGGTCGGCGTGGTGGCGGACGAAGCTTAAATCGTGGGAAATCAGCAATATCACCATATCCTGCTGACGGAGCTGCTCCAACAGCTCGTAGAAGCGGTGCAGACCCGCCTCGTCCACGCCGGACACCGGCTCGTCCAGCACCAGCATATCGGGATGGGGTCGGGTGGCGATGGCCAGCAGCACCCGCTGCCACTCACCGCCGGACAGACGACCCGCCGGCTTGTCCAGCAGGTCGGCGGCGTCAAACCGTTCAAAATGGGCGGCGATCTCCCGCCGCAGCCGCCGCGGGGTGGGCAAAAACGCCGGCCAGCGGCTGGTATACGCCACCGCCATATCCAGCACGGTGGCGGGGGAACTCTCGTCGATGTTTAGGGATTGAGGCACGTAGCCGATGCGGGGGGCACGGTGGGCGGGCACGCCGTCGTGACCGGTGAACACCACCTCGCCCCGGTGGGGTATCTGCCCCAGTATCGCCTTGAACAGGGTGCTCTTGCCCGCGCCGTTACGCCCGATGAGGGCGGTGATCTCGCCGCAGTGGGCGTGGAGGGACACGTCCTCCACCAGCGTCTGTCCGCCCGCACGGACGGTGATGTTGTTGATTTTCAGACAGTGCAGTCCGCATTCGCTCACGGCGCGTCACCTCCTTCGGTCAATGGTTGCAGTTTATCCAGGTTACGATTCATAGCGTCTAACCAGTCGGTGGGCTTTCCGTCCGCCACCACGGCGGTCTCCAGCGAGATCACCTGCGCGGCGGGCACCAGCCCGTCCACCGCCGTGTAGCGGATAGGGTACTGGGTATCGTACAGTAATACCAGGTCGGGGTGCTCCTTGGCCAGACGCTCCACTTGCGCCAGATGGTTGGCGGACAGACCGCTCTCACCGTCGGCGGTGAGCACCATCTGCACGTCCAGACCCACGTCCGCCGCCAGATAGGACAGCGAATCGTGGAACAGCACGCAGGGGCGACCGTTCAGGTTGGGCAGTTTCAGTAAAATCCCGTCGTGGATGGCGGCGATGTAGTCTGCCCCATTGGCCGCATAATCGGGGGCGTTGTCGGGGTCCAGGCGCATCAGCGCCTGCTGCACCTCCCCCACCTGATGAATATAGCGGGCGGGACTCAGCCACACATGCTCGTTATAGTCGGCATCATCGTGGTGATGGTGCTCGTCCTCGTGATGGTGGTGGGTGGCGTAGAGCAGACCCACGTTGTCGGCGGTGTCCACCAAGCGATGCTCCTCCACCAGCCCCTCTAAGAAGGGCTCGGCGCCGACACCATTGGTAATTACCAGATCCGCCCGCTCAATCGCCAGACGGTCGGCGGGGGTCAGTTGATAGTCGTGGAGACACCCCGCCCCTACGGCGGACAGCATGGTCATCTGAACCCCGTCGGTATCGCCGAGGATATTCTGCGCCGCCACGTACAAGGGGTAGGTGGTGACCAACACCCGCGGGCGGTCGCCCCGCTCTCGGTCCCCTGTCAGCAGGGACAGGCAGGTGGCCGCCAGCAGTATCACCGCCAGCAGCAACGCCACTGGCGCATAGTGTCGAAAGGTGGATTTCATAGGGATTTTCCTTTACTGTGAGTATAATTCGTACTGAATTTATCTAAAAGTATAATTATTCTGCTCTAATCGGTGGTCAAATCCGGATTTTTTAAAGGCCATCGCCAGCAGCAGACCGCCGCCCACGCAGGCGACCAGCTGTCCCGCACCCACCGAGCCGACCCACAACAGCCAGCCGTTGAGATGGCGGGGACCCACCGCCACGGTCAGCTCCGAGCCGATGATGAGGGCGTTGAGCACCACGGGAGGCAGGGTGGACCACACCGGCAGACCGCCCACGCGGAACCGCCGCAACAAATAGGACAGCCACGCCGCCGCACCCGTCGCCAGGGTGCCCAGCAGGATATCCAGCGCACCCGCCACGTTGGCGCCCATCGTCAGACCGATGAGGTTGGACAGAGCGCACCCCACCGTCAGACCCACCGCCGAGGCGGGGGAATAGGCGGCCAGCACGGTGAGCGCCTCCGCTACGCGGCACTGCACGGTGCCGAAGGACAGCGGCGCCAGCACCACCGTCAGGGCGGTGTACAGACCTGCTACCAGACCTGCCACCGCCAGGGAGCGTATCCGCTCCGAGTTGGTTTGTTTCATTGGTATTCGCTCCTTAGTTTTGTTTTAAGGGTGGCAGGCTCCCCCGCCCCCTAAGTCAGGATGGTTTCGAACTGACTTTATATCGAAACGAACTAAGTTCGTTTTGGCCATAGTTTATGCTTTTTTGTACACGTACTCCCGTCCCTCTTTTTCCCGCGTCAGAATGCCGCGGTGCAGCAGTACCTTCAGCGCGCCGTTCAGCTTGCGCCCCTGCAGTCTGGCGGCCTTGCCGAACTGCGCGGCGGTAAAGGCGGCGGGCAACGCCGTCGGCACCAGCGCTCCGTAATCGGCGGGGCAGCGCAGGGTGAGGGTATCCTCCAGGGTCAGCGGGAGCAACACCGCGCGGTGGCTCCCCCGCTTTCCGTCCTTGCCCCAGCCGTCCGCCAGCCGCTGCTCCTCCATATCCATCAGGAGAAAGCGGATGGTGAGATGCGGGTGATCCAACAGCGGCAACAGATAGATCAGCTGGGCGCCCCCGTCCGCAAAACTGCCCACACGGGGACTTTTTCGCGCAGGGGTGATCTCCCCCGTCTCCGGATTTATCCACGCCAGATACTTCCGCCGCGGGATGGGGTGCACCACCGTCACGGGGTGGTGGGGCAACAGCACCTCCAATTTCTTCCGCAGGGCGGTGAAATTGCCGGTCTGTATCTCGTACACCCGCTCCCCGTCGTACACGTCCGCCACCTTGCCGCAGGGCAGGGTGATCTCATGGTGGTCGGGGTTATCGTCCAGCCACCACTTGAGGGTGGCGTGGAGGGGCTTCTCCGCCAATATGCCGATGCCGCCGGGGCGAATATCCCCCCGCCGCACCTGCTGACAGGCCTCGTTAAAGTCCATATCACTCACTCCATCGGATGCGGGCGGCAAAACTGCGCCCGCGGGCGGTGTCACCGGTAACGGTGGTCACGTTTTCCTCCTCCGCGGCGGACAGGGTGAGGGTGTCCCCCATCACGCATTCCCCTGCAAAGTGCAGATCCACCCGGGCAGGCTGACCCACCAGGCGGTCAGCAGACAGACCGTCCAGCATCAGATCGGCGTAGTGGGTGTTGTTCATATGCCCGTTGCGATCCATATCCGACCAGCGCACGCGGTACTCCCCTACGGGGGTAACCCCGCTGACAGGGAAGCGGGCGGGGTCGCCGCAGGACACCTGTCGGGGGTTGTCCGGCAACGGCGCCATAGCCATAAACTCGTCGCCACGGAGCAGACGGTGCTCCGCCACCGATACCAGGGCGAACTGCATCACGCCCTCGATGAGGACGTTGCCCGCCGCATCCCGCCATTCATAACAGCGGAAGAAACGGGGACCCTTACGGTCACGGTGCCAGGTGGTGAGGGTGACCTGCTCCTCCATGGCGGGCAGGCGGTGGATCTGCGTGTGCCAGCGGGAGGTGACGAACACCATACCCGTCTGCATCAGCGCCTGCCAGCCCAAGCCGGCATCCACCAGGTGCTGCTCCCCCGCCTCCTGCTGATACCGCAGGACAGCGGACAGCCGCATAACGTCGTTGGCACCCACGTCGTAGGACGCCACTTTGACGGATAATTTATATTCAGATGGTATAATTTTACCCATAATATACTCCACGTATAATATAATGAGAGATTATAGGGGCGAAACCACTCCGCCACTTACACCCGGTACTCCTGCGAGTTTTGCGGCAACGCCGCAAAATCTCGACGGACTTCGGCGCAGCCGAATGTCCATCACTCCTGCTCCGCCAGCTTATTGGCCAGGGCGCGGAGGTCGTCCGGGTCAAAGAACTCCACCTGCAAAATGCCGCCCTTGGCGGTGGCGGTCACCTTTACCTGGCGACCCAGATTCTCCCGCAGAGCCAGCTCCACCTCGTCGTAAAAGCTGTCGCGGGTGGAGGGCTTGGGGGCGCGGGGGGTGCGCTTGGCGGCCTTGGCCATCTTCTCCAGTTCACGGACAGACAGACCTTTGGCCACCGCCTGCTTGGCGGCGGCGATCTGCGCCTCGGCGCCCTCAAAGGACAGCACGGTACGGGCGTGACCCGCAGACAGCTCACCCTTGGACACCATCTCGGTCACCGCCTCGGGCAGCTGCAGCAGGCGCAGGGCATTGGCCACGGCGGGGCGGGACTTATTCACCACCTGCGCCGCCTGCTCCTGGGTCATACCGTAGCTGTCCATCAGAGTGCGGTAGCCCACCGCCTCCTCCATCGGATTCAGATCCTCGCGCTGCAGGTTCTCGATCAGCGCCAGCTCGGCGGCCTCCTGCTCGTTCATATCGCGGATAACCACCGGCACCTCGGCGAGCCCGGCCATACGGCTGGCGCGCCAGCGGCGCTCGCCCGCCACCAGCTGATAGCTGCCGTCCGGCATGGGGCGCACCAGCAGGGGCTGCAGCACGCCGTGCTGGGCGATGCTGTCGGACAGATCCGCCAGCGCCGCCTCGTCAAACTGCTTGCGGGGCTGCTCACGATTGGGGATGATCTCATCCAGAGGCAGGGTCACGGTGGTGACGCCGTCCTCCAGGGTGTTTTCGGAAAATAATACGTCCAGACCCTTGCCCAGACCGCCGAATTTCTTAGCCATATCTCAAATCTCCTTTACATTTCTATCGGGAATGGGTCGCGCTTTCAGGCGACTTTCCCGTCTTAACGGGAGGGGACAGACCCTCCCTTACTGCTTTTGCAGAATCTCTTTTGCCAATTCCCGATAGGCGACGGCGCCCTTGCCCCGCTTATCGTAGTAGTTGATGGGCATACCGTAGCTGGGCGCCTCGGCCAAGCGGACGGTGCGGGGGATGACGGTGCCGTACACCTTGCGGGGGAAGAACTTTTTCACCTCCGCCACCACCTGCTGGGTCAGGTTGGTGCGGCCGTCGTACATGGTGAACATCACGCCCTCCAGCTCCAGAGTGGGGTTATAGGTGCGCTTGACCTGCCGCACGGTGGCGATCAGCTGCGATAAACCCTCCAGCGCGTAGTATTCCGGCTGGGCAGGGATGAGGAAGGTGTCCGCCGCCACCAACGCATTGAGGGTCAGCAGACCCAGGGCGGGGGGACAGTCGATGAGGATGTAGTCAAAGGCGTCCCGACAAGGGGCCAGAGCGGCCTTGAGCCGCTTTTCCCGATGGGGCACGTCCACCATCTCGATCTCGGCACCTGCCAAGCCCACGCTGGCCGGCAGAATCCATAGATTCTCGTAGGGGGTGGCAATAATGGCGTCGCGGGCGTCGCCGTTGCCCACCAGCATATCGTAGGTGGATTTCTCCACCTGCCGCTTGTCCACACCGACACCGCTGGTGGCGTTGCCCTGGGGATCGATGTCCACCAGCAGGCATTTTTTGCCCATTTCGCCCAGCGACGCCGCCAGATTTACCGCCGACGTGGTCTTTCCCACGCCGCCTTTTTGGGTGACAACCGCCATAATTTTTGCCATAATCCATTCCTCGCTTATCATTTTTCAGGTATTTTTACGCATTTTTCGCTTAATTACCTATTATAAATACCAGTTTACCATAGAAACAGGGGTCTGTAAACTGTTTTTAGGGGTTTTTTCTTGTTTTCTCCGTGTTACGGGCGGCAACTGTGGGAAAATGGTAAAACCATTCTCGCGGCGGAAGATAAACCCACGCCGTCGCGTCCCCTTTGCGGGAGGGGACAGAGTAGCGAAGCGACATCCCGCGGAAGTGAATGACAGTCCGGTGGACTGTCAGAGCCGCGGGTGGACCGAGCCGCAGCGAGACCCCTCCCCTACGGATTCTATTCGAGGTTGGATAGCGATGTAGGGGCGGATTCCATATCCGCCCGGGTCGATGTGGGCATCGACCCCTACGGATTCCATTCGAGGTTGGATAGGATGAAGGCCCCCTTGTAAAGGGGGCTGGCTGCCCGCAGGGCAGTCTGGGGGATTTAAACAACCCCGCAGGGGTTCTCATAACGATTGCCGCAGGCAATCTCATAACTCTAAACTCATAACTGGTTATAACTCCCTCCGTCACGGCTATCGCCGTGCCACCTCCCTCGGAGAGGGAGGCTTTGGAACGTTTCACGTGAAACAATACAAAAAAGAACACAGAGGTATCGCCTCTGTGTTCTTTTTGGCACGCCCGATTGGAATCGAACCAACGGCCTTTCGCTTAGGAGGCGAACGCTCTATCCTACTGAGCTACGGGCGCATATATTCTATATGTAGTTTACCCACAACGGCGGGTTTTGTCAACCCGTTGGATAATTTTGCTATTGAAAACGGCTGTCATTCGTGCTATGATTATTGGTAGACTATAACAAAGGAGCGTTCCTATGAATAAGCGTTTGTTTATCATCATCACCGCCTCTGTGGCGGCGGTGGCCATCATCGTGGGCGTGGTATTCGGGCTCACCACCTGTCACGCGCCGGAGGAGCCGGAGCCCCCCGTCACCACAACCACCACCGCTACCACCACCACAACCACCACCGCACCGCCCCTGCCCCGTAATCCGCTGACCGGTATTCAGGACTTCGACACCGAGAATAACCGTCCCGTGGCCTTTGCGGTGCCGGACGAGTCCGCGGACATCGTGCAGGTGGGCATTGAGCACGCCGAAATGTACTTTGAGGCGGAGACCGAAGCGGGTATTCCCCGTATGCTGGCCATCTTCTCCAGCGTGGACCGTCTGCCCCAGCGGGTAGGTCCCGTCCGCTCGGCCCGCCCCCATTTCATTAAATACGTCAACGCTCTGGACGCCATCTACTGCCACATCGGCGGCTCCGGCGACGCCCGCACCGCCATCCGCAACCAGAACATCAACGACATCGAGTCGGCGTCGGTGGTGGACTCCGCTCTGACCGCCGCCGTCAACGCCGGCAAAAACTACAGCTGGAACAACAAGGCGTTTGACAAGGATAAGGTGCTGAACACCATCAAGCGTATGGGGTATAAAACCACCTCCGACACGGTGGCGCCCTACGATTTCGGCGAAAAAGAGGGGGATCAGCCCGCCGCCACCGTCAACGTGAAGATCTCCCAGACCTACAACATCGGCTTCTCCTACGATGAGGAGTCCGGCAACTACCGCAAGCACCGTGTCACCATGAAGGGCACCGACGCCGCTATGAATATGCCGATCCACGAGACCGGCTCCGGCGGCACCGTGGCGGTGAAGAACGTCATCGTGATGTACGACACCCGCCGCGTGTTGGATTATAAGAAGGGTAGCGCCTACCACATCGACTTCGACCTCAAGGAGGGCACCGGCACCCTGGCGGTGAACGGCAAGGCCCGCGACATCGTGTGGAAGCGCACCGATGCCCAGCTGTCCTTCTACGAGGCGGACGGCAAAACCCCGCTGGTGATGGCGGAGGGCAAGACCTTCGTGTGTCTGACCGATAAAAATCTCAAGGCAAAAACCGTTATCCAGTAATACATACAAACCCCCGACATCCTGTGTCGGGGGTTTTCTTATGCCCTGTCGGCGGTGGCGGCGGATCGGGGGATGCGCACCACGTATTCGATGTAGTCCTCCCCGTCCCGCCGCTGGCTCTGGGCGTCGATGCCGCCGCGGCGCATAATGTCCAGCGCGTGGTTGACGGTGTTGAAGAACACCCGCACGTCCCGAATCAGCGGCTTTGACGGGCGGCGGCGCACCCGCCCCGCCAGCATATCCTCCACCATCCGCTCGGTGCGCGCCACGGTGAGCCGTCCCTCCACCACCCGCTGGAGGACGAAGCGGCGCTGCTCCTCATTCTCGATGCGCAATAGGGCGCGGGCGTGGCGCTCACCCATACCGGCGGCGATCAGCTGTTGCCGCTCCTCCTCCGGCAGGCGGAGCAGACGCAGCTTATTGGCCACCGCCGACTGGGACAGCCCCAGCTGCCGTGCCACCTCCCACTGGGCCAGACCGCCGTCCTCCATCAGACGACGGATGCCCAGCGCCTGTTCAAAGCAGTTCATATCCTCCCGCTGGAGATTCTCCACCAGCGCCATCACCTGCCGCTGTCCCGCGTCCATCTGCACGGGGATGCAGGGCACCTCCCGCAGTCCCGCGATGCGTGCCGCCCGCAGCCGCCGCTCCCCCGCCACCAGCGTGGGAACGCCCTCCTCCAGGGTGACGGTGAGGGGCTGCAAAACGCCGTTTTCGCTGATGCTCTGCGCCAGCTCCACCAGCTTGTCCAGCGGGAATTCCTGCCGCGGCTGGTAGGGGTTGGGGCGGATGTCCCCCGTGGGGATCATCCACACCTCCCCGCCGGCGTGGTATGGCTGCTTGCGAAATTTCATAAAACCGCTCCTTTGGTTATAATTGGTGGGTTTCGATGTGGGATGGGATTCGTAGGGGGCGGGTATTACCCGTCCGCGGGTTCTATCCGATGTCGGATGGAATGTAGGCCCCCTTGTAAAGGGGGCTGGCTGCCCGCAGGGCAGACTGGGGGATTTATATGAACCCCGCAGGGGTTCTCATAACGATTGCCGCAGGCAATCTCATAACTCTAAACTGATAACCGGTTATTATAACTCCCTCCGTCTTTTTGCCTGCGGCAAAAATCCACCTCCCTCAAGAGGGAGGCTTGGGTCTATTCAACATTGAACAGAATCCGTAGGGGCGATTCACGAATCGCCCGTCTTATGTTTCACGTGAAACGTAACTTTTTTCACGGCTTTGGGTGCAAAAAAACAACCTTTTTCTACTACAGGTAGGCTTGTCCTATGGATAGCATACCATATATAGTAGAAAAAGGTTGTCGTAGTTGGTTGTTGTATTGTGTAACTTACAGCGGCTTTTTGGCAATTTTAGACCCGTGG
>JAZQKF010000017.1:0-16960 GCA_045542015.1 Acutalibacteraceae bacterium
CGTTCCCTGCGGGAACGTGATGCGCCTTGCGGCGTGATGCATCCTGCGGATGTGATGCGCACCTGCGGTGCGTGTTGGAACGCAACGCATCACGGCGAGCCTAGCGAGCCGCATCACAGTGAGCGAAGCGAACTGCATCACAGCGAACAACGTGAGCTGCATCACTTAAATATTGGAGGGTAACCGATGTCTGAATCCAAACTCCGCACTTTGTCGATGGATTTTTCTGTTGAAATCATTGAACTTGTTAAATTCCTAAAAAGCAAACACGAGTCCGTTATTGCTAACCAAATTGGGCGTAGTGGAACCTCCATCGGTGCCAACATCTATGAAGCCAATTACGCACAAAGTAAACGAGATTTTGTATCCAAACTCGAAATCGCTCTCAAAGAGGCCAGCGAAACCGGTTACTGGTTGGAGTTGTTGCATAGAACAAATTACATTGACGATGCACAATTCAAATCCCTTTCTGAAAAGTGTACCTCTCTGCGTGCTATGTTAGTTGCTTCCTGTCGTACAGCAAAGGAGAATTCATAATGAAAACAAAATTGGAAATGGCTATGGAGTATCATAACCAAGGTTACAACTGCGCCCAGGCGGTGGCACTGCCCTTCTGTGACGAGATGGGACTGGACCCCGCCGTGGTGAAGCGTGCCACCGAGGGCTTTGGCGCCGGTATGGGTGACCACACCCAAACCTGCGGTGCTCTGTCGGGCGCCGTCTTTGTGGCGGGTATGCTGGGCGCCGACCCTGCCGACCCCACCAGCAAGATGAACACCTACAAGGTGTGCGGTGAAATGAGCAAATCCTTCGTCGACCACTGCGGCAGCGGTGTGTGTGAGGTCATCAAGGGGCTTACCGGCGGCGAGATGCTCTGCTCCTGCAACGAGTGCATCGCCTACGGCGTGAAATTGGTGGAAGAAATTATTCAGCGGAACGCTGAATAAAGTGATGTGTTCCCTGCGGGAACGTGATGCGCCTGACGGCGTGATGCGCCCCTGCGGGCGTGATGTGTGCCTATGGCACGTGAGGGAACGCACCGCATCACTGCGAGCAACGCGAGCATCATCACGATGCGAAGCATTGCATCACAGTGAGCGAAGCGAACTGCATCACTTAAAATCAGGAGGAAAAATGAACAATATTTCTACGATTATTCAAGAAAACATCCCCTTTTCTACCGACGAAAATGTCGTGCATTTCATTACAAACGACGATGACCGCCCGTGGTGGTCAAAACAATTAGAAGGTTATTTTTTGCAAGGAAACAAAAAACTGAATATGGTAAGAAACTACCAGTCGCAAAAACACATTATGTCTTCCGACCCAAGCAAGAGCCGCTTTATTGAATTTGTTTCGAATAAACAAGGAATTAAAGTTGATTTAGCTAGTGGTCCTTCTGGCTATTTCTCAACTGCTCTAGATAACTTGGCAGAAAACGATGTATTCATCGCAACCGATGCTTGCCCTACGGTAATTTCTGCACATTCCAATGCCTGCCAAAAAGAAAACTTTTTCGTATTCGATGTAGATTTAGATAAACCTCTTCCTTTTAAAGATTCCTGTATCGATCTGTTCAGCGGCAACCTGCTCAGTAATGTCAACAATTATGCAGAGTTAATCAATGAAGTTTACCGTTGCTTGAAAGTCGGCGGTCATTTCGCAATAACCGATATGTTCTTTGAGCACGGCTGTTCTACCTATGAACACTTGAAAGATAAAGGTGAAGTCTGGGCATCTTTTGAAACATTTGTAACCTTTTGCGAGAGCGTAGGTTTTGTCTTTTTAGACAGCGATGTCATTTCTTCAAGAAAAGGAAAACTTTCTTCCGGCGATTTGTATCCGCTTGATGAAAACGATTGTTGGTCTGACAGAACTTTGTATTTCACAAAGAAATAAAATTCAACAAAAAAAGCCGAGGCTGACGCCTCGGCTTTTTATTATTGTTTCATTTCCAGCGTGCGCTGATACGCCGCGTCCACGGCGGACATAGCAACGTCGCGGAAATTACCCCGCTCCAGAGCGCTCACGCCCTGCAGGGTGGCGCCGCCGGGGGAGCATACCGCGTCCTTCAGCGCGATGGGGTCTTTCCCCGTTTGATGCACCATCTTGGCGGCCCCCAACACGGTTTGGGCGGCCAACTCCAGCGACAGAGCGGGGTCCAGACCCTTCTCTGTGCCGCCCGCCGCCAGCGCCTCGATGAACAGATAGGCAAAGGCCGGTCCGCAGCCGGACACGGCACAGCCGGCGTCGATCAGGCTCTCGGGCAGCTCACACAGCCGTCCCGACGCCGTCATAAAATCGGTAAATACGGCTTTTTGTGCGGCGGTCACGTCCGCGCCGACGGTGTAGAGAGTCATCCCCTCCCCCACCGCCACGGGGGTGTTGGGCATAATGCGGATGACCGGTAAGCCCCCGCTCCATTCCTTAATGCAATCCACCGTCAGACCCGCCGCCATACTGATCAGAACCGGCTTCTGCTTCCGCGCTGTCAGCGCGGGACGCAAAGCGGTCAGCGCCGCTTCCATCACCTGGGGCTTGACCCCCAGGAAAATAAAATCACTTTCCGCCACCACCCTATCGTTGTCGGTGGCGGTGGCGCCGATATCCGCCGCCAAGGCGGCGGCTTTTTCCGTATTCAGGTCGGCAATCAACAGGTGTTCACCGCCAACCGCTTTTGCCACGGCGATGGCGATGGCACCGCCCATATTGCCGGCGCCGATAAATCCAATTTTCATAAGGTTACCTCGTATGTCCGTTGCCGGTGATGACGTATTTATAGGTGGTCAATTCCGCCAGACCCATAGGGCCGCGGGCGTGAAGCTTTTGGGTGGAGATACCCATCTCGCACCCCAGACCGAACTCGCCGCCGTCGGTGAAGCGGGTGGAGGCGTTGACGTACACCGCCGAGGAGTCCACCGCGGCGGTGAAGCGGGCGGCGGTGGCGGCATCGGCGGTGATAATCGCCTCGGAGTGGTGGGTGGAATGGGCGGCGATGTGGGAGATGGCTTCCTCCACGTCTGCCACCACGCGAATGGCAAGAATGTAATCCAAAAACTCGGTATCAAAGTCATTATCCCCTGCGGGGGTGCCGTCGATGAGGGTGGCGGCGGTGGCGTCCAGCCTCAATTCGGCGGTAACGTCGCGGTTTTCACACAGCCGCGCCCGCAATTTCGGCAGGAAGTCGGCGGCGATGTCCCTATGCACCAAGCATACCTCGCAGGCGTTGCACACCGAGGGGCGGCTCATCTTGGCGTTGTCCACGATGGAAAGCGCCATCTCAATGTCCGCCGCTTTATCCACATAAATGTGGCAGATGCCGGTGCCGGTCTGGATGCAGGGCACGGTGGCATTCTCCACGCAGGCGCGGATAAGACCCGCTCCGCCGCGGGGAATCAGCAGATCCACGTATGCGTCCGCCTTCATCAGCTCGGTGGCGGACTGGCGGGTGGTGTCCTCAATGAGATTCACCATATCCGCCGACAGACCCGCCTGCTCCAGTCCCCGCCGCAGGGCGGTGACAATGGCGTTGGCGCTCCGCCACGCCTCCTTGCCACCCCGCAGGACACACACGTTGCCGGATTTGACCGCCAGAGCGGCGGCATCGGAGGTGACGTTGGGACGGCTCTCATAGATGATGCCCACCACACCGATGGGAACGGAAATTTTCGTAATCTTCAGCCCGTCGGGGCGGGTGGATTCGGACAGAATATGACCCACGGGGTCGGGCAGACCCGCCACCTGACGGATGCCCTCCGCCATCCCCACAATGCGGGCCTCGGTCAGCGCCAGGCGGTCCAGCATCACGTCCGAGATGGTGCCCTTGGCCGCCGCCATATCGGCGGCATTGGCCTCCAAAATGGTGGCGGTATCCTCCACCAGCGCCTGCGCCATCGCGATCAGGGCGGCGTTCTTTTTCTCGGTGGTGAGGGTGGAAAGGGCGGCGGTGGCCGCCTTGGCTCTCTTTAGGATGTCCAGTGTGGTCACGGGGCCACCTCCTTGGCTATAAATCGGGTGCCGATGGGCTTGCCCTCTACGATGTCGTACAGCGCCGCAGGATCCTGACCGTTGGCGATCACCATGGTCACGCCCGCGGCGGTGGCGATCTTGGCGGCGGCAATCTTGGTCGCCATACCGCCGGTGCCCAGCTTACTGCCGGCGCCGCCGGTCATCGCCTCAATGGCGGGGGTGATCTCCGCCACCTCGGTCAGCAGGCGGGCGGCGGAATCGGTGTGGGGGTCGGCGGTGTACAGCCCGTCAATGTCGGACAAAATCACCAGCAGATCCGCCTGAGTGTGAGCCGCCACAATGGCGCCCAACGTGTCGTTGTCACCGATGACGATCTCCTCGGTGGCGACGGTATCGTTCTCATTGACGATGGGCAGGGCGCCCAACTCCAACAGACGAAACAGGGTATTGCGGAAATTGTCGCGGCGGTCGGCGTGGGACAGATCCGCCCCCGTCACCAGCAGCTGTGCCACGGTGTGGTTGTGCTCGGTGAACAGTTTATCGTAAGTATACATCAGCTCGCACTGACCCACCGCGGCGGCGGCCTGCTTGGTGGGGATGTCGGTGGGACGACCGGACAGGGACAATTTGCCCACGCCCATACCGATGGCGCCGCTGGACACCAGTATCAGCTGGTGCCCCGCATTCTTCAGGTCGCTCATTACCCCGCACAGCTGCTCCACCCGACGGATATTCAGCAGTCCGGTGGCATGTGCCAGCGTGGAGGTACCCACTTTTACGACGATACGCATACAAATCTCTCCTCTATCCTTTAAAAAGCAAACAAGGTTATCTGTTATTGTAACACACTAAAGCGCTAAAATCAAGGGGTAATATGAAAAAGGAGGGGGAAACCCTACGCCGTCTTCGCCGGCTACAATCCCCCCGTCAGCCCCCCCTTTACACAAGGGGGGCTTTTACTTCCGACGAGGGCAAAGAAAAACCGCCACCCGAAAGGGTAGCGGTTTTTTTGAAAATTCTTATTTCTTGCTCAGCTTGACGGTGGAGGTCTTCACCGTCTTGCCGTACTTATCGGTCACCACGCAGTACACCAGACGACCGTTCACCTTAGAGGACATTTTCGCCGAATAGGTGGACTTGGTCACCGAGGACTTGCTGTATTTCTTGGAGCCCGCGTTCTTAACGTACCAGGTGTATTTCAACCCGTCGCCGCTGGCTTTCACCGTCACCTTGGCGGTCTTGCCGTTGGCTACCTTGACGCTCTTGGGCTGGGTGACGATGGAGGCGGCCTGCCGCAGAATGACGGTGTTGGTCTGCACCTTCTTGCCGTACTTATCGGTGACGACACAGTACACGCGGCGATCCTTCACCTTCGAGGTCATCTTCACCGAATAGGTGGAAGAGGTGACCGAGGATTTGCTGTACTTGGTGCCGGTGGCGCTGCGCACGTACCAGGCATATTTCAGACCGGTGCCCGATGCCTTGACCGTCACCTTGGCGGTGGCGTTCAGCTTGGTATAGGCGGTCTTGGGTTGGGTGGCGATGGCCAGCTTCTGACGCAGCATCACCGTATCGGTCTTGACGGAATTGCCGTAGGCGTCGGTGACCACGCAGTACACGCGGCGACCATCCACCTTGCTGCCCATGGTGGCGGAATAGGTGGCGGAGGTCACCGAGGACTTGCTGTACTTGGTAGCGCCGTCATTCTTGATATACCAGGTGTAGGTGGGGCGCAGACCCTTGGTCTTAACGGTAGCGGTCACCTTAGCGCCGGTCTTGGCGTACGCCGTCTTGGGCTGGGCGGTGATGCTGACCGCGCCCAGATGGGGCGGCAGGTCGGCGGCGGTATAGGTGCTCTGGCTCAAAATGCGCAGGGTGTTGTCCATATTGACCGACACGGCGTACTTGTTGCCGGAGGTTTCCAAAGACTCGATGCGGGTGTAGCCGTCGGGACCGTTCTCGTACACCTTACCGTTGTAGACGTACTCCATAGGCCATTCCAGCGCCTCTACTTTGGCGTACTCCTCCTCCGGCAGATGGTCGTAATTGACGGTGGCGTAGTAGACGATATAGCCCAGGTCGGAGGCGGTGTAGCCGATGTAATCGCGCTGGGGCATATCGCCGCCGAAGCCGCCGATGAAGAACACCTGATAGGTGTCGGTGGCCTCATCGTAGAAGGGGGTGGTGGTGAAGTTCTCGCCGTCCCAATGACCGCAAGGATACTCGCGGATGTCCGCCATATCCCGGTCGGAGGGGGCGAAGTACTTGTTCAGCACCGCCTCAAACTCCGCGGCGGGAACGGGGAGCGGAGCATAGTTCAGCTCCTCTGCCTTGTCCCAAGGATACATAATGCCGCAGATCTTTTGAATCATAAACTCGGCGCCTAAGGTGTAATACTGATCCAGGAAGTTCAGGTTGCTCACGAACAGGTCGTCCAGATCCACCGACGGGGCGGCGGACACCGGCCACACCATCATGGTCAGCACGCTGACCAGCGCCAGCAACGTAGCAAGAATGCGTTTCATATTATTTTCCTCCTTTGCGGGGGATTCTTCCCCATTTACCCACATTATACCAACCCTGCCGAAAAAAGTAAAGAACTGAATTGGAAAACCGCGTGTAAAGCGGTTTACTTATAAAATATTTTGTGGTATACTGTATTTGTAGTAATTTGCGCTGTGAGGTGAGAATGATGGCGGACAAGTTCATACTGAAAAGCGAATACGCCCCTACCGGCGACCAGCCGCAAGCCATTTCGGCGCTGGTGGACGGTCTGAACAAGGGACTAAAAGAGCAGACCCTGCTGGGCGTCACCGGCTCGGGTAAGACCTTTACCATGGCGAACATCATCGCCCAGGTCAACCGCCCCACCCTCGTTCTCGCCCATAATAAAACCCTTGCGGCACAGCTGTGCAGTGAGTTCCGCGAGTTCTTCCCCGACAACGCGGTGGAGTATTTCGTATCCTACTACGACTACTATCAGCCGGAGGCCTATATCCCTACCACCGACACCTACATTGAAAAGGACTCCGCCATCAACGACGAGATCGACCGTCTGCGCCACTCCGCCACCTCCGCCCTGTCCGAGCGGCGGGACGTGATCATCGTGGCCAGCGTGTCCTGCATCTACACCCTGGGTGACCCCATCGACTACCGCAGTATGGTGATCTCCCTGCGGCAGGGGATGGAGAAATCCCGCGACGATCTGATCCGCAAGCTGGTGGATCTGCAGTACGAGCGCAACGACGTGGCACTCTCCCGCAACAAATTCCGTGTCCGCGGCGACGTGGTGGAGGTGTATCCCGCCTATTCCGACAACACGGTGTTCCGCATCGAATTCTTCGGTGACGAGATCGACCGCATCAGCGAGATCCACGCCCTGACCGGTGAGGTGAAAAACGTCATCAGCCACGTGGCCTTCTTCCCCGCCAGCCACTACATCATCCCCCCCGAGAAGATGGCGTCCGCCATCGAGCGCATCCGCATCGAGATGGAAGAGCGGCACCGCGAATTCACCGAACAAGGGAAGCTGCTGGAGGCGCAACGCATCCTCCAACGCACCACCTACGATATGGAGATGCTGCAGGAGATCGGATTCTGCAAGGGCATCGAAAACTATTCCCGCGTGCTGTCGGGTCGCCCTGCAGGCAGTACCCCCTGCACGCTGCTGGACTATTTCCCCGACGACTTCCTGCTGTTCGTGGACGAGAGCCACGCCACCCTGCCCCAGGTGCGGGGTATGTACGGCGGCGACTACGCCCGCAAAAAGAGCCTCATCGACTACGGCTTCCGGCTGCCCAGCGCCTATGACAACCGCCCCCTGAACTTTGACGAATTCTACGACCACATCAATCAGGTGGTGTTCGTATCCGCCACCCCCGGACCGCTGGAACAGGAAAAGAGCGCCCAAACGGTGGAGCAGGTCATCCGCCCCACCGGTCTGCTGGACCCCCTCATCTCGGTGCGTCCGGTGGAGGGGCAGATCGACGACCTGATGGAGGAGATCCGCGTGCGTGCCAACCGCGACGAGCGGGTGCTGGTCACCACCCTGACCAAGAAGATGGCGGAGGATCTCACCAACTATCTGGACACCCATGGGGTGCGGGTGCGGTATATGCACCACGACATCGACACCATGGAGCGTATGGAGATCATCCGCGACCTGCGCCTGGGCGAATTCGACGTGCTGGTGGGCATCAACCTGCTGCGTGAGGGCCTGGACATCCCTGAGGTGTCGCTGGTGGCCATACTGGACGCGGACAAGGAGGGCTTCCTCCGCTCCGAGACCGCCCTCATCCAGACGGTGGGTCGTGCCGCCCGTAACGCCGACGGCACGGTCATTATGTACGCCGACACGGTGACCCCCTCTATGGAGGCGGGCCTGCGGGAAACCGACCGCCGCCGTCAGATACAGATGGCGTACAATGAAGCTAACGGCATCACCCCCAAGACCATCCGCAAGGACGTGCGGGAGGTGCTGGAGATCTCCGCCGGCGGCGGTAAGAAGAAAAAGGCCGCCGAGGGCGTCCGCCTGACCCGCGCCGAGCGGCAGGAGCTGATCGCCCAGCTGACCAAGGAAATGAAGCATGCATCCAAGCTGCTGGAATTCGAGCACGCGGCTTTGTTGCGTGACCGCATTAAGGAACTGCAAAACATGAAATAAGACGCGTGCGGTCTACGGACGGTATCTGCGGGAGAATGGAGCAACGCGACATTCTCATAGTGGGCGCAAGACAGTTAGCGGTCTGGCAAACGAAGGAGCGTCCAGCCTCCCTTGCCTAAAGGGAGGTGGCCGAGGAGGCAACGCCGACGAGGTCGGAGGGATACTGTGCGGAGCACAGCAAGCCGCTCTGCGGCTTGGAATCCCCCAGTCACGGCTTGCGCCGTGCCAGCCCCCTTTAGGCAAGGGGGCCTATGCCGCTTCGCGGCTGAAACTCCCTCAGTCAGCCCAGCGGCTGACAGCTCCCTCAAAGAGGGAGCCTGCACGGATGCTCCGCATCCTACACCTCATCCGTCTGCTTCGCAGACACCTTCCCTCAAGGGGAAGGCTTATCTCCCCTCTAACCGAGAGGGACAAGCCGAAAGGAAATCTCTATGGCTGACAACAAACTCATCATCAAGGGCGCCCGCGCCCACAATCTGAAAAACATCAACGTGGAACTGCCCCGTGACAAGCTGATCGTATTCACCGGCCTGTCGGGAAGCGGCAAGTCCTCTTTGGCCTTCGACACCATCTACGCCGAGGGTCAGCGTCGCTATATGGAGAGTCTGTCCAGCTATGCCCGCCAATTCCTGGGGCAGATGGACAAGCCGGACGTGGACCTGATCGAGGGTCTGTCCCCCGCCATCTCCATCGACCAAAAGACCACCTCCAAAAACCCCCGCTCCACCGTGGGCACCGTCACCGAGATATTCGACTATCTGCGACTGCTGTATGCCCGCATCGGTATTCCCCACTGCCCCGTCTGCGGGCGGGAGATCCGTCAGCAGACGGTGGACGAGATCGTGGACCGCATCCTGACCCTGCCGCAGGGCACCCGCATCCAGCTGATGGCCCCCATCGTCCGCGGACGCAAGGGACAGTATCAAAAGGAGCTGGAGGCCGCCCGCAAGAGCGGCTATGCCCGCGTGCGGGTGGACGGCAGTCTGTACGACCTGATGGAGAATATCGAACTGGATAAGAATAAAAAACACACCATCGAGGTGGTGGTGGACCGTCTGGTGGTGAAGGAGGATATCCGCAGCCGTCTGGCGGACTCGGTGGAGACCGCCACCGCTCTGTCCGACGGTCTGCTGACCGTGGACGTGGTGGACGGCGAGGAGCTGACCTTCTCCCGCAACTACGCCTGCCCCGACCACGGGGTCAGCGTGGAGGAGTTGGAGCCCCGTATGTTCTCCTTCAACAACCCCTTCGGTGCCTGCCCCAAGTGCACCGGTCTGGGCATCTTTATGGCTATGGACCCCGACCGCATCGTGCCCGATCCCTCCCTGTCCGTGCGGCAGGGGTGCTTCCCCGGCAGCGGCTGGAACTATAAGGACGGCGGCACCATCGCCAAGATGTACTTTGACGGGCTGGCCGCCCACTACGGCTTTTCGCTGGACACCCCCTTTAAGGATCTGCCGAAGGAGATCCGGGAGGTGCTGCTGTACGGCACCAAGGGCGAAAAGCTGAAGATGTCCTACACCCGCGAATACGGCTCCGGCACCCACTACACCGCCTTTGAGGGCGTGCTGAACAACATGCAACGCCGCTATAACGAAACCACCAGCGACTGGGCGCGGGAGGAGCTGGAGCAGTATATGAGCCAGGTGCCCTGCCCCGACTGCCACGGACGACGGCTGAAGCCCGAGAGCCTGGCGGTGACGGTGGGCGGAATGAACATTATGGATCTGTGCGATATGACGGTGGAGGATATGCTGTCCTTTATCAGCGAGCTGCCGCTGACCGACCGCGAGCGATTCATCGGCGCCCGCATCCTCAAGGAGATCAAGGAGCGGCTGGGGTTCCTTAACAGCGTGGGTCTGGGATACCTGACCCTGAGCCGTGGCGCCGCCACCCTGTCCGGTGGTGAGAGCCAGCGCATCCGTCTGGCCACCCAGATCGGCTCCTGTCTGATGGGCGTATTATACGTGCTGGACGAGCCCAGCATCGGTCTGCATCAGCGGGATAACGACCGCCTGCTGAGCACGTTAAAGCATCTGCGGGATCTGGGCAACACCCTCATCGTGGTGGAGCACGACGAGGACACCATGCGAAACGCCGACTGGATCGTGGACGTGGGTCCCGGCGCCGGCATCCACGGCGGCCATATCGTGTACTCCGGTAACGTGGAGGGCATACTGGACTGTGACGCCTCCCTGACGGGACAATACCTGTCCGGACGGCGGCACATCCCCGTGCCCACCGCCCGCCGCTCGGGCAACGGCAAGGTACTAACCGTCAAGGGCGCTGCCGAAAACAACCTCAAACACATCGACGTGGACTTTAAACTGGGGTGCTTTAACTGCGTTACCGGCGTGTCCGGCAGCGGCAAATCCAGTCTGGTCAACGCCATCCTCTATAAGCGGCTGGCGCGGGATCTCAACCGCGCCCACACCCGCCCCGGCAAACACGACGCCCTGGAGGGGCTGGAGCATCTGGACAAGGTCATCGACATCGACCAGTCCCCCATCGGGCGCACCCCCCGCTCCAACCCCGCCACCTATACCGGCGTGTTCAACGACATCCGCGACCTGTACGCCGCCACCGCCGACGCCAAGATGCGCGGCTACGGACCCGGTCGCTTCTCCTTCAACGTCAAGGGCGGTCGCTGCGAGGCCTGCCAGGGCGACGGCATCATTAAGATCGAAATGAACTTCCTCCCCGACGTGTTCGTCCCCTGCGAGGTGTGCGGGGGCAAGCGGTACAACCGCGAAACGCTGGAGGTAAAATACAAAGGCAAATCCATCGCCGACGTACTGGATATGACGGTGGAGGAGGGCGTGGAATTCTTCTCCGCCATCCCCAAGATCGCCCGCAAGCTACAGACCCTGCTGGACGTGGGTCTGGGGTACGTGAAGATCGGTCAGCCCGCCACCACCCTCTCCGGCGGTGAAGCCCAGCGGGTGAAGTTGGCCACTGAGCTGTCCAAGCGTGCCACCGGACGGACGGTGTACATCCTGGATGAGCCCACCACCGGTCTGCACGCCGACGACGTAAGCCGTCTTCTGACCGTGCTGAATCGGTTGGTGGAGGGCGGCAATACCGTCATCGTCATCGAGCACAATCTGGACGTGATCAAGACCGCCGACCACATCGTTGATCTGGGTCCCGAGGGCGGCGACAAGGGCGGCACACTGGTGGCCTGCGGCACTCCCGAGGACATCGCCGCCTGTGGGGAAAGCTACACGGGACAGTACCTCAAACGAGTGCTGACCGATTAATTTACAATTATTTCACACTGTATTTTCGCAATTAGAGTATGATACAAACAAGGGGGTGCCGCGATGTTCGGATACGTAAAACTGCATAAGCCCACCATCACCATGGGCGAATACGAGCAGTACAAGGGCATCTACTGCACCCTATGCAAGCGACTGGGCAAACGCTACGGCGTGCTGTCCCGCTTCACCCTCAGCTACGATATGACCTTTCTGGCGCTGCTTCAGATGGCGCTGGCGGACGAGGGGGCGGACTTTTGCCCCTCCCGCTGCAGCTTTAACCCCACCAAGCGGTGTCTGAAGGCGCAGAACACCGCCGCCATTGACCGCGCGGCGGATATCGGCACCCTGCTGACCTATTACAAGCTCAAGGACACCATCGCCGACGAAGGCTTCGGCAAGCGACTGGGGGCGCTGTGCGCCCTGCCCTTTGCGGCGGCGGCACGGAAAAAGGCCGCCGCGCGATACCCCGATGCGGACCGTGCCGTGGCGGCGATGATGACCGCCCAGGCCGCTCTGGAGACGGCACAGACCGACTCCATCGATCGGGCGGCAGAGCCCTTTGCCCTATTGCTGCAGACCTTGGCGGCGCAGGTTGCCGCCGACGACAGTCAGCGGCGGGTGCTGGAACGATTCGGCTATTGTCTGGGGCGGTGGGTGTACCTCGCCGACGCGGTGGACGACCTGTCCGAGGATCTGAAGCGGGGGCGGTACAACCCCTATATCCGCGCCCGCGACATCACCGATGCCGACGGCGTGGTCGCCACGCGGCAATACGCCGCCGAGACCCTCAACGCCTGCCTGGCTGAGTGCATCGCCGCCTATAATCTACTGGATATTCGCCGCTTTGACGGCATATTACGAAACATTCTGGAACAGGGGATGCCCCACACCCAAAAACGGGTCATCGCCGGAGAGGAAAAACACCATGAAAAATCCCTATGAGGTGCTGGGCATCTCCCCCGACGCCACCGACGAAGAGGTGAAGACCGCCTATCGCAATATGGCGCGGAAATACCACCCCGATAACTATACCGACAACCCCCTGTCCGACCTGGCACAGGAGAAGATGCAGGAGATCAACGAGGCCTACGACGCCATCGCCCGCCAGCGAAAAGCCCAGGGCGGTCACACCAACGGCGGCTACCGCGCCCCGGGCGGCACCGGCGGTCGCTACAGCGACATCCGCCGTATGATCGAGCAAAACCGCATCACCGACGCCGAAATGCTGCTGGACGGCATCCCCTCCCAGTCCCGCGACGGGGAGTGGTACTTCCTCAAGGGCAGTGTGCTGTATAAAAAGGGATGGCTGGAGGAGGCCTATCGCCACATCTCCACCGCCTGCAATATGGACCCCGCCAATGCGGAGTACCGCGCGGCCTTCCAGCGGGTGCAGAACGCCCGCCAGACCGGCGGCTATCGCACCGCCCAGACCGGCGGCGAGACCTGCACCGCCTGCGACGTGTGTCAGGCGCTGTGGTGCGCCGACTGCTGCTGTGAGTGTATGGGCGGCGACTGTATCCGCTGCTGTTAAATGGTGGTAATATGAAGATGAAAAATTCGGGCAAAGTTGCCTTTTTGGGCATCCTCACCGCCCTATCTCTGGTGTGCCTGCTGCTCACCGCACAGCCCATAGCCACAGTGGGTCTGGCGGCACTGGCCGCCCTGTGCGGCATCCCCGTGGTGGTGGAATGGGGGCGCCTGACCGGATGCCTTCATTTTGCGGCGGTGTGCCTGCTGGCCGCCGTTCTCATCCCCTCACCGGAGGGGAGGCTGATGTATTTCTGCTTCTTCGGTCACTATACGGTGGTCAAGGCGTGGCTGGAGCATTTTTCGCTCCCCCGCTGGGTGGAATATCTGCTGAAAATCGCCGTGTTTCTGCTGTCTGCGGCAGGCTACGGTGGGGCGTGGTACGCCCTCACCGACCCCGCTCTTCCGGAGTGGTTCTCCCTGTGGATGCTGGCACCGGCGGCGGGTGTGCTGGTGGTTATCTTTCTGGTGTACGACCGCTGTCTCAGCGGTCTGGCGACGGTGTATATGCGCCGCCTGCATCCCCTGGCATCCCGCCTGTTCCGTTTTTCCTGAATTTTTAAAATGCAAGATGCGGATTGCATCTTGCATTTTTCTTTATGAAAAGGTATAATATTTTCGGTAAAATGCAATTTAACGGAGCAAGGAGTGTCAGGAAACGTGAACACCACCCTCACCGGTCTCATCGAGACCCACGCCCCCCAATTCTCAAAGGGTCAGCGGCGCATCGCTGATTTCATCACCAACCACTACGACGAGGCCGCCTTTATGACCGCCGCCCATCTGGGCGAGGAGGTGGGTGTCAGCGAGTCCACGGTGGTGCGCTTTGCCACCGAGTTGGGCTTCACCGGCTATCCCCAGCTGCAAAAGGCGCTGCAGGAGCTCATCCGCAGTAAGCTGACCATCGTCCAGCGGCTGGACGTGACCCGCGCCCGCATACAGGAGGACACCCTGCTCCGACAGGTCACCGCCGGCGACATCAACAACATCCGCCGCACGGTGGAGGAGCTGGACCCCACGGTATTCAACGACGCGGTGGACCGCATCGTGTCCGCCCGCAACGTGTATATTTTCGGCGCCGGCAGCTGTAAGCATCTGGCCGGCTTCCTCACCCACTATCTGCAGATGCTGCTGGGCGGTCAGGTGCGCCGCATCGCCGTATCCAGCCAGGCGGAGATATTCGAGGAGATGCTGGACCTGTCCACCGAGGACGTGGTCGTCGGCATCAGCTTCCCCCGCTATTCCAAAAAGTCGGTGCAGACCCTCCACTACGCCCACACCAAGGGCGCGGGGGTCATCGCCCTCACCGACAGCGCCCTGTCCCCCATCGCCCCCTATGCTCAGGCACTGTTGACCGCCCACAGCGATATGGCGTCGGTGGTGGACAGTCTGGTGGCACCCCTGAGCGTCATCAACGCCCTCATCGTGGCAGTGAGCCTGCGCACCATGGACCGCACCCGACCCAAGTTGGAGGAGCTGGAGGGTCTGTGGCGCAGCTACGGCGTGTACCAATCGGTGGAGGAGGGCGACGACGACCGATGAACGTGATCGTGGTAGGCGGCGGAGCCGCCGGACTGATGGCCGCCGGCGCTGCCGGACGGCTGGGACACACGGTGACGGTGGTGGAGCGCAATCCCCGACCCGCCCGTAAGGTGATGATCACCGGCAAGGGGCGGTGCAACGTCACCAACAACTGCTCCATAGATACCTTCATACAACACGTGCCGGAGAACGGACGATTCCTATACAGCGCTCTCAACGCCTTCTCCCCCCAGGACACGATGGAGCTCATCGAGTCTATGGGCGTGCCGCTGAAGACCGAGCGGGGCAACCGCGTATTCCCCGTATCCGACAAGGCGGTGGACGTGGTGGACGCCCTGGTCAAATACGCCAAAACGGGCGGCGCCCGCTTTATCGAGGGGCGGGTCACCGACCTGGTCATCGAGGACGGCGTGTGCTGCGGCGTGAAGTTAGAGGACGGTCGCGTGCTGGAAGGGTACAAGGTAATCGTAGCCACCGGCGGCTGTTCCTATCCCGGTACCGGCTCCACCGGCGACGGCTATGCCTTGGCGAAACAGGCGGGGCACACGGTGATCGACCCCCGCCCCAGTCTGGTGGCGCTCACCTCCCCCGACCCTTTCTGTATGGAGATGCAGGGGCTGTCCCTCAAAAACTGCGCCCTCAAGGTGCAGGACAACGAGAAAAAGAAGATCATCTACTCCGATCTGGGCGAGATGCTGTTCACCCACTTCGGCGTCAGCGGTCCCATGGTGCTGTCTGCCAGCGCCCATATGCGGCAGATGAGCCCCCACCGCTATACCCTGTATATCGACTGGAAACCGGGGCTGACACCCGAGCAGCTGGACGCCCGTATCCTGCGGGATTTCGCCGAGCGGAGCAATATGGATCTGCTCAACGCCCTGGGCAAGCTGCTGCCCCGCCTGCTGATCCCCGTGATGCTGCGGCTGGCGCAGATAAACCCCCACAAGAAATGCAACGCCGTCACCCGCGAGGAGCGGGGACGGCTGACCGCCCTCATCAAGGGTATGCCGGTGGCGGTGGACGGATTCCGCCCCCTGTCGGAGGCCATTGTCACCGCCGGCGGTGTATCGGTGAAAGAAATCAACGCCAAGACCATGGAATCCAAGCTGGTCAGCGGTCTGTATTTCGCCGGCGAGGTACTGGACGTGGACGCCTATACGGGCGGATTTAACCTGCAAATTGCTTTCTCCACCGGCATGGCCGCCGGTAATGCTGAATAACAAGGAGCAAAAACTATGAACTACGCTATTGCTATTGACGGTCCCGCCGGCGCGGGCAAGAGCACCATCGCCAAGGTACTGGCCAAGGAGCTGTCCCTCATCTACGTGGACACCGGCGCCCTGTACCGCACGGTGGGCTACTACACCACCCGCCGCGGCATCGCGCTGGAGGATATTGAGGGCATCACAGCGGCGCTGGACGACCTGACGGTGGAGCTGAAATACGTGGACGGCGTACAGCGGGTATTCGCCAACGGTGAGGACGTGTCCGACCTCATCCGCACCCCCGCCATCTCTATGGCCGCCTCCGCCGTGTCCGCCATCCCCGCGGTGCGGGACTATCTGCTGAACACCCAGCGCAGCATCGCCGCCGCCAATTCGGTGGTGATGGACGGACGGGACATCGGCACCGTCATCCTGCCGGATGCCAAGGTGAAGATCTTCCTCACCGCCTCCCCGGAGTCCCGGGCCACCCGCCGCTTTACGGAGCTGCAGGAAAAGGGAGACCCCGCCACCTATGAGGAAGTGCTGGCGGATATGATCAAGCGGGACTATGACGACAGCCACCGGGAGATCTCCCCCCTGCGCCAGGCGGAGGATGCCATCCTGGTGGACACCAGCGGGGACACCCTGGAGCAGTCGGTGGCCCGCATCAAGGCTGTGGTACAGCAACAATTAGCGAAATAAGGAGAAATGGTACATGCCTGTCCATCTGGCAAAAACCGCCGGCTTCTGTTTCGGCGTGAATAAAGCCGTAGACCGGGTCTACGAGCAAGTCG
>JAZQKF010000018.1:0-12866 GCA_045542015.1 Acutalibacteraceae bacterium
GCGCCGTCCATCTGGGCAGCACCGGTGATCATGTTCTTAACGTAGTCGGCGTGGCCGGGGCAGTCAACGTGAGCATAGTGACGGTTGTCGGTCTCGTACTCAACGTGAGCGGTGTTGATCGTGATACCACGAGCGCGCTCCTCGGGAGCCTTATCGATGTTGGCGTAATCCATAAACTCGGCGTCGCCCTTGATAGCCAGAACCTTGGTGATGGCGGCGGTCAGGGTGGTCTTACCGTGGTCAACGTGACCGATGGTACCGATGTTTACGTGCGGTTTGTTGCGTTCAAATTTTTCCTTTGCCATTGCAATGTGCCTCCTTGTAAATCAAATATTATTTGCCCGAACTTGAGTTTATTCTATCAAGTATCGGAAAGAATTGCAAGTACTTTTGCAAAAAAGCCCTATAATTTGTATGCCCAATGATGAAAATCGGGCATTTTTGAGAAATTTCGACGGACTCAGGGCGATATTGGCGCCCCGAGCGACCGAAATTAATCCTTCTGGGTCCGCTTGGCGATGATGGCCTCGGCCACGTTCTTGGGAATCTCAGCGTAGTGGCTGGGCTCCATCACGTACTGACCACGACCCTGAGTGCCGGAGCGCAGGTCGGTGGCATAGCCGAACATCTCGGACAGCGGAACGTGAGCGCGGATCTGCACAGCACCATTGATGTTCTCGGAGCCTTCCATCTGGCCACGGCGGGAGGCGATATCGCCCACCACGAAGCCCATGTACTCGTCCGGAGCAACAATAACCACCTTCATGATGGGCTCCATCAGAACGGGGTCAGCCTTCTTCATAGCATCCTTGAACGCCATAGAACCGGCGATCTTAAAGGCCATTTCGGAGGAGTCGACCTCGTGATAGGAACCATCGTACAGGGTGACCTTGCAGTCCACAACGGGATAACCGGCGATGGTGCCGGCGTGCATAGCGCCCTGGATACCGGCGTCAACCGCAGGAATGTACTCCTTCGGGATGGCACCGCCGACCACGGCGTTGACAAACTCGTAACCCTTACCGGACTCGTTGGGCTCCAGCTTGATCTTAACGTGACCGTACTGACCCTTACCACCGGACTGACGGGCATACTTGCAGTCCACGTCGGCCAGACGGCGGACAGTCTCCTTGTAAGCAACCTGGGGAGCGCCCACGTTGGCCTCCACCTTGAACTCACGCAGCAGACGGTCGACGATGATCTCCAGGTGCAATTCGCCCATACCGGCAATGATGGTCTGACCGGTCTCCTCGTCGGTGTAGGTCTTAAAGGTGGGATCCTCTTCAGCCAGCTTGGCCAGAGCGATACCCATCTTCTCCTGACCGGCTTTGGTCTTGGGCTCGATGGCGACGCGGATAACCGGCTCCGGGAAGTTCATAGACTCCAGGATAACGGGATGCTTCTCGTCGCACAGAGTGTTACCGGTGGTGGTATTCTTCAGACCGATAGCGGCGGCGATATCACCGGCGTACACCACGTCCAGATCCTTACGGGCGTTGGCGTGCATCTGAACGATGCGGCCCAAACGCTCGTTGGAATCCTTGCTGGAGTTGTACACGGTATCACCGGCCTTAACGGTACCGGAATACACACGGAAGAAAGCCAGCTTACCAACAAAGGGATCGGTGGCAATCTTGAAAGCCAGAGCGGCGAAGGGCTCCTCGTCGGAAGAAGGACGGGGGACCTCCTCCTCGGTGTCGGGGTTCACGCCCTTGATGGCGGGAACGTCCAGCGGAGAGGGCATGAAGTCCACGATGGCGTCCAGCAGCTTCTGCACGCCCTTGTTGCGGTAGGAAGTACCGCAGCAAACGGGAACCATCTCGTTGGCGATGGTGGCCTTACGGATGACGGCCTTGATCTCGTCGATGGAGATCTCCTCACCGCCGAAATACTTCTCCATCAGGTCGTCGTCCAGCTCAGCGACAGCCTCGATCAGCTCGTCGTGATACTTCTGGGCGATCTCCTTCATGTCGTCCGGAATCTCTTCCACACGCATGTCCTTACCCATCTCGTCGTAGTAGACGTCGGCCTTCATCTCGATCAGGTCCACGATGCCCTTAAACAGGTTCTCGGAACCGATGGGGAGCTGAATCGGCACGGCGTTACATTTCAGACGGTCGCGCATCATACTGACCACGCGATAGAAATCGGCACCCATGATGTCCATCTTGTTGACGTACGCCATACGGGGCACCTGATACTCGTCTGCCTGACGCCACACAGTCTCGGACTGGGGCTCTACGCCGCCCTTGGCGCACAGCACGGTGACAGAGCCATCCAGAACACGCAGAGAACGCTGCACCTCAACGGTGAAGTCCACGTGACCGGGAGTATCAATGATGTTGATACGATGCTTGTCAGCCGTACCCTGCTTGTCCCAATAGCAGGTAGTGGCAGCAGAGGTGATGGTGATACCGCGCTCCTGCTCCTGCGCCATCCAGTCCATGGTAGCGCCGCCGTCGTGGGTCTCACCGATCTTGTAGTTTACACCGGTATAATACAGGATACGCTCGGTGGTGGTCGTCTTACCAGCATCGATGTGAGCCATAATACCGATGTTTCTGGTTTTTTCCAGAGATACATCTCTTGCCATAGTACGTTCCTCCTATTCCAATCTATTATACCGCGATTACCAACGGAAATGAGCGAACGCCTTGTTGGCCTCGGCCATCTTGTGGGTGTCGTCGCACTTCTTAGCGGCGCCGCCGGTACCGTTCAGGGCATCCAGAATCTCACCGGCCAGACGCTCCTTCATGGTGCGCTCGGAGCGGTTACGGGAATAGGTGGTCAACCAGCGCAGACCCAGGGTCTGACGGCGGTCGGCACGCACCTCGATGGGCACCTGATAGGTAGCACCACCGACGCGGCGGGCCTTAACCTCGAGAACGGGCATGATATTCTCCATGGACTTCTCGAACACGGTCAGGGGCTCCTCGCCGGTCTTGTCTTTGATAATGTCGAATGCATCATAGACGATCTTCTGGGCAACGCCCTTCTTGCCGTCCAGCATGATGTTGTTGATGAGCTTGGTCACCAACTTGGAATTGTAAAGCGGGTCGGGCAAAACGTCACGTTTTGCGGTAAAACCTCTTCTCGGCACTTTACTTCCCTCCTTCATAATTATGATATCTTAGGTACTCGAAAGTGACATACTTCCGTTGGCCAATAGTGAGCAGGTTCATACCGCGGGACACAGCCCGTATATATGAAATCTGCGACTATGTAGCCGCTGAGTGGATGTCTTACTTCTTGGCCGCACCGGCCTTGGGACGCTTGGCACCGTACTTGGAACGGGCCTGCATACGGTTGGCGACACCCTGGGTATCCAGAGTACCACGCACGATGTGATAACGCACACCGGGCAGGTCCTTAACACGGCCGCCACGGATCAGCACCACGCTGTGCTCCTGCAGGTTGTGACCCTCGCCGGGAATGTAGGAAGTAACCTCGATTCCATTAGACAGGCGGACACGGGCAACCTTACGCAGAGCGGAGTTAGGCTTCTTAGGGGTAGAAGTCTTAACGGCAGTGCAGACGCCACGCTTCTGGGGGGAGTTCTGGTCGATAGCCACACGCTTCTTAGAGTTCCAACCCTTCAGCAGAGCGGGAGCCTTGGCTTTCTTCTCCAGATCCTGACGACCCTTGCGTACCAGCTGGTTAAAAGTAGGCATAAATTCACCTCCAATAAAAAATTTATTTCAAAGGCTGCCATCGCAACCTCTAAAACCGATATTTCGGGGGTATGATCGGCAGAAAACCGCCTTTTCACCCATACTAAGGCATCATACCACAATTCGATATTTTAGCATAATCAAGGGGTGGTGTCAATAGTGATAATTCACGATTTTGCGGGGATTCTTGGGGGTGCATTCCCCTATTTTTTGCCGTTTTGAACAAAATATGCCCCCGTGGGAGAACCACAGGGGCAGGTATCGCCCGATTTGTCGCCGTCAATCCCGCGAGCGGGTGACGGCTGCGGTGTCCAGATCCACCTCGTAATCCCGAATGAAGGGAACCGAGCGGCGGGCGTAGGACAGCCGTCCCTTGTCCACCGACTCCACATCCTCATCGGTAAGTCCGAACAGAAACTCGCCGGTGAGACCGCGGATGGTGATGCGGCTGTCCCCCGTCAGCGTGATCATCGCCGACAGCGGCTCGGAGAAATTCAGCGTATACGCCATCCCGTGGCACAGCGCCAGCACCTGGGGGGCATACCCGCCGAAGGGCGGGTTGACGTACTGATAGGCGGCGGAATTGAGGTCCAGACAGCAAACGCCGTTCATCACGGTGCAGTGATCCCGATGGTGGTGACCGTTGATATACAGCATCACCGTATGGGGGCGCCGACGGTTGGCGCGGTCAATGATCTCCCACACCTGCTGACGGTTGAGCATACCGTCGGGGCGCTCGATGCTGTGGTGGCTCATCAGCACGCAGGGGCGGTCGCTCTCCTCCAGGGTCCGCTCCAGCCACCGCAGCTGCTCCGGCGGGAGGACGCCCTGCTTGGTCCGCCGCTCCACGTGGGGGTTAAAGTGGACGTATTCCCCGTCGTTGAGGGTGTAGTTGGTGTCCAGCACCACGAAGCGGTAGCCTTCTCGCTCAAACCAATAGTAATTGTGGGGCATCCGATACAGGGGGAGCACCTCCTCCAGAGGGGAATGCTCGGTGTCGTGATTGCCCAAACAGCAATACAGGTCGATGGGGGACGTCATCATCCGACGGGCAAAATCCCCATTGACCGCGGGCTCGTGGACGTAATCGCCCAGACCCACCATAAAGGCGGCGTTTTCCGCCACACCGCGGCGGACGAGCTTATCCCACCGCTCAGCCTTATCGTCCAGAAATTCTCCGGGATAATGGTGCAGGTCGGCAAAGGCCAAAAAGGTACATTCCATCGGTTCACCCCCCTTTTTCGATATCTACCGATTAGTATAGACCCGACGAAAGCCCTTTGTCAAGGTGAGCCGTTGGCACTCTTTGTCATAATGATCAAACCTGCTTCTTCCGTTTCCACCGCGTAACCCAGTCGGAAGTACTGCTGCTTCCAGTCCAGAGCGTCACCGTAACGGTCGTCCAGCACCACATAGTCCACGTCATCCACAGCGCCGTGATACTCCAATTCATAGATTTCGTCGCGGTCAGCGATATGGGGCAGCAGGAAGGCGGCACAATTGACCGAAGCGTCCTCCGGCACCGTGTCCAACACCGCCTCCATCTGTGTATACTGCTCCTTCCCCACCTGCCAAGCACTGTGGAAATGGGCATACGACGACAGCGCGTAGGTGATATACATACAGCAGCACGCGGTAACGGCAAAGCCCAGGTGATAGCGACGTCCGTCACCTTTCATCTCCGACAGATGAAGAATCGAGGCGTACACTAAAAACGCCGTAATGCCGAAGTGATACTGGAATCCGATGTCGTACTGATACCCGTACTGGGTCAGCAGGTTGACCAGAACCGGCACCATCAACAGCCAATGGGACGGCTTGCGGGTGAAGAAAGGCAGAAACCCCAGCGGCAGGAACAGCTGAAGAGTATACAAAATCTTGCCCCAGCCACCGTCGGCGGTGCCGAACAACTGGGTCAATAGATAGCCGGGGTTGACCAATGCTGTTTTCAGAGCGCCGCCTAAACCGTCCTCTGTATTGACGATCAGATTGTCAAAGCGGTTAATCATCGGTCCGTCGATGGTAGGGTTGGGGGTGGCGTTGGCGTACAGCTCGGCGTAGTGGGCGGCGGTGGTTTTCAGCGCCCACAGTGCGATGCCGAAATACACCAATGAACCCACCAGCAGCACGCTGCCGTGCAGCCACTTACGCTTGGACAGCAATACGTACAGCGCCAACAGCGCCACGTAGACGGCGGCATCCTCCTTCACCATCAGGGTGAGTACCGCGCACAGATACATCCAGCCGTATCTCTCCCGCTCCAGGCAATACAACGCCCACAGGAGCAACGGCGCCAAAAAGCAGTTTTCATGCAGGTCGTAGAAACACCCTGTGGACAGAGCGGGGTACAGTGCATAGAGGGCAATCACCGCCACCGCGCACTTTCCCGACAGGCGGAAATGCCGGCACAGCATGTACACGGGAATCACGCCCGATGCCAGCACCGCCGCCTGACCGATCTGTAGGGTCAAAGGAGACGGAAACAACATATAAAATGGCAAGAGAACGTAATAAATCGGAGATATATGCACCGCAAAATGAGAAAGAAGCACATCTCTTTCAGACGTGCACAACGGCAATCCCGTTTCTTTCATATTATGGAACATATTGACAAATAAACCAAAATCAAAATTGGGAGACGAAAAGGTTACATACCGATAGCAGGTGATGGCGGCTATCATACCGCCGCTGAACACACCAAACATAACCGCTATGATCCAAACGGTTCTGTTTTTCGGATTCCAGCGCCGCCATAACCGATCGTTCTTTTTTAAAAAGTAGATCACTAAAAATCCATACGCAACAATAACCGCCGCCAAAAACTGAAAGGCGTTTTGACGAGTTCCGTAAGATATAAGCCATTGAACCACGCAAAGGGTCGCTCCTGCCATCAAAAACCAGGAGTCCGTCTCGCAGGATGGGAAAAAACAGGCAATACCGGAATACATTACGAACAGCAAACCAGTCAATAACAGAATTTGACCCAACGGCGTGTTCTGGGCGTATTCCGGCGAAGCAAACTCCCCTGCCTGCATAAGTTGATACGCCGTATAACCACACCAGGCAGCCAGAAGACGGCATACAACACACTCGAGAGTAAAGGCGGGACCTGCCGTCTTGAATGAAGCGACTATTCTATTGAACATACGAGGTCTCCTCCTTTGCAGCACTTAAAACGCCGGTTTTCGTTCACAGAAACACTTTAAAATATCCCAAATTGGGATATTTTAAAGTATACCAGTGTGGGATAATACTGTCAAGAGGTGATCGTATGCGACTTCGGGAACTGCGCAAGGCGCGAAGAATATCTCAACTCAAATTAGCCATCGATCTGAACACCAATCAAAACACCATCAGCCGCTACGAAACCGGAGAACGAGAGCCGGGTATTGCAGAGCTCATTGCGCTGGCGGACTATTTTGACGTGTCGTTAGATTATCTGTTGGAGCGTACCGACAGCCCTAAATAAAAGCTATGAACCCTCGGGTAGTATGTCCGAGGGGTTTCTTATGCCCTTTCGCAGCGTGCCCAAAGCCTCCCTCCGAGAGGGATGCTGTTTATAGTGCGGTGTAGGCAACAAGAAAACCCCGAGGAAGCTCCTCGGGGTTTTCGTTTGCTCTATTCAGAGTTTGGGGAGAATTACTCCTCGATCAGCTGGGGCTGACCCTCCTCGTCGTCCTGCAGCAGCTCGTCCAGAACGCTGAAGGCGTTCTTAGGCGCGCGGTTGTCGCGGACGCGGACGTCGTTGTACACCTGCATACCGGTACCGGCGGGAATCAGCTTACCGATGATGACGTTCTCCTTCAGACCCAGCAGCGGGTCGACCTTGCCCTTGATAGCGGCGTCGGTCAGCACGCGGGTGGTCTCCTGGAAGGAGGCGGCGGACAGGAAGCTGTCGGTAGCCAGAGAGGCCTTGGTGATACCCAGCAGAATGGGGGTCACGGTGGCGGTGCGCAGAGGCTCGCCGTCCTCGCGGGTCTCGCCGGCGGCGATGCGGGCGGCCACAGCCTTGTTCTCGGCGTACAGCTCGGACTTATCAATGACAGCGTCATTGATCAGGTTGGTGTCGCCGGAATCGTCCACGCGGACCTTGCGCATCATCTGACGCACGATAACCTCAATGTGCTTATCGTTGATGTCAACACCCTGGGTACGGTAGGTGATCTGCACTTCCTTGATCAGGTAGTCCTGAACGGCGCTCTCGCCGCAGACCTCCAGCACGTCGTGGGGGCTCATGGAACCCTCGGTGATGCACTCACCCTTCTGCACCACGTAGCCGTCCTCAATGCAGGGACGCAGACGGGCGCCGTAGGTGATGACGTAGGTGCGCTCCTCGGTACCGTCCTCGGAGGTGACGATAACCAGGTTCTTCTTTTTATCCTCGCGGCGGACCACACCGGTGATCTCGCTGATGATGGCCAGCATCTTGGGCTTACGGCCCTCGAACAGCTCCACAACACGGGGCAGACCCTGGGTGATATCCTCGCCGCCGGCAACACCGCCGGTGTGGAAGGTACGCATGGTCAGCTGGGTGCCGGGCTCACCGATGGACTGGGCGGCGATAATACCCACCGCCTCACCCACCGTCACGCGGTCGGTGGTGGCCAGGTTGGCGCCGTAGCAGCAGGCGCAGACACCCTTTTCGGCGCCGCAGGTCAGCACGGAGCGGATCTTGACCCGCACCTTGCTGTCGTCCACGTTGCCGTCCTTATCGGTGGCGGCAGCGCGCAGCGTCTTATCGATCAGCTGGGCGTCGGCGTCGTTCATCTGGTGGTCGCAGTCCACCAGCACCTCGCCGGTCTTGGGATCGCAGAAGTCCTCGCACAGGAAGCGACCCTGCAGACGCTCGGTCAGAGGCTCGATGATGCGGTTGCCGTCCTTGATGTCGTAGACGTCGATACCGTCGGTGGTACCGCAGTCGGTCTCACGGATGATGACCTCCTGAGAAACGTCCACCAGACGACGGGTCAGGTAACCGGAGTCAGCGGTACGCAGAGCGGTATCCGCCAGACCCTTACGGGCACCCTTAGCGGAGGTGAAGTACTCCAGAATGTTCAGACCCTCACGGTAGTTCGCACGGATAGGCACCTCGATGGTCTTACCGGAGGTGTTGGCGATCAGACCACGCATACCCGCCAGCTGACGGATCTGGCTGATGCTACCACGGGCACCGGAGTCCGCCATCATCTGGATGGGGTTGTAGGGGACCATATTGCCTACCAGAGCCTTGGTCACCTTGTCGGTGGTCTCGTTCCAGGTGGCGATGACGTGGGCATAGCGCTCGTCGTCGCTCATCAGACCCTGCTGATACATCTCAGCGATCTGGTCCACACGAGCCTCGGCATCGGCGATGTAGCTCTTCTTCTTCTCGGGGATGGTGGCATCGCCCACCGCCACGGTCAGAGCGCCGCGGGTGGAATACTTGTAACCCTGAGATTTGATATTATCCAGCACCACAGAGGTCTCGGCGGTGCCGTGCTGTTTAATGCACTCGGCAACGATCTTGCCCAGCTGCTTCTTACCGACCTTAAAGTCGATCTCGTAGCCCAGCAGACGATCCAGATAGGAGGCATCGGTGACGCTCTCGCCCTCGTGCAGGGTGCGATCCACAAAGCCCAGATCCTGGGGAACGGAGCGGTTGAAGATCACACGACCGATGGTGGTCTTGACCAGGTGGGAGACGGTGACGCCGTCGATCTCGGTATAGCGGCGGATCTTGATGTCGTCGTGCAGACCGATCGCCTTGGCGTCGTAGGCCATCATAGCCTCGTTCTCGTCACGATAGATCTTGTCGGTGTTCTCCTTCGCCTCGGCGGTGACCTCGGCGGAATCCTTCTCGTGGTTGTCGATGGTCAGGTAGTAGGAGCCCAGGATCATATCCTGAGTGGGTACCGCCACAGGCTTACCGTCAGAGGGCTTCAGCAGGTTGCCGGCAGCCAGCATCAGGAAGCGGGCCTCGGCCTGCGCCTCGGCGGACAGGGGTACGTGCACAGCCATCTGGTCGCCGTCGAAGTCGGCGTTGAAGGCGGTACAGACCAGGGGGTGCAGCTTGATAGCGCGACCCTCAACCAGAACGGGCTCGAAGGCCTGGATACCCAGACGGTGCAGCGTAGGAGCACGGTTGAGCATCACGGGGTGATCCTTGATCACGATCTCCAGCGCATCCCACACCTCGGGGCACAGACGATCCACCATCTTGCGGGCGGTCTTGATGTTACCGGCCTGACCGATCTCCACCAGACGCTTCATCACGAAGGGCTTGAACAGCTCCACCGCCATCTCCTTGGGCAGACCGCACTGATACATCTTCAGCTCGGGACCGACCACGATAACCGAACGGCCGGAGTAGTCCACGCGCTTACCCAGCAGGTTCTGACGGAAGCGACCCTGCTTACCCTTCAGCATATCGGACAGGGACTTGAGAGGACGGTTGTTGGGGCCGGTCACCGGACGACCGCGACGGCCGTTGTCGATGAGGGCGTCCACCGCCTCCTGCAGCATACGCTTCTCGTTGCGGACGATGATGTCGGGGGCGCCCAGCTCCAGCAGGCGCTTCAGACGGTTGTTACGGTTGATAACGCGGCGATACAGGTCGTTCAGGTCGGAGGTGGCGAAACGGCCACCGTCCAGCTGAACCATGGGACGAATGTCGGGGGGGATGACCGGCAGCTTGTTCATCACCATCCACTCGGGACGGTTGCCGGACAGGCGGAAGGACTCCACGACCTCCAGACGCTTGAGCAAACGGGCACGCTTCTGGCCGGTGGCGGTCTCCAGTTCCTCCTTCAGTTCGGCGGACAGAGCCTCCAGGTCGATCTCGGCCAGCAGCTTCTGAATGTACTCAGCGCCCATACCGGCCTCGAAATCGTCCTCATACTTCTCACGCATATCCGCATACTCGGTATCGGACAGCACCTGCTTCTTGTGCAGGGGGGTGTCGCCGGGCTCGGTGACGATGTACTCGGCAAAGTACAGCACCTGCTCCAGCTGACGGGGGGACATATCCAGCATCAGACCCATACGGGAGGGAATGCCCTTGAAATACCAGATATGGGACACGGGGGCAGCCAGCTCAATGTGGCCCATCCGCTCACGGCGGACCTTGGCACGGGTGACCTCGACGCCGCAGCGCTCGCAGATCTTACCCTTATAGCGCAGGCGCGTATAGCGACCGCAGTGGCACTCCCAGTCCTTAGTGGGTCCAAAGATCTTCTCGCAGAACAGACCCTCCCGCTCCGGCTTCAGGGTGCGGTAGTTGATGGTCTCCGGCTTGGTAACCTCGCCGTAGGACCAGCTTTCAATCTGCTCCGGAGAGGCCAGACCGATCTTAATGGAATCAAATTCATTAAATTGCATCATAATTCTGTGCCTCCCCTCAGTTCATCTCGTCGGCGGTGTCGGCGACAATCTCGCCGGACTCATCCATCTCGCCAACGCCAAAGCCCTCAAACTCGCTCTCGTTGGCCACGGTGGTGAAGGCCTCGGAGTCGGGCTCGATCATACCGAAATCGTCGTCTTCATCGAAGTTCTGCTTCAGGTCGATCTCGTTCTTGTCCGCATCCAGCACACGGATGTCCAGACCCAAGGACTGCAGCTCTTTGACCAGCACCTTGAAGGACTCCGGCACGCCGGACTGGGGCACGTTCTGACCCTTAACGATGGCCTCGTAAGTCTTGACACGACCCACCACGTCATCCGACTTAACGGTCAGGATCTCCTGCAGGGTGTAGGCGGCGCCATAGGCCTCCAGCGCCCACACCTCCATCTCACCGAAACGCTGGCCGCCGAACTGCGCCTTACCACCCAGGGGCTGCTGGGTAACCAGGCTGTAGGGGCCGGTGGAACGGGCGTGAATCTTATCGTCAACCAGATGGTGCAGCTTCAGATAGTACATATAACCAACGGTAACGGGGTTGTCGAACAACTCACCGGTACGACCGTCGTACACCCAGGTTTTACCGTCGGTGGACTTGCCGGCCTGAGCCAGCAGCTCGCGGATGTCGTCCTCGTGGGCACCGTCAAAGACGGGGGTCATCACCTTCATACCCAGAGCGGCGGCGGCGTAGCCCAGGTTCACCTCCAACACCTGACCGATGTTCATACGGGAGGGAACGCCCAGGGGGTTCAGCACGATGTCCAGGGGGGTGCCGTCCGGCAGGAAGGGCATATCCTCACTGGGCAGGATGCGGGACACAACGCCCTTGTTACCGTGGCGACCGGCCATCTTATCACCCACGCTGATCTTACGCTTCTGGGCGATGTAGCAGCGGACCACCATATTGACGCCGGGGCTCAATTCGTCGCAGTTCTGACGGGTGAACACCTTCACGTCCACGATGATACCGTACTCGCCGTGGGGCACGCGCAGAGAGGTGTCGCGGACCTCGCGGGCCTTGTCACCGAAGATGGCGCGCAGCAGGCTCTCCTCGGCGGTCATCTCGGTCTCACCCTTGGGGGTAACCTTACCCACCAGGATGTCGCCGGAGTGGACCTCGGCACCGATGCGGATGATACCGCGCTCGTCCAGATCCTTCAGCGCCTCCTCGCCCACGTTGGGGATGTCACGGGTGATCTCTTCGTCACCCAGCTTGGTGCCGCGAGCCTCCACCTCGTACTCTTCAATATGAATGGAAGTATAAACGTGGTCACGGTCGATCTTCTCGTTGGTCAGAACGGCGTCCTCGTAGTTATAGCCTTCCCAGGTCATGAAGCCGATGAGGGCGTTCTTACCCAGGGCGATCTCACCGTTGCTGGTGGAGGGACCGTCGGCGATGACCTCGCCCACCTCCAGGTGCTGACCCTCGGTCACCACCGGGCGCTGGTTGATGCAGGTGCCCTGGTTGGAGCGGGAGAACTTCACCAGCTCGTAGACGTCGATCTCGCCGGTATCGTCGCGGCGGACGCGGACGGTGTCGGCGGAGGCGTAGGTGACGGTACCGGCCGCCTTAGCCAGCACGCACACGCCGGAGTCCACACCGGCCTTGTACTCCATACCGGTGCCCACGATGGGGCTCTCGGTCTTGAGCAGCGGCACAGCCTGGCGCTGCATGTTGGAGCCCATCAGGGCGCGGTTGGCGTCGTCGTTCTCCAGGAAGGGGATCATGGCGGTGGCAACGGACACCAGCTGCTTGGGGCTGGCCGCCAGATAGTCCACGTCGGAGGCGGGCACTTCGATAATATCTTCGCGCCAGCGCA
>JAZQKF010000019.1:0-9541 GCA_045542015.1 Acutalibacteraceae bacterium
GAGGGGGCAGCCTCATAGGCACCGTTCACGTGGGTGCCGCTGACCACCATATTGATGTACTGCTTGGCACCGGAGGCGTCCTGAGTGTAGAAGTAGTAGCCGCCGGTGGTCGCCTCCAGATATACGTCGATGGCGGCGTTCACGTCGGAGCCGGTGGACATATAGAAGCCGTTCATACCGCCGATCAGGTAGTACACGTCGGTATCAGACACGTTGCCCTGGATCATACCGAACTTGTAAGCCTTGCCGACCTCGGGAGAGGTCACCACGGTGGGCTCACCGGAGGGCGGAATCACGGGGTCGTCACCGCCGGGCTCATCGCCGCCGCCGATGCCGGGGACGTGGGCGATCAGCCAGCCGTTCTTCATCTGGGGGTTGCCGTTGTAGTTACCGATGGTACCGCTCACGGTGATGGTATCGCCGATAACCGGCTGGGGATCCATAGCGTCGTAGCGGACGGTGCCGTCAGCGCTGTACAGGCCGTAGATCAGCAGGCGGTTGCCCTCGGCGTCGGCAATGTACATATTGCCATAGGTGGCGTAGTTGTTGTAGTACTCGACGATCTCACCGGTTACGGTGTACTTCTCGGTGGTGTAGGCGTTGGAGGGCTGAGCGGCGCCCAGCTCGTTCGCCTGGGGAATGGTCAGATCGGTGTTAGCGGGGGCGGTGGACTTCCACTGGATGTCCACGTAGTCAATGGCAAAGGTCCAGGCAGCGCCGGTGTTCACCAGAGCGATCTTGACCTCTTCCACGTTCTCGGGGACGGTGACGGTAGCCACGCCGCGCTTAAAGCCGGGGTTGGAGGCACCGGGGATATCCGCCACGGCGGAGGTGACGTAGTTCAGAGTCGCCCACTGGCCGCCTGCGGCACGGCCGGAAACAGCCAGATCAAAGGTCCAGCCATCCAGCACCACAGCGGCGACAGAGATCGCAGTAGCGACGTGACCCTCGTTCTTGTAGGTGAAGGAGCTCTCGCTGCCGCTGGTCAGAGCGGAGGGAGCGCGCATAGCTACGCTCAGGCCGGCCATCTCGGGGTGGTTGAACCACTCCAGAGTGTCGGCGGTGCGCTCGGAAACGATATTCCAGTTATCCAGCGGATCGTAGGGATTGTCATTGAACACGGGAGCTTCGGGCTCGTTGGGGGTGTTGCCGCCGGCGGAGCCGCCGATCAGGCTCAGGGTCATGCTGTTCATACGCACCTGCGCGTTGGGGGCGTCGATCTTGATGTACTTAACAGGTGCCGCAGCAAAGTCCACGGTCACATCTGCGTAGGCGGAGGTGTAGGCCACGTCCTCCTGGTACATAGTCCACGCGACGCCATCCTCGGAGGTGTACACGTCAAAGGTGGAATCCTTGCTGCCGGCATTCAGGGTCATAGAGGAAATGGGCAGCTGAGAGGCGATAACGCCGTTGGCGTTCTTATAGATGCGGGCCTGGGTGGTAAACCAGCCGGAGCTGATGGTGAACTTAACGTTCTCGTCCAGGTCGCGGGAGAACTCGCCGCCGCCCAGCTCGCCGTCCACCTTGTAATCGGCAAAGTTGTAGGTGACGGTGCTGATCACGGGCTCGTCGGTCTCATCACCGGGGTCGGAGGAGCCGCCGCCAGTGAATACGGTGATGCTGTCCATACGCACCTGAGCGCTCAGGGAGGCGATCTCCAGGGCGTCCACAGCCGCGTCGAGCTCCACCGTTACCACAGTGCCGTCCACAGAGACGGTGCCGGTGGTGATGGAGGACTGCAGAGCGGTGGGATAGGTGTCCTTGTAATCGTCGCAGTTAAATACGATCTTGGTCATATTGGGATAGGCGACGGTCAGGCTGGAACCCTGATAGAAGCGGGCGGGATAGCCGCTGCCGCCATAGTCGCCCACGTTGGTGGTAGAAGCAGCCTTGTTGTTGGTGACGACGATGTCGTTCTGCTCCCATACCTGGCGATCGTTGCTAAAGTCGGTGCGCTCGGCACCGTTGGTGAAATCAATGCTGACGCCGGTGTCCGCCGTGGCCAGGAAGACCGTGGTGGGCAACAACAGACACAGACACGCCAACAGAGCGAGAATCTTTTTAAAATTTCTTCTCATTGGTATGTATCTCCTTATTCATGTTTTTCACATCTCACGGACTGCGGTCCTGCGACCGCAGTCCGTGAGGCTATGTGCAAAGGAAATGACGGATCAGCCCTTGGTGAAGGTGCAGCCCTGGTCGAACTCGATCTCGGAGTCGCCGGAGGAGTGCACGTAGTTCTTGATGATACCGGTGACGGTGATGGTGTCGCCCACACCCAGATCCTTACCGCCCTTCAGACGGTAGCACTTCAGCTTCTTGCCACCCACCTCGATGGTGACGGTGACGTTGTCGTACTGAGAGCTGTACTCGGTGTCCACAGACACGATCTTACCGGTCAGGCGGGCCTGATAGGGTAGCATGGCGCCGGGATCCAGAGCAAAGGCCTCGGACAGGATCTTGGCCTGGTCGGTCTCGGGACCGGAGGCGGTGCCGGCGGTGCGCTTGGTCATCACACAGCCCTGACCGAACTGCAGGTTACCGCTGTAGTTCATAATGGTACCCTTAACGGTGATGGTGTCGCCGGCCTTGATGCTGGACACACCGGTACCGGTCATACGGTAGCACTTCAGGGTGGTGCCGTTGACGGTGAAGAAAACGGAGATGTTGTCGAAGCCGGCGTCATAAGCCTCAGCGATGCTTACAACTTTACCGGTCAGGGTGACCTCCTGGGGCAGAGCCTCGTCGCGCTCCAGCTTCAGAGCGGCGGCAATGATCTTGGCGGGGGTGCTCAGGTCCACCTTGTCGGCGGCCTTGCGGCTGATCATGGTGACCTCAGTGGCGCTCTCCGCATGCCAGGCAAACTCAACGGTACCCTTGTCGGAATCCTCGTAGTAGAAATTCTTGATAACGCCCTTAACGGTGATGGTATCGCCGACCTTAACCTTGTCGGTGCCATCGCCCTTCATCTGGTAGCACTTGATCTTCTTGCCGCCCACGGTGATGGTGACGGTGATGCTGCCGTACTGATCGTCATAGGCGGTGTCGATGGTAAAGACCTTACCGGTCAGCTGAGCGATGTAGGGGGTGGTCTCGTTGCGGCCCAGCTCGAAGGCGTCCTTCAGGATCTTGCTCTCATCCTTGACCAGCTTCAGGGTCACGGAAGGCTTCTCGGTGGTCTTGTTGCCACCGTTGGGGTTCTTGGTGGTCTTGTTGTTGTTGTCGTTCTTGGTGCCGGTGGTGCTACCACCGTTCTGGGTTGCGGGGGGAACGTAGCCGGCCAGGGGGGCCATGGTGCAATCCTGGTCAAACTCAATGGTGCCGTTGTAGTTCTTCAGGATACCGGTGACGGTGATCTCGTCGCCCACCTTCAGAACCTCGACGCCCTCGCCCTTCATGCGGTAGCATTTGATGGGCTTATCCTCGCGGCCTTCGATCTGGATGGTAACGGTGATGTTGTTGTAATCCTCGCGGTAGGCCTGGTCGATGGAGATAACCTTACCGGTCAGGGTCTGGTTGCCCTCCATAGCCTCGCCGGCCTTCAGCTCGTAGGCGGCGTCGACGATGGCGTGCATCTTCTCGGCCATCTCCTTCTTGGAGGGCAGCTTGTAGTTCCAGGAGTGGCTGACATCCTTCTTGCCGTTGGACACGGTGGCGGTCAGCGTATAGGGGGTCTCCTCGGCGCACTCTTTGCTGACGGTGATGCGGCAGGTGCCGTTACCGTTGTCGGTGATCTTTACCAGATCCTCGGACACGTCGGCGGTCCAGACGATCTGATAGGGAGCACCCGCGATGCGGATGAGGTTCAGACGGGTGTAGTCAGCGGGGGTGACGGCACCGTCGTCCTTGTAGGTGTTCTTCAGGTAGTCGATGGCGCTCTGGATGTCAGCGCCCTGAGTTTCACCGTTGATGGTGGGGGTTTCGCCACCGGAATTGCCGTTATCGCCGAACAGATAGATGCCGCCGAAAACGCAACCGATGATCAGCGCCAGACCCATAATGCCGGCGATGATGCCAATTAACAGTTTCTCGTTCTTCATAATACTCTCCTCTGATTTATTTCTCTATTACCCGACGATTTCGATATCATCGGGAGTAAAGACTTTAAGCTGGTACTGGCCCTGATAGCAGTCCACAACGCCGCGGACGTTGATGGTCTTGCCGGCATAGGCCTCGTAGGTGATCACGTCACCGTTCTTATCCCGCAGCACCACGGTGCGCACCGAGACGATGGTGCCGTCCTCGGCGCGGCAGGTCAGGGTCATAGCGCCCTTGCTGGCGCTATCCTCGTTGGTGGTGGTGTAGACATCGATGACCGTCAGATTCTTGAAGGACAGGGAGGTGCCCAGCGCCATCTGCGCGAATTTAACCACCTGCGGAGCGGGCTCTTCATCCTCTAAGCTCTCCAGCTTGTCGACCTCCAGCACACCGCTGGCGAACTCCAGAGCAGACACCTCACGGTAGGAGGGCTTGTTGCCGGAGGAGATCAGCTGGATGTTGTTGGGGTCGGTGGGACGCATATCCACGTACTTGATGTCGGACACCTGCCAGGAATCGCCGGCCTCGTAATACTGCACGGAGCCCACGAAGCGGACACGGTTGCCCACCTGCAGGATGTCCAGACCGGTGCCGGTCAGGTTGTAGCCGTAGTAGCAGTTCATACCGTAGTACATATCCGTTTCGGCGTCGTAGTCCTCTACGTAGACGGTCTGGCTGTTGTTATAGGTGATGGTGGCCTCAAAGGCGACCTTCATATCGCGGTACAGCTCGATGTTGGCCCGCAGACCCTTCAGGGTGACGGGGATGGCCTCACCGTAGTAGAAGTCGGGGTCCTTCTCCTTAGAGTGGACGTGAATACCCTGGGCCTTGGCCTGCATCAGAGCCTCCATAGCCACATCGCCGTAGCGGTTGTCGCCGGTGGCGGAGGCGATGGATAGACCGTTCTGCAGCAGCTCGATGTTCAGGTTGCGGTAGGATTCGGTGCCGGCGGGGCGGTACCACACCCACACCAGATAACGGCCGCCGGTGGAGTCCACGTTCCAGTTGCCGTCATCCGACTCGATGATGATGGAGTCGGCGCCCTGCAGCTTCTCTTTGGTGAAGTTGGAGGCTTTTTTACCCCACGCCTCGATCTTACCGGTGGATTCGGGGGTGTTGACGCCAATGTAACGGGCCTTCAGCAGACCGTTATCCACCACGTCGGTGGGCACGTAGAAGTGGGTGGTGTCACCGTCAATATAGGTCTTGACGGTGACCTCCTGCTTCAGGGAATCGGATTCCATATCCAGGGTGACCTGGCCGGCATAGTCCACGGTATCGGGCTCATCCGGCTCTTTGCCACCCGTACAGCCTGCCAGACAGCCGACCATCAGGCACAGCGCTGCCAGCAGGGCAAGAATTTTTTTATTCATACGCTTTTTCTCCCATTATCGGGGGCATCAGCCGCCCAGATACATACACTCGTCGTAAGCGTCCTTAAAGGCCTCGTCGATGAAGGCGTCCACGTCGTCGGTGTTTTCACTCATGCACTTGGACAGCAGAGCACCCACCTGCTCACGGGCCACGGAGGAGCCGTTGAAAGCGGGGGAGGTGAAGTAGTAGTCAGCCTGCTCCAGACCGGCCTTAACCACGTAAGCGGTCAGGAACTCGGCGCCGTTGGCCTTAGCCAGCCACTGGGAGTAAGCGGGATCGTCCTGAGCGGACTCCAGCACGGGCATGTAACCGGACACGGAGGAGAACTCGGTCTGGAACGCCATGTTGGTGGTGATGTACTTCACGAACAGCCAGGAGGCCAGCACCTCCTGATCGGTGGTCTTGCCACCCTTCAGGATGCAGACGCTGGGGCCCTGGGAGATAACCTTACCGTCGTCGGGGTTCAGCTGGGGGATGGAGGCGATGCCGACCTCAAAGGCGCGGCCTTCGGGGATCTGGTAGCCGGCGCCGCCGGAGGAGCCGATGCACATATAGCTGTGAGAGGTGTTCTTATCCAGCTCGGTGAACAGGCCGGAGGTGTAACCGCCGTACAGAGCCTCGGTGGTCACGTAACCCTTATGATACCAGTCACGGAAACGCTTAACGAAAGCCTTGCAGTCGTCGTTGTTGAACAGATAGTGCTCGCCGGTGGCGCTGGTGTAGTCGTAGCCGCCCTGCTCGCACATGGTGATGAACCAGTTGTCCTCGGAGTCGTAGCCCAGGGGGATGCACTTGGGATCCAGCTCCAGCAGCTTCTTGCAGGTCTCCTCCATCTCATCCCAGGTGGTGGGAACCTTCAGGTTGTTCTTCTCGAAGAAGGTCTTGTTGTAGTACAGAACCTCGGTGGACTTGGACAGAGGCATGGTGTACATCTTGTCGTCGCCGTAGGCCTTACCCTCGTTGTAGAAGCCGTCGATGAAATCGTCCACCTGCTCCTTGGTCAGACCCAGAGGCTCGGTGGTGCCGTCGTCACGGGCGGTCTCGATGTCGCTGGCGATCAGATCGTCCAGAGTCACAACGGACTGAGACATATTATAGGTAGCCACGTGGTCGGGATAGCAGTAGGCGATGTTGGGCTGGTTGTCGGCCATGATCTCGGTGTTGATCAGACCGGCGATGTCAGCCCAACCGCCGTAGCTGTCGTGCTCGATGTGGATGTTGGGATACAGCTTGTTGAACTCACCGATGTGGTAGTCCAGCACTTCCTTCAACTTCTGACCCATGGTGTGGGCAAACTTGATGGTGACCTCGCTGCCGTCATAGCCACCCTCGGGGATGCTGAAGTTGCTGGTGCCGCCCTTGCCGCCGCAGGCGGCCAGGCCGCCCACCAGCAGGATGGCTGCCATCAATACTGCGATGATTTTCTTGCTCATAATGATTTCCTCCTGTTTTGTTTATTCTAAAAAAATCAGAACCAAAAGTTAGAGCAGGGTAATTAACCCTTGATACCGCTGCGGCTGACGCCTGCCATAATGTATTTACGCAGGAATACGAATACCAGGAACAGCGGAGCGGATACGATGGCAACGGCCGCCATCTGGACAGGGAAGTTGACCTGACCGGAGGTGTCGGTAAAGGCGTTGCGCAGACCGTTGGTGATCAGCTGGTGAGCGTCGTCGTTGGCAACCAGTTTGGGCCAGATGTAGGAGTTCCACGCGCCCATCATCTTCAGGATGGTGATGGAGATGAGGGTGGGCAGTGCCAGAGGCACCATCACCTTCCACAGATACTTGATATCCGAGGTGCCGTCCACCTTGGCGGCCAGATACAGCTCGTTGGGGATCTGCAGGAAGTTCTGGCGCAGCAGATAGATGTAGAACACGCTGACCAGGAAGGGAACGATCAGGGCGGTGAAGGAGTTCAGCCAGCCCAGATTGGTCACGGTGATGTAGTTGGTGATGGTGAACAATTCACCGGGGATCATCATGGTGGCCAGCAGAGCGGCGAACATGGTGTCCTTGCCCTTGAACTCCAAGCGGGCAAAGGCAAAGGCGGACAGCACCGTGATGACCAGAGACAGCAGGGTGGATACCACGCCCACGTACAGGGTGTTCATAAACAGGGTGCCCAGATTGGCCGCATTGAAAGCCTCGACGTAGTTTTCAAAGTGGATCTCCTGAGGCCAGAAGGTGGGGGTGGACAGGCGGTACTCCTCCAGATCCTTCAGCGAGGAGATGATCATCCAGTAGAAGGGGAAGAGGATGATGAGGGCCATCACACCCAGGAAAGCGTAGGTGATGATCTTGGCGACTACGCCGGAGATCTGGGAGGCGACGGATACCTGATGCATATCACGGGCACGCATAGTTTTCGTAGTACTCATAATTGTATCCTCCCTCCTTAGAAGTGCACGCGCTTCTTGCTGACCTGCAGGTTGATCATGGTCACAACAAGAATGATGCCGAACAGAATCAGGGCAGCCGCGCTGGCCTTACCGTGGGAGCTGGTGCCCAGAGAATCGTAGATGAAACCGACCATGGTGTTCAGTCGGCCGGCGTCGTGGGGGGGACCCATCTTGTCGCCGAAGATACCGATGATGCTGGAATACTCCTTAAATCCGCCGATGAAGCCGGTGATGACCACGTAGGCGATCATGGGGGACAAGAGCGGCACGGTGATCTTGGTCAGCACACGGTGGCGGGGGGTGCCGTCCACCTTGGCCGCGTCGTAGTACTGCTTGTTGACGCTCTGCAGACCGCCCAGCAGGATCAGGATCTTAAAGGGCAGGGCGTTCCATACGATGTACACCACCATCACGGCGATGTTGGGCCAGTAGTTGGAGCCGGCGTTGATCCAGTTGATGGGCTCGCCGCCGAACCACTGGATGACGTTGTTGACAATGCCCCAGGTGTCTGCCATACCGTTACGCAGGCCGATGATGTTGAACATAGCAGCGAACACCATGCCGATGGCGATGAAGTTGCTCACGTAGGGCAGGAAATAGATGGTCTGCAGGGTCTTCTGCAGGGGGCCGATGGAGTTGAGCGCCACCGCAATCAGCAGCGCCAGGATGGTGGAGATGGGCACGGTGGCGACACACAGGATCATGGTGTTGAACAGGTTGTTCATAAACCTACCGTAGCTCACCACGTCGATGAAGTTCTGGATGCCGAACTGGAACTCCACGCCGATTTTCGCCATATTGGCGTTGTAGCCGTTCTGGAATGCCATCAGCACGGTGTTGATGATCGGCCATACGGTGAACACCAACAACAGGATGATAGCCGGCGACAGATACAGCCACGCCTTCCATTGTTGTCTATTATCTACCATATCACTTCACCTCGAACGGTACACGTTCCTCGGTTTCCTTGTTGAACAGGAACACCTTGTGGGGCTTCAGCGAATAGCGGACAGAGTCGCCGGTGACGGCGCTCTTGTTGTCCGCGTCGATGATGGAGCGGACGGTGGGGTTCAGAGAGGCGGGGTGGGTGGACACGATGCTCACGTCACGGCCCATAACCTCCACGTTGTTCAGAGCGCAGTTCATAGCGCCCGCGGCATCCAGCTCGAAGCCTTCGGGACGGATGCCCACGTACACGGCCTGATCCTCCACGCCGTTTACCTTCAGCACGGCATCCTCGCCCAGATAGACGGTGCCGTTCTCCACCTTACCCTCAAACACGTTGATGGGGGGAGTGCCCAGGAACTTGGCCACGAACAGGTTGCCGGGGTTATCGTACACCTCCTGGGGCTCGCCGATCTGCTGGACAACGCCCAGCTTCATCACCACGATCATATCGGAGATGGACATAGCCTCCTCCTGGTCGTGGGTAACGAACACGGTGGTGATGCCGGTCTCTTTCTGGATGCGGCGGATCTCCTCGCGGGTCTGCAGACGCAGACGGGCGTCCAGGTTGGACAGGGGCTCGTCCAGCAGCAGCACTCTGGGCACCTTTACCAGCGCACGGGCGATGCCAACACGCTGCTGCTGACCGCCGGACAGCTCGCTGGGCTTACGCTCCAGCAATTCGTCGATCTGCACCAGACGGGCGGCCTCGGTGGCACGCTCCAGCATCTCCTCTTTGGACAGCTTGTCCTTGCCCTTCAGGTTCTGCAGGGGGAAGAG
>JAZQKF010000020.1:0-37571 GCA_045542015.1 Acutalibacteraceae bacterium
AGTCGCATTGTTTTTTATTAGGCTCCCTCTCCGAGGGAGCTGCCGAGCGGGGGCGAGGCTGAGGGAGTTATGACCGCATCGCACTGGATACGTAAACTCCCTCCGTCTTTCGCCTACGGCGAAATCCACCTCCCTCAAAGAGGGAGGCTTTGCTCTATTCAGTTTTTCTTAATGGCTTGTGCGTACAAAAGACCGAGCCTGCGACAGACGCCGCAGGCTCGGATTGGATCATGGATTATATGCGTCTATCGACGCCTTTTTCGCTCTTACAGAACGGTTTCGGCAACCCGATTGTAGGTATCGCCCCAGGCGCCGGGGTAGTAGATCTCCTGCTCGCCGGCGTCGTTCTCATAAATGAAATACGTCGAATAGACCAGCGTCCGATCCTTATACTCATCGGGGATGTTGATCACACGAACGGCAAAGGTTAGCGTACCGGTGGCCTCGTCGTAATCGTAGGCATAGACCACGGGGACGTCCAGCACACGGACACCGTCCACGTCCTCCAACGTGGGCACATAACCCACCTCGTCGTAGTTGTTGCTCACCACGACGCCCAGACTAATCAGCTTTTCGCCGCCGATGGTGGCGTTGTCGTAGATGATGCGGGTGCCGTCAAAGGCCATCCCCTCCACCTTAGCCGAGAAGAGCATCGCCAGACCGTTCACGTCCTCAGAGATAGAGACGCCCAGGCAGTCCAGCGGAATGTCGATGTCGCGGTAGAGTTGGCAAACGTTGCAGTACGAGTCAAAATTGCTGTCGTAGACGTGCTCCTCACAGGGTATATAGCCGCACACGTCGCAGGCACCGTCGCCGTCCTCATCGGCATGCTCTTCCACGAAGGAATCGATTATCTGATCGCAATGCTGACAGGAGTAGTAGACCCAGTGCTGGGTTTCATCCCAACCGTAGATGGTTCCGTCGTCGCGCAGGTGCTCCGCCTCGGGGCGGGTCACCTCACCGCAGAGACGGCAGGCGGTGGAGCAAGCGTAATCGTACTGGTGGGTGCAATTCATCCACGCCACAGACTCACCGCACACGTCGCAGGCACTATCGCCGTCCTCGTCGGTATGATCTTCCACTACGGCAGACAGATACCTTCTGCAATAAATGCAGTAATAGGCGATGGCGTGATGCTGACTATTTTGGTCGTAGACCACACCACCGTCGCTGACACACTCCGCCTCGGGGCGGGTCATCTCGCCGCAGATGGCGCAGTTGGTACTGCACCCGTAAGCATAGGTGTGGTCGGTGATGGCAGGCATTTCGGTCTGACAGCCGTTGACGCACACGCCGTCACAGCAGTCAAAGTTGTTGCTTTCGTGGGGCTCGGTGGCGGGCACCGTCTCTCCGCAGTTCAGGCACTCACTGTCTAAGCAAGGATACCGCGGAGTGTGAGCAGCCAGAGGCTCGCGCACCTCGCTGCACAGGTTACAGACGGTGTCGCAGTCGTTATCGTACTCGTGGACACACGCTATCTCGCGCTCGTCACCGCAGACGTTGCAGCTGGGGTCGGTGTCGCCGTCATAGGTATGGTCGGCGGTGGCAGGCATCGCGGTGTTGCAACCATTGGCGCACCAGCCGTCACGGCAAGCATAGTTGTTGCTGACGTGCTCCTCGGTGGCAGGCATCGCCACTCCGCACGCCGAGCAAGCGCTATCCACACAAAGGGCGGTGTGCATACGAATATGAATACCGCTCTCGCAGCCAAGCCAGAGTACGCACCAATCGCACTGGTAGTCGCCGTCACTGTCCTTGTGCTCGCCGGTGGTGGGGATCGTTTCCGTATAGCGATCGTAGCACTGGGTGCACTCATAATACCGCATGCCATCGTTTACGCAAGTGGGCTCTTGCTCATAATAGCACTGATAATTGTGATCGGCGGTGGCAGGAACAGAGATGCCGCAATAGATGCATTGGTTGTCTTCACAAATGGGGGCGGAGCCGGTCTCATGATCCTCGGCAGGCATCTCTATGCCGCAATAATAGCACACCGTATCCTGACAGGGCAGACCGTCACGGGAGTGAACGCCTTGATCGCACCCCAGCCAAGTCCAGCAGGCATCACAGTAATAGTCGCCGTCCTCGTCGGTATGGCCCGTAGTGGCAGGAACAGCCGCATAGCAGTGCTTGCAAACGTTGTCCACACAGGGAAGGCCATCGCTTTCGTGGGGTACGGTGGTCTCACGCACTTCACCGCAGAGGCCGCAGGTCTCGTCGCAATCGGACAAATATTGCTCGTGCTCCATCTCGGGGGTACGCACCTCTCCGCAGAGGGTGCAGAGGGTGGAGCAGACGTAGGGGTAATTATGGGCGCAATCCTCCGCGATCACGGTCAGCGGCAACGCCGACAACAGCATACAGAGGGTCAGCAAAACGGATAAAATTCTTTTTGTATGTTTCATGGTGATTTCTCCCTTCACGAAATACATTGGATGATTATTTGCGCGCCATCAGATCCAACAGCGCTTGCTCGGTGGTGCGGTCCACGTATTCTCGGAATTCTTTTAAAACCCGTAGGCTTAACGCCCGATAGTCCATGGTCAGCGCCTTTTTGATCTTCACTTCCCGCAGCTCGGTGGGCACACGGTAGATGCCCATAATGGTTCTCAACGCACCGCCGATACGCACCTCCAGCGGTGCCGCGTCTGACGTGGTCATCAGAGTGGCGTATTCAATGCCGGAGACCAGCGCCGCCGCCTCCACAAACCAGTCGTCCTGCCAATCGGAGCAGTATTCCCGAAACATCTCTTTGGCACGGGCGACCTCGTTTTGGCGTATGATCTCCATCGCCATCTCGCTGCGATATGAGGAAAGGAAAAAGTCCTTAGCGATCTCGTCCTGCTCGCAGGCCGCCGCAATGGTCAGCAGTTCCAAACACAGCGTCATCAGAGAGCTGGTCCCCTCCGCGGCTTCCTCCTCCAGTAGCTGCTGCTGAAAAGCACACAGCATATCCACCAGCTTGGCCAGCAGATGCTCCTTGGTGGGGAAATGAAAGGTTAGGTTGCCGGTGCTCATATTCAGATCCTTGCACATAGCATGGATGGACGTCTTGGAATAGCCGTCGTTGAGAAACCGAGTCGCCGCCATACGGATGATCTCGTTTTTGGTCAGCTCCGATCGATCCACTCGTATCATTGTGGTGACCTCCTCCTATCACAATAGTATACCATGCGGAAAAATATTCCTTTTCTAGTTCTGTTGCCTATTTTAGCACGCGTGCTAATTAAAGTCAATAGTTTTTTGCGGTTGTGGCAAAAAATAATGTGCGCACTTAAATGTGCCGAAAAGACATCGGTTGCCCCGATGCAATAAAAATCCCCCGGCTTAGCCGGGAGTTTTCCATATGCGGGCAAAGCCCTATGATACTAGCGGCGCCTAAAGGCGCTGGTACGGTCTGACACTTGCGTACGAAAAGTCGGCACGACCGCTCGGAAAGGCCCCCTTGTGTAAAGGGGGCTGGCAAAACCGTAGGTTTTGACTGGGGGATTGTAGCCGTCATCAGACGGCGTAGTTTTATAACATCTTCACAATCCCTCCACCGCCGTTCGGCGGTCCCCCTCCCTTTACACAAGGGAGGCTCCCTCTCCGTCGCCTACGGCGACACCTCTCCCGGAGGGAGAGGCAAGATGGCCGCGGAGAGGGGCTTGCACAGGGCTTAATCCTATCCTAATTTGGATATAGAAACAAAAAAACACCCCGAGGATTTCCTCGGGGTGTGCCAGGGTCAATTAAAACTCGATCTTGCCGTACAGGGACATGCTGTCCTCTTTCTCGGAGTTGGTGCGGGTGGGGGCCACGTCCTCCGCCACCGGCAGCGAGAAGCTGCGGGACTGGAACTCGCGGACGGGACGCTCGGGGGCGGTCACCTGATAATCGCTGTCCCGGCGCTCACGGCGCTCGCCGCGGTTACGTCCGCGACCGCGACCACGACCACGGCGCTCCTCACGACCGTTGTCACGGTCCTTGTTGGGGTTGTCGTCGGAGGGACCGATGACCACGTGACGGTTGGGGTCACTGCCCACCGACCAAGAGATCACGCCCTCCATCTCCTGCACGGTGGTGTGGATGATGCGGCGCTCATAGGGATTCATGGGCTCCAGAGAATTGCGGCGACCGGTGCGGGCGGTCTGACCGCCCAGACGGCGGGCCAGAGCCACCAGAGCCTGCTCCCGCTTCTCGCGGTAGTTGCCGATGTCCAGGGTCACGCGGTTATAGGAGCCGCCGGCGCGGTTGGCCACCAGACCGGTCAGATACTGCAGGGCGTCCAGCGTCTCGCCGCGGCGACCGATGATAAAGCCCAGATTCTCACCGTCCAGGGTGATGTTGCAGTGGTTGTCCTGCTCGGACACCTCCAGGGTGTACTCGGTGACGCCCATGGCCTCCAGCACGCCGCGCAGATACGCCTCGGCAGCGGCGGCGGCGTTACCGCCGGCGACCACAGAGCCCTTTACGATGGCGGTGGTGCCGCCGAACAGACCCAGCATCTTCTTTTCAGGCTCCTGCACCACGGTGAAGTTGATGGCGTCCTCGGACACACCCAATTCGGCGGCGATCAGTGCCTTGGCCTCCTCAATGGTGGCGGCCTCTTTCAAAATTTCCTTGCTCATTATGCTTCCTCCTCGTTGCTGTCGGATTCCTTGGGAATCTCGTCCACTTTTTCTTCCGGCAGCTCTGCGGGAGTGGCAGGGGCAGCAGCCGATTTCTTTTGAGTAATATCGCCCTTGGCGCGGGCCTTGGCTTTCTTCTCCTCCTCCTGCCAGGCGGCCTGCTCGGCCAGACGGGCGGCCTTCAGCGCCTCCCGCTCCTCGCGCTTTTTCTGGCGGCGGGCCTGATACTCGGCCTCTGCCTGGGCGCGTGCCTTGGCGGGGCTGTACATGGCGTTGAGCACCACGGTCTGCACCATCGCCAGCAGGTTGGAGAAGATCCAGTACACCGCCACACCGGCGGGCACGGTAAAGGAGATGACCAGCGACATCACCGGCATCATATACATCATCATATTGGTGGAGCAGCCACCCATCTTCTTCTGCTCCTCGGACATAGTCATCTTGCTGTAGTGCATGGACAGCATACTCACCAGGAACGAGGTGACACCGGACAGGATGGCGATGATCCACACCCAGCGGGGCTTGGCGATGTCGGGGGTCTCCAGCAGAGAGATGCCGAACAGGGAGAATTCCTTACCGGTCTTCTCGATGTTCACCAGCAGCGCTTCGGCGTCGGCAGGCTTCATCTCGTTCTTTTTCACCAGAGCGGTCACCATATCGTCGCGGATATCGTCCTTCTCCAGGGCGCCCAGCAGGTGGATCTCGCGGTAGTAGGACTGCTCGTTCTCCATCTGCTTGATGACGTTTTTATCCTTTTCGGGGTCCATATGCTCGATGGCCACCGAGATGCAGGTGTTGATCTGCTCGGCGGGAGCACGCTGGACGTAGGTCAGCGGCTTATAAATAACCGCGATGACCGAAAACAGCACCAGCATCTGCAGGATCATGGGCAGACAACCGCCGGTCATCTTGACCCCCTCTTTTTCGTACAGCTCCTGCTGCTTCTGCGCCATCTTCTGGCGGTCCTGAGCGTACTTCTTCTGAATCCGCTCCAGACGGGGCGCCAGACGGGCGCGGTCCATCTGACTCTTCTGGTTATTGATGGACAGGGGGAACAGCACCAGGCGGACGGCAAAGGTAAAGATCAGCAGCGCCAGGAAGTAGCTGGGCACCAGCTGATAGATCCAATGCATCACCCAACCCAGGGGCTTTGCGAATAGGCTAAACAAACCAGGCATAAATATAACCTCCTAATATATTCCGATATCCCATCGCCGCGGGAGGTGGTAGTGGTGGTGCGGCGGGGGACAACAGGTCAGTGTTTTTTGTTCTTGCGAACAAACAGCTTCTCCGGCACCGGGTCGTAGCCGCCGGCGCAGAGAGGATTGCACCGCAGGATGCGCCACAGCGCCAGCGCGGTGCCGAAAAAGGCGCCGTGCCGCTGCAACGCCTCCACCGCATAGGCAGAGCAGGTGGGGGTGAAGCGACAGCAAGGTGTCTTGTGGGGGGATACGTGCTTTTGGTAAAAGCGCACCAGGCCGATGAGCCAGGTGGAGGGGAGATACCATTTACCGCGGTCAGCCATCGGTGATGACCCCCATTTCGGTAAGGTGACGGCGGATGACCGGCGTCAGGGTGGTGCTCTTAAGGTCGGGGGTGCGGGTGCGGGCCACGAACACGATGTCGTAGCCGCCCACCTGCGGCAGCAGAGGACGAAAGGCCTCGCGGATCACCCGACGGGCGCGGCTGCGCCGAACGGCGCACCCCACCTTTTTACCGGTGGTGATGCCCACGCGGGGATGCCCCAGACGGTTGCGGCGGACATAGGTGACCAGCCCCGCATGTACGCGGGATTCTCCCCGGTAATACAGGGTGCGGAAGTCCTTATTCTCACATAGGGTCTCCCAGGTGGCCACGGTTGTTCGCCTCTTTTCTGTACAGTGTTTTCCAGCAAGGATGGTGAAATACAGACGAATACGCCGCAAAATTCATTTTTGCGGTCAAAGATTTTTGAATGTATTGAGCCATCCGACAAATAAAAAAAGCCACGACGGCGGCGCCGTACCGTGGCCTCTTTTTTAGTGAGTCAAACGAGCTCTGCCCTTCGCTCTTCTGCGAGCCAGAACCTTGCGGCCATTGGCAGTAGCCATTCTCTTGCGGAAACCGTGCTCCATCTTGCGATGACGCTTCTTAGGCTGATAAGTACGGAACATTTCCATGCCCCTCCTTTCGATGGTGAGTGGTGCTGTGGTGCCGTGTGTACACACGTCCACAGCCTGACAATGTGATATTATATAGAACATAAGCGGAAAAGTCAAGTTTTTTTTGCAGACAAGCCCCGATTTTGCGGGGAGATTTTGCACTCTTGTGGACAGGCGGCATATCCTACCACAAGATATTGTGGAAAAGATGGTGGAAGATGGGGAAGTTTTTTTGAAAAAATGTTTATTTTTTGAGGGAAATAGTTCGGATAATGAGAAATGAGGAATGAGGAATGAGGAATTGTTTTACGTTGGTCGGTATGGCGGGCGGCAGGTTGCCGCCCCTACGGATTTTATATGAGGTGGGGTGGTATCGTAGGGGCGGATTCCATATCCGCCCGTGTAATTGACAATCCCTCCACCGCCTTACGGCGGTCCCCCTCCCTTTACACAAGGGAGGCTTGATTCTATCCTACATCGGTGTGGTTTCGTAGGGGCGGGCGTCCTCGACCGCCCGTGGCGTTTTTCAGCGGGGGCATATGGAATGCCCCCCTACAGATTCTATCGTAGTTGGGTTGGAGAACGTAGGGGACGATCGTCTCGCTGCGGCTCGGTCCACTCGCGGTTCTGACAGTCCACCGGACTGTCATTCATTGCCGCTCGTGTCGCTTCGCTACCCACATCGTCCCGTAAAAACCGTCCCGTAAAAAGCCGTCCGTAAACAATGCCCTTTCACACCATTTCGTTACCGCGTCGGCGGGGCCATTCTCGCCGACGGCAATGGGGCAAAAACGGGGTCTGAGAGGGGTGTGTGGCGGGGGTGTCAAGTTTTGGCACCCCTATCCACCCGTTTTTATGGGGTTTTTTGCCCCTAAAATGCCCCTAAAACGGCGTTTTTGACCACCGCGGATACCCCACAGGGCATTTTTATAATTTTTTTGCTAAATTAGGGCAAAAAACATTGAAAAAAATAAACTCTTATGTTACAATATTTCTATATAGGGAAGTGTGTCCTTTTGCACATTTCCACCGCTATTTTTTACATACGTCAGGAGCGAAAACAATATGGACAGTATCAATCAAATATGGGAGCGCGTACTGGAAATCGTCCGCGCCAACACCAGCGATATTGCCTACGACGTCTATATCAAATGCATGGAACCCAAGAGCATTGAGGACGGCGAAATGGTGGTGACGGTCAAGAATGACTGGCTGAAAAACACCATCCTGGAGATGTACAGCGAAAAGCTGCTGGACGCCCTGCGTGAGGCGCTGGGCATCCCGCTGGGTCTGCGCATCCTGTCGCTGGAGGCCGTGGCCGATACCGGCGCCACCGCCGCCATGCCGATCCAGGGCAACGGATTCCCCACCCAGCTGGCGGACGAGGACTACACCTTTGAAAACTTCGTGGTGGGCTCCTCCAATAAGTGCGCCCACGCCGCCTCCCAGGCGGTGGCGGATAAGCCCGCCGTGCTGTACAACCCGCTGTTCATCTACGGCGGCTCCGGTCTGGGCAAGACCCACCTGCTGTGCGCCATCTGCAAGGAGATTCAGAAAAAGAATCCCCGGGCGCGGATCTTGTACACCAAGGGCGAGACCATGACCAACGAGCTCATCGAGGCCATCCACGACGGTACCACCCCCGAATTCCGCGCCAAATACCGTCAGGTGGACGTGCTGCTGGTGGACGACATCCAGTTCATCGGCGGTAAGCAGGCCATTCAGGAGGAGTTTTTCCACACCTTCGACCACCTGCACTCCAACGGCAAGCAGATCGTGCTGACCAGCGACCGTCCTCCCCGCGAGATCGCCACGCTGGAGGAGCGCCTGCAGCAGCGGTTCGTGATGGGTCTGATGGCGGACATTCAGCCGCCGGATCTGGAGACCCGTGTGGCCATCATCCGCCGTAAGGCGCGGATGCTGGATCTGCCGGTGCAGGACGACGTGACCATCTACATCGCCAACCAGCTCAAGAGCAACGTCCGTCAGCTGGAGGGCGTGGTCAAGCGGATGAAGGCCCAGTACCTGCTGGGTAACGAGATGCCCGGCATCGTGGCGGCGCAGAACGCCATCCGCGACATCCGCAACGACAACCAGCCGGTGCCCATCACCGTGGAGCGCATCATCACCGAGGTGGCGCGCACCATGAACGTCAACCCCGAGGACATCCGCTCCAACAAGCAGTCCGCCCCCATCAGTCGGGCGCGGCAGATGGCGGCCTACGTGGTGCGCAACATCACCAACCTGCCGATGAAGTCCATCGGCGAGGAATTCGGCGGGCGCGACCACACCACCATCGTCTACGCCATCCAAAAGGTGGAGAGCCAGATGAGCAAGGACGCCGCCTTCCGCAATATGGTCAACGACATCATCAAAAACATTAGCGAGAACTAAATAAAGGGGCTTTGGTTATCCGGGATATTTCCGGATAACCCCTCTCTTTTATTATTATACCTTATTTATAATGGGGTTTGGGAGAAAAAAGGCTGGAATTTTTTCACAACTTTTTCACCTTCCACTCACCGATTTTCACACTCCGGTGGAAGACCGAAAACCCCTTTCACACATCCCCAAATCTTACCCCGCGGGGTGTGGAAATTTTATCCCGTCGAAACCCACTGATTTTGGGGTCTGCCACAGTTTTCCACAAACTCACAGCCCCTACTACTACTACTAAAAAATATATATGTATATGTGATAGATTATCTGATAAAAGGTGGTTTGATTATGAACATTGTATGCAGTAAAGTGGAACTTATCGAAGCGGTGAGCAACGTCCAGCGGGCGGTGTCCGCCAAGGCGTCTCTCCCTGCGCTAGAGGGTGTGCTGGTGCGCGCCCAGGGCGGTAACCTGTTCCTGGCAGGCTTTGATATGGAGTTGGGTATCACCACCTCCATCGACGCCACCGTCAAGGAGCCCGGCGAGATCGTGCTGTCTGCCCGTATGTTCGGCGACATCGTCCGTAAGATGCCCGGCGACCAGATCTCCATCGTCACCGATAATAAGTACAATACCATCATCCGCAACGACGTGACCGAATTCTCCATTATGGGTATGTCCGCCGGCGATTATCCCGACATCCCCAACATCGAGGACGGCATCTCGGTGACCCTGCCCCAGCCCCTGCTCAAGAGCATGGTGCGCCAGACCATCTTTGCGGTGGCCGCCCCCAACGACCCCCGCCCCATCTACACCGGCACCAAGTTCGAGATGAACAACAACAGCTTGCGTCTGGTGAGCCTGGACGGCTATCGTCTGGCTATGCGCACCGAGCAGCTGACCACCGAGGAGGAATTGTCCTTCGTGGTGCCCGGCAAGACCCTGCAGGAGGTGCTCAAGCTGCTGTCCGACGAGGATAAGCCCTGCGCCCTGATCGTGGGTCGCCGCCACATCATCTTCGAGATCGACGGCTATGCGGTGATCTCCCGTCTGCTGGACGGCGAGTTTATGGCCTATGACAAGATCATCTTTGACGATATGTCCACCACCGTGACGGTGAACACCCGCGCCTTTATCGACGCGGTGGACCGCGTTTCTCTGGTGGTCAACGACCGTCTGAAATCCCCGCTGGTGTGCGAATTCCGCAACAGCAGCATTTCGGTGTCCTGCACCACCCCCCTGGGCAGCGCCAACGACTGCATCCCCGCCGACATCGTGGGCGACGAGGAGGATATGGGCTTTAACAGCCGCTTCCTGCTGGACGCTCTGCGCAACAGCGAGTCGGATGAGGTCCGCGTGGAGCTCAAGGGTGCCCACAAGCCCATGAAGGTGATGCCCAAAGAGGGCGACAGCTTCCTGTTCCTGGTACTGCCGGTGAGACTGTAATGAATACGACGAATTTTACACTAAATGACGAATACATCCGTCTGGACGACCTGCTGAAGCTGACCGGTTGTGTACAGACCGGCGGCCAGGCCAAGGTGCTGATCCAGGGCGGCGGCGTTCTGCTGGACGGTGAGGTGTGCACCATGCGGGGCAAAAAGCTCCGCGGGGGCGAGACCGTCACCGTGCCCGAGACAGGCGAGGAGATCACGGTTGATCGTCCGTGAGCTGACCGTAGACGGGTTTCGTAACCTGCATCCCGCCGTGTGGACCCCCGGCGAGGGTGTTAATATTCTGTACGGCGACAACGCCCAGGGCAAAACCAACCTGCTGGAGGCCTGCTGGCTGTTTACCGGTGCGCGGAGCTTCCGCGGCGCCAAGGACAGCGAGATGGTGGGCTTTGGCAGAGATGGGGCGCGGCTTGGTCTGACCTTCACCGCCGGTGGACGGGACCAGGAGGCATCCATCACCATCCGCCAGCGGCGGCAGGTGACCCTCAACGGCATTACGCTGCCCTCCGCCAATAAGCTGGCGGGGGTGTTCTGCGGCGTGGTGTTTTCCCCTGCCCACTTATCGCTGATTAAGGACGGACCCGAGGGACGGCGTCGGTTTGTGGATGCGGCCTATTGCCAGCTGAAGCCGGGCTATATCGCCACCCTCACCGACTTTCACAAGACGCTGACCCAGCGCAACGCCCTATTGCGGCAGGCGCGGGAGCAGTCCGTCCCGATGAGCGGGGTGGAGGAGATGCTGGATCTGTGGGACAACACCCTGGCGGTGGCGGGCGCACGGATCACCCGCGCCCGTGAGCAGTATATCCGTCGGCTGCAGCCCTTAGCGGCGGCGGTGTACGCCGGTCTGTCCGGCGACCGCGAGCAGCTGTCTCTGCGGTGGGATTCCCCCGCCGCGGTGGAGGGGGGTACCCCTGCGGACGTGGCTCACCGCTGGCTAGAGATGCTGCGGCAGTCCCGTCGGGCGGATATGGGCGCCGGTTTTACCACCGTGGGCGCCCATCGTGAGGATATGTCCATCGAGATCGACGGTCTGCCGGTGCGCACCTACGGCTCTCAGGGACAGCAGCGCTCGGCGGTGCTGGCACTGAAGCTGGCGGAGGCGTCCCTGCTGCAGGAGGTCACCGACGAACCGCCGGTGGCGTTTCTGGACGACGTGATGAGCGAGCTGGATACCTCCCGCCAGGACTATATCCTCAACCACATCGACGGCTGGCAGGTGTTCATCACCTGCTGTGAGCCCTCCACGGCGCTGAAAAACTCCGCCGCCAAGGTGTTTTCGATTAAACAGGGTGTAATATCTGAATAAGATATTACAGATAGTATTATAATCGAGTGGGCGGTTTTCTCGCGGGACGGGAAACCCGTCCCCTACGGATCCTATCCCACGTTGATTTGACATCGTAGGGATGACCATTGGTCGTCCGGACGGGCGATGCCCGCCCCTACGGATTCTATTATACGTTGGATAGAATGTTGCCTCCCTTGCCTAAAGGGAGGTGGCCGAGACGCCGTTCAGCAACGCTGAATGCGGCGAGGTCGGAGGGATTCATCGTCCGCAGGACGATATGCCGCAAAGCGGCATAATATCCCCCCCGTCACCTAACGGTGACATCCTCTCTTTAGGCAAGGGGGCAAAAATTCCATCCAACGAAACGTAAATTTCCAACGAAACATAAATTTTTTAAAAGGAACAGACATTATGTACCTACATTTAGGACAAGAGGTGGTGGTGCGCCGACAGGACATCGTGGGCGTATTCGATATGGACAACACCACCATATCCCCCCACACCCGCGAATTTCTCAACCGCGCGGAGAGGGAGGGGCGCCTGACCTACGTCAGCTATGACCTGCCCCGTTCCTTTACGGTGTGTGCTCCGAGAAATCGGCGGCATGCGGATAGGGTTTACGTATCGCAGATAGCGCCGGCCACGCTGAAAAAGCGCAGCCGCAACGAGAGTATATAACACATAGGAGGACAACAACTATGGTAAACGAATTGGAAATGAATCCTCAGGTAGAGGAGGAAGTATCCTATAACGAAAGCGACATCCAGGTGCTGGAGGGCCTGGAGGCGGTGCGTAAGCGCCCCGGTATGTATATCGGCTCCACCGGTCCCCGCGGTCTGCACCATCTGGTGTACGAGATCGTGGATAACTCCATTGACGAGGCGCTGGCGGGCTACTGCGACCACATCGAGGTCAGCATCCTGCCCGGCGACATCATCGAGGTCCGCGACAACGGTCGCGGTATCCCCGTGGGTATCAATGAAAAGCAGGGTATGCCCGCCGTCACGGTGGTGCTGACCGTCCTGCACGCCGGCGGTAAGTTCGGCGGCGGCGGCTACAAGGTGGCCGGCGGTCTGCACGGCGTGGGCTCATCCGTGGTTAACGCCCTGTCCGAATGGTTGGAGGTAGAGGTCAGCCGTGAGGGTCATATCCACCACCAGCGCTTTGAGCAGGGTAAGACGGTCACCGACCTGAAGATCATCGGCGACACCGACCAGACCGGCACCACCGTGCGGTTTAAGGCGGATCCCACCATCTTCACCGAGACCACCGAGTACGATTTTGACACCCTGCAGAAGCGTCTGCGGGAGCAGGCGTTCCTGAATGCGGGTCTGTCCATCACCTTCACCGACCTGCGTGACGGCGACAACGTCCGCAGCGAGAACTACTGCTACGAGGGCGGTATCTCCTCCTTTGTGGAGTTTCTCAATAAGACCCGCGGCTATACCCCCCTGCACGACAACGTCATTCATCTGACCCTCACCAGCGGCGGCTCCACCGCCGAGGTGGCGTTCCAGTATAACGACAGCTATAACGAGAACATCGTGTCCTTCGCCAACAATATGAACACCGTGGACGGCGGTACCCACGAGGTAGCCTTTAAGACCGCCATCACCCGTATCTTTAACGACTATGCGGTGCGGTATAAGATGTTCAAGGACGAGAAATTCCGCCTCAAGGGCGACGACGTCCGCGAGGGCATTATGGCGGTGGTGTCGGTCAAACTGGAGGACGCTCAGTTCGAGAGCCAGACCAAGGCGAAATTGGGTAACACCGCCATCGGCACGCTGGTCAACCAGCTGCTGACCGATAAGCTGACCGCCTATCTGGACGAGAATCCACAGGTGGCCAAGACCATTCTGGAAAAATCCATCAACTCCGCCAAGGTGCGCGAGGCGGCGCAGAAGGCCCGCGACAACGCCCGCAACAGCAAAAAACTGTCCTCCTTCCGTATGCCCGACAAGCTGGCGGACTGCATCTGGCGCGACCCCGAGCGCACCGAGATCTACATCGTCGAGGGTGACTCCGCCGGCGGCTCTGCCAAGCAGGGACGCGACCGCAACTATCAGGCCATCCTGTCCCTGTGGGGCAAGATGCTGAACGTGGAGAAGGCCCGCATGGATAAGGTGTACACCAATGAGAAATTGGTGCCTGTCGTGGCGGCGCTGGGCTGCGGCATCGGTCAGGATTTTGATATTTCCAAGCTGCGCTACGGCAAGGTCATCATTATGGCGGATGCGGACGTGGACGGTTCCCACATCTGCACTCTGCTGCTGACCTTCTTCTTCCGCTATATGCGTCCGCTGATCGACGGCGGTCACGTGTACATTGCTCAACCCCCTCTGTACCGCGTGTCTAAGGCGAAAAAGACCTTCTACGCCTTCTCGGACGAGGAGCGGGACCGCTACATCGAGGAGTTGGGCGGCAACGCCGACATCCAGCGGTATAAGGGTCTCGTTGAGATGGACCCCGAGCAGCTGTTTGAGACCACCATGGACCCCGCCACCCGCACCATGCTGAAGGTGCATCTGGAGGATGCCCAGCAGGCGGACGAAACCTTCTCCATCCTGATGGGTGATAAGGTGGAGCCCCGCCGCGACTTTATTGAGAAGAACGCCCAGTACGTAGAAAATCTGGATATTTGATATGGATAATAGAGAGTTGTTTGAAAACGGAGCGTCGAGTACGACGCCCCCTACGGAGCCTATCCGTGATGATTGGTACGTAGATCTGACCCGCGAGGAATACGTGGCCTTTCGGATGCTGCACGCGCGGGTCAGCGGACCGCTGCGCACGCGGGTGGTGATGATCATTCTGCCCCTGCTGTGCTGTGTGATGTCGCTGGCCATCGCCCTGGAGGAGTGGCACCTGGCGGATTTCACCGGCTACCCCGACCCGGTGCTGCTGGCGGCGGCGGTGCTGGTGCTGCTGCCTATGTTCTACGTGTGGCTGTATATGCCCCACAAGATCAAAAAGACAGCCGCCGCCCAGTACGACCGCAACGTGTCCGCGGGTATGTCCTTTACCGGACAGCTGATCATTACCCCCGACTATTTGGAGAAGGTGGGACCCTCCGCCACCGCCCATATTCCCTTGGACGAGCGGACGCTGTTTATTGAGAACAGCGAGATGATGGTGTTTGTCAACGCTACCAGCCCCGCGCTGGTGCTGCCCGCCCGCTGTCTGAACGATGAGATGGCCGCCGCGGTGCGTAGTGCCGCCGACCGCCTGCCGGTGAACAACCGAAGGTTTATCGCCCGTGTGGCGGTGCAGGGTCGTGTGGTCACCGCTCTGCCGCCGGTTGAGCCGCCGCAGGAATTGTGGGTGAGCACCTTTACCTACACCGTGGAGGAGTACACCACCATCCTGCGGGGTGTGATCGTCAGCCACTATTGGCAGATGGCGCCCCTGACGGTGACCTATGCCGCCGTGCTGGCCGTTATGCTGGGGTGGAACGGCGCCGAGCTTACACAGGAGAGCCTGTTGGGCTTCGGCGGTTACTTCCTGCTGGCCTTTGCGGTGATGACCGCCTTTAATCTGGTGATACCGCTGGTGCGCAGTAAGCGGCAGAGCGAGTCGCTCACCGCCCACGACCTGACCATGCAGGTGCGGTTTGACACCCTGGCTATGCGCATTAAAGGGCAGAAGACCCAGGAGAATTACGTGCTGTGGTGCGACGTGGATCACGTGTACGATAAGGGCGATTTCGTGGAGATCGTCCACAATAAGCGGGGCACGCTGACCATTCCCAAACGGGCGATCGAGGACATCGCCGCCTTTGAGGAGATCGTCAACCGATGCCGCGGTAAGTAAAAACCCGCATTTTACCCCTAAAATAGCGAACAGATAGTATAATTTATTATAAAATATACAATTAGTAAATTTTATTTCCCAACGCGGGACAGAATATAGCCTCCCTCAAGAGGGAGCCAAGGATGATTTTGTGAAGAAAGACTTTCTGAAAGGTCAGGTGAATGTAATGGAGGAGCAAAACACCCCCATGTCAAAACTGATAGAAGTTGATCTGGATAAGGAGATGCGCAAGCGGTTTCTGGAGTATTCCGTTTCCGTGCTGGTTGCCCGCGCCCTGCCGGACGTGCGCGACGGACTGAAGCCGGTGCACCGTCGCATCCTGTACACCATGCACGAGGACGGCTTCACCCCTGATAAGGCCCACCGTAAGTGCGCCACCACCGTCGGTGACGTGCTGGGTCACTATCACCCCCACGGTGATGCCTCCGTCTATGACGCCTTGGTGCGTATGGCGCAGGATTTCTCCCTGCGGTATCCCCTCATCGACGGTCACGGTAACTTCGGTTCGGTGGATGGCGACCCCGCCGCCGCCTATCGTTATACCGAGGCCAGAATGAGCAAGATGTCGCTGGATATGCTGGCGGACATCGAAAAGGATACGGTGGATTATGTCCCCAACTTTGACGACACCACCAAGGAGCCTGTGGTGCTGCCCAGCCGATTCCCCAACCTGTTGGTGAACGGCTCCTCCGGTATTGCCGTAGGTATGGCCACCAACATCCCGCCCCACAACCTGTGCGAGGTTGTTGACGGCATCTGTATGCTCATCGACAACCCCGAGGCGGAGCTGGCGGACCTGATGGAGTACATCAAGGGTCCCGATTTCCCCACCGGCGGCGTGATCATGGGTCGCAGCGGCATCCGTGCCGCCTATGCCACCGGTCGCGGTCGTATGACCGTGCGCGCCCGCGCCGAGATCGAGGAGGAGGGCAATCGCAACCGCATTGTCATCTCCGAGATCCCCTATATGGTGAATAAGAAGAATCTGGTGTCCTCCATCATCGAGCTGGCGGACGAAAAGCGCATCGAGGGCATCGCCGACGTGGTGGACCACTCCTCTATGGAGGGTATGCGCGTGGTCATCGAGCTCAAGCGCGACGCCGTGCCCCAGGTGGTGCTCAACCAGCTGTACGCCTATACCCAGATGCAGGTGACCTTCGGCGCCATTATGCTGGCGCTGGTGGACGGCGTGCCCCGCGTGCTGAGCCTCAAGGAGATGCTGGAGCAGTATATCAAGTTCCAGATGGAGGTCATCACCCGCCGCACCGTCTTCGACCTGAAGAAGGCACGCGACCGCGCCCACATTTTTGAGGCGCTGAAGACCGCCAGCGACTTTATCGACGAGGTTATCGCCCTCATCCGCGCGTCCAAGGATAAGAATACCGCCAAGGAGCGCCTGATGGAGCGCTTCTCCTTTGACGACGTGCAGGCGGACGCCATCGTGAAGATGCAGTTGGGTCAGCTGTCCGGTCTGGAACGCCAGAAGATCGAGGATGAGCTGGGCTCTCTGCTGATGAAGATCGCCGAGTACGAGGGTATTCTGGCGGACGAGAATAAGGTCAAGGCCATCGTGAAGGACGAGTGTATGAAGATGCGGGATAAGTACGGCGACGAGCGCCGCACCGAGATCTCCATCGTGTCCGGCGAGGTGGACATCGAGGATCTGATCCCCGAGGAGCAGTGCGTGCTGACCCTGACCAATATGGGCTATATCAAGCGCCAGGCGGTGGACGTGTATTCCGCCCAGCGCCGCGGCGGTCGCGGTATCACCGGTATGACCACCCGCGACGAGGACGTGACCAAGCAGATGTTCGTCTGCTCCAGCCACGATTACGTGATGTTCTTCACCAGTCTGGGTCGCGTGTATCGGCTCAAGTGCTTTGAGGTGCCGGAGGGCAGCCGCCAGTCCAAGGGTATGAACATCGTCAACCTGCTGCCCCTGCTGCCGGAGGAGAAGATCTCCGCTATGATCCGTATGGAGGATCAGACCGAGGGTCAGTATCTGTGTATGATCACCAAGCAGGGTATCATCAAGCGTACCCGTCTGGACGCCTATACCAACGTGCGTAAGAGCGGTCTGATCGCCATCAATCTGGATGAGGGTGACGAATTGTGCCGCGTGCTGACCACCGATGGCAGCGGTCAGCTGCTGGTGGCCACCAAGAAGGGTATGGCCATCCGCTTTGACGAGAATGACGCCCGCGCCATCGGACGTACCGCCCGCGGCGTAAAGGCGCTGAATCTGGCTGAGGACGACGCGGTGGTGGGTATGGAGCTGGTGGACGACGACCGTCTGCTGCTCACCGTCACCGAGACCGGCTTCGGTCGACTGAGCCGCTTCGACCACTATCGCACCCAGTCCCGCGGCGGTAAGGGTCTGACCAACTACCACACCGAGAGATACGGCGCGGTGGTGGGCATTATGACCGTCAACCCCGAGGAGGACGATCTGATTCTGATCTCCAGCGGCGGTATCATCATCCGTATGGCCATGAACGAGATCCGTCTGTGCAGCCGTACCTCCAAGGGCGTCCGCGTGATGCGGGTGCCGGAGGGAACCGCCATCGTGTCCATCGCCTCTGCCGAGCACGATGAGAACGAGGTCAACGCCCACGCCGAGGAGACCGAAAACGCCGACGAGGGCGCCGAGGAAATGGTCGAGGAGACCGCTGAATAATTTATTTTAGGAGGAATAATCCTATGAATCATCAACAGAAACCTGTCAAGACCCCGCTGACCGTCTACAATACCGCCCGCGCCAACCTGCTGCTGGTGGTGCTGTTCACCGCCGTGAATCTGGTGCTCTCTTTGGTGAACGCCGATATGTATTTCCTGTTCTCCGCCACCGTGCCCCAGTTCATTTTGGCGCTTGGATATGCTTTTGAGAGTAGTGTAGCTCTGACTGTGTGTGCGGTGTTGGCGTTCCTGGGTGCGGGCGTGTACCTGCTGTGTTGGGCGCTGTCTAAAAAGCACCGCGGCTGGATGATCGTGGCGCTGGTACTGTTCTCGCTGGATACCCTGGCTGCTCTGGGTATGCTGCTGGAGGACACCTCTATGATCATCGACGTGGCCATCCACGGCTGGGTGCTGTTCTATCTCATCACCGGTACCTCTGCGCTGGTGAAGATGAAGAAGAATCCCGAGCTGGCGGTGGAGCCCGCCGAGATGCCCGCTGCTGACGATGTGCCCGCCCCCGTGTACCAGGTGCCTGCCGAGGCTGCTGCCGAGGTGCCCGCCGCCCCTGCGGCTCCTGCGGAAATCCCCGCCGAGACCCCCGCACAGGTGATGGTCAACGGCGAGCCGGTGAACGAATAAATAAAAAACCGACCGGACAGCGATGTCCGGTCAGTTTTTACCTCGCGAGTTTTGCGGCAGTGTCGGATGTATCGGTAGAAGATTGGGAAATACGGCGAAGGCCGTATTTCAGGTGGGCGCCACCGCGCTGACGGTCTAGACGCCCTACGAGCGCCCACGCTCGACGGATTTCGCCGCAGGCGAATATCCTCGCTCCTGCGATACCATCCAAGGGGAATAGAATCAAGCCCTCCTTGCTAAAGGTCGATTTCCCCCGATAGCGGGGGAAAATGTCGGCGTAGCCGACAAAAGGGGGGCCGTCTCGCGGCGAGCGAAGGGAGACCGCCGAACGGCGGTGGAGGGATTGTCAAGAAATGCGCAAATCGTGCTTCCTGATTTTTGGGTCTTGTTTAATCACAAAAACTGTGTTATAATACCCATATATTGATTTCAACTGGAGGATCGTTTATGGCTAACAAACCCGATTCTACCCTTAATAATACGTCCGCCCGTCCCGTCACCCGCCGTTATAATAAGAACGGCAAGCGTCGGGGCAAGTTCGCCTATGCGGCGCCGTTGGGATTTTTCATCTCCCTGCTGGCGGTGGTGGGCGTGGTGGCCATCGTGTGGCTGGGTATTTCCGGCATCCGCAACGCTATGGACGTGTCGGATATGCACGACCAGTTCTATTATTATCTGGAGCCGTTGATGTACTATACCCCCGAGCCCTTTGATAATGCGGCCACCGAGGAGCAGGACGCCTTCCTCAATGCGGCGGCGTTCCGCGTGATGCAGAACGAGCAGATCCGTATGCTCCGCGAGGGGGATGAGTCCTGCCTGTACGCCGTGGATGATAACGGCCGTATTGCCGTGCCTGTGGAGGAGGTGGAGACCTCCTATGAGATCCTGTTCGGGCCCAAGGCCAAGCTGACCCACCGCTCCACCGAGGGCTCGGTGGAATACAGCGAGGCGGACGGCTGCTATTACGTCCCCTTCGAGATCCCCAATACGGGTTATCGCGCCTTTATGGTCTCGCTGGATCGCACCTTCAGCGCCTATACCGTCCGTGTGGGCTTTGTGAAGAATGCGGACGTTCAGCTGGATGAGTACGGCAACGAGGTGCCCCCCACCGAGGAGGACGCCACCTTCTTCCAGACCTATACGCTGACTCGCGATAAGGAGAATAAGACCTTCTACGTCCGTTCCTGCGTCAACGAGTAATCGAAAAACGCCTATGGCATCTCTGCCATAGGCGTTTTCTCATTCCACAACGTATTCTTCGGTCTCCGCTAACAGGCGGGCGCCCAGGGTGACGGTCATAGACAGACCCTCGGGCACGTATTCCTCGTGTTCCACCTGACCGTCGCGGCGGCATTGTTCCGCCAGCGCCCCTTTGGAGAAGGGGAGCAGCAGCTTCACCTTTTTGCGGTCAGGGGGCAGTGCATCCGCCACCGCGGTCAGAAGGGCGTCGATGCCGGTGCCGTTCAGGGCGCTGATGGGGATAAAGCGGGGACTGTCGCCCAGATGGGGCGCCAGATCGCACTTATTCATCACCTGCAGGACGGGGGTGTCCCCGCAGCCCAATTCCGCCAGCAGGTCACCGGTGACCTGCAGATGCTCGGCGGCGTGGGGGCTGGAGGCGTCGCAGATGTTGAGGATGACATCCGCCTCCACCGCCTCCTCCAGGGTGGAGTGGAAGGCGCGCACCAGCTGGTGGGGCAGCCGACGGACGAAGCCGACGGTGTCCACCAGCATCACCTCTCTGCCGTCCGGCAGACGCAGAGCGCGGGCGGTGGGGTCCAGAGTGGCAAAGAGTTTGTCCTCGGCCAGCACACCGGCATCGGTGAGATGGTTCAATAGGGTGGATTTGCCCGCGTTGGTGTAGCCCACCAGCGCCACGGTGGGGATGCCGTCCTTGCGGCGGCGCTCTCGACGGAGCTTGCGCTGGCTCTCCACCTTTTCCAGCGATTCTTTGATGGCGCCTATGCGGCGACGGATGTGCCGCTTATCGCTCTCCAGCTTGGTTTCACCCGGACCGCGGGTGCCGATGCCGCCGCCCTGACGGGACAGCGCCGCACCCTGACCGGTGAGGCGGGGGAGCATATACTGCAGCTGTGCCAGCTCCACCTGCATACGACCCTCGGCGGAGCGGGCGCGCCCCGCGAAGATGTCCAGGATCAGCATGGTACGGTCGATGAGACGGCAGGGGAATATCTCCTCTAAGTTGCGCAGCTGGGTGGGGGACAGTTCCCGGTCCATCACCACCAGATCGATATCCTCGGCGCGGCATTGCAGAGCGATCTCCTCGGCACGACCGCTGCCCAGGCAGGTGGCCTTGTCGGGGGAGTCTTTCTTTTGGGTGGCGGTGCCCACCACCACGCCGCCGGCGGTATCTACCAGCTCGGCCAGTTCCTTGAGGGATACCTCACAGTCGAATTCGCCGGTGTCCACCGACACCAGCAGCACCCGTTCCGGCTGATCTTCCAATATTTCGTGCAGCTCCACGGCGAACACCTCCTTTCGTTTCACCCATTCTACCACAGATTTCCTTACAGGGCAAGAATTATTCCGTCCTTGTGCAACCTTTCCAGTTGACGGCGTGAAAATTGGGAAAAATTTTGTCGCAAAAATGCCGTTATGCTATAGCATTATGCAAATAATTGTGATATAATTAACAAAAAAGCGGACGAGCGTCCGTAAATAATGGGAGAGGGGATAGCAAAATGGAAAAAATCACCAGCGAAAACGTCTTTAACTTGGAGGCCAACGTAGCACCGCTGCGCATCATCTCGATGAACGGCGCACAGGACCTGGGTGATAAGATTCAGGGCCACCTGCTGCGGTGGGCGCATCGTTGCGGCAAGGATGTGGAGGATTTCTCCATTGCCGTGGACTGCCCCCGCTTCTCCTCCGGTGACGGTAAGGGACTGATCAAGTCCTCCATCCGCGGCACCGACCTGTACATTCTGGTGGATGTGGGCAACTACAGCTGCAAGTATCAGATGTACGGCTTTGAAAATGCTATGTCCCCCGACGACCATTATCAGGACCTGCGCCGCATCATCCAGGCCACCAGCGGTAAGGCGCACCGCATCAACGTGATTATGCCCAACCTCTACGGCGGCCGTCAGCACCGCCGCAGCTACCGCGAGAGTCTGGACTGCGCCGTGGCGCTGCAGGAATTGCAGGCCATGGGCGTGGACAACATCGTCACCTTTGACGCTCACGATCCCCGCGTGTGCAACGCCGTCCCCATGATGGGTTTTGACAACCTGATGCCCTCTTATCAGGTGATGAAATCGATGTTTAAACACATCCCCGACCTGCAGGTGGACCGCGATCACCTGATGGTCATCAGCCCCGACGAGGGCGCCCTGAACCGCAATATGTACTATGCGGCCAATATGGAGGTGGAGATGGGTATGTTCTACAAGCGCCGCGACTACTCCCGCGTGGTCAACGGACGCAACCCCATCGTGGCTCACGAGTATCTGGGCACCTCGGTGGAGGGTAAGGACGTGTTCATCGCCGACGATATCATCGCCTCCGGTGAGTCGATGCTGGACATCGCCTATGAGCTCAAGCAGCGCAAGGCGAAGCGCATCTTCGCCTACGCCACCTACGCCATCTTCACCGCCGGTCTTGAGAAGTTTGACAAGGCTTATGCCGACGGCATCATCGACGGCGTGTTCGGCACCAACCTGACCTATCGCACCCCCGAGCTGATGCAGCGCGAGTGGTTCCACGAGGTGGACTGCTCCAAGTACGTGGCCTACTACATCGCCGCGCTGAATCACAACATCTCCATCAGCCAGCTGATCGACTCCCACGATAAGATCCAGCAGCTGCTGAAAAAGCATCGGGGCGAATAAATTGATTTCTTAGGGTAGAGCAACAAATCCGAACCCGCCTTAAAGCGGCGGATTTTGGTGCTTTTCACCCTATTTGTTCTCGAAAGGCATACAGCCTTTCATCGCCCCAATAGAATAAAAACCACTCAAAATCTGCTCGCTTTCAGGTCGCAGATTTTAGGAAGAAAGGATTTTTGTTCTATCAAGGCACAAAACACAGCAAATGCTGTATGCATTTGCGAGTATTTTAACGAAGATAGAGCGGAAATCCATCTTCCTAAAACGGAGTTCGGATTTGTCGCTCTACCCTACAGTGCTCACCCGTTTGGGTGGGCACTGTTTTTTTATATTTTTATGAATTTTTTGTCAAACTATTGAGAGTTTGACAAGATTGCCTTATAATAGGTTATACTATTTACAATGAAAGGAAGGGGTATTCGTGGGCAAGCGACTGCTCTTGATACTCAATCCCGTTTCGGGTAAAATGACCGGCAAAAAGCATCTGGCGGACGTGGTGGGCAAGTTCTGCCACGCAGGCTACGACCCTATGGTGTACGTCACCCAGGGCTCCGGCGATGCCACCCGTCTGGCGGCGCAGTGGGGCGGACAGGCGGAGCTGGTGGTGGTATTGGGCGGTGACGGCACCTTCACCGAGGTGATGACCGGACTGCTGCAGGCGGGGCACACCACCCCCATCGGCTATATCCCCTGCGGCAGCACCAACGATTTCGCCTCCGCCATCGGATTGAAAAAGTCCATTCCCGCCGCCACCGACGCCATATTGAACGGCACCGTCCGCACTTACGACGTGGGGTTGTTCGGTGACCGCCCGTTCTCCTATGTGGCCTCCTTCGGCATCTTCACCCGCGCCTCCTACGCCACCCCACAGAACGTCAAGAACGCGCTGGGGCATCTGGCGTACCTGCTGGAGGGTATGCGGGATCTGGCCGCCATCCATCCGTGGCACCTGTCCTTTGAGGTGGACGGGCAGACGGTGGAGGGGGACTACCTGTTCGGCGCGGTGAGCAATTCCACCGCTCTGGGCGGCGTGCTGAAGCTGAACAAGGAGGTCGTGGACCTCAACGACGGTCGGCTGGAATTGCTGCTGGTGCGGATGCCCCGTACCGCCGCCGAGCTGAACGAGTGCATCCTGTCGCTGGTGGAACAGCGGTATGACGCCCCCAACCTGACCTTCCTCAGCGCCCGCGAGTTTGCGGTGACGGCGCCGCCGGAGATGGAGTGGACGTTGGACGGCGAGTGGTGCGGCGGCACCGACGCGGTCACCATCCGCAACCACCATAACGCCATCTGTCTCATCCATTGAACACTTGGCGCTTGCTGAACGACTTGTTAGGGCGAAAAAAGGACAAATAATTGTGCATATTGTACAATTCATCGGTCAATAATAGCGGCAAATCTACAATGTTTTAGTTATTTTCATTAAGATATTGCATTTTTTGACAGACTGGTATATACTAATGAATAAGGTGCCAAAGTGCACATTTTACTGAGAGGGGAAATCCTAAATGGCAAAGGAAAACACTGCCAAGAAATCGACTGTGCCGAATCAGCGCGCGGTGCTCAAGGCGGATCTGGAGAAGAAGCTGCTGCAGCAGTTCTCGGTCCAGCCCCGTGAGGCCACCGACGCCCATCTGTATAACGCCCTGGTGCTGGTACTGCGCGACCGTATGCGCAGCGCCCGCGTGGAGTATATCCACGAGGCACACGAGCAGGACGCCAAGCAGGTGTATTATATGAGTATGGAGTTCCTGATGGGTCGTTCCCTCAAGAACACGCTGTATAACCTGAATCTGACCGAGGATGCTGCCGCCGTGCTGAAGGAATACGGCGCCAAGCTGGACAACCTGTTTGAGCTGGAGCCGGACGCCGGTCTGGGCAACGGCGGTTTGGGTCGTCTGGCGGCCTGCTTCCTGGACGGTCTGGCGGCCAACGGCATCCCTGCCATCGGCTATTCGCTGCTGTATGAATACGGCATCTTCCGCCAGAAGCTGGTGGACGGCTGGCAGACCGAGATGCCGGACTTCTGGCTGCCCGGCGGCGAGAGCTGGCTGCTGCCCCGCCCCGAATTGGCTAAGGAAGTGTACTTCGACGGCCAAATCGACGAGTGGTGGGATGACAACGGCTTCCACCACGTGGAGCACAACGGCGCCACCCGCGTCATCGCCCAGCCCTACGACCTGATGGTGGCGGGCAAGGACGGTCACGGTGTGTCCACCCTGCGCCTGTGGCGCTCCACCGCCCCCGGTATGGATATGACCCTGTTTAATCAGGGCGAGTATATGCGCGCTATGGAGCAGAAGGCGATGGCGGAGGTCATCACCCAGGTGCTGTACCCCGCCGACAATCACCGCGAGGGTAAGAGCCTGCGTCTGTCCCAGCAGTATTTCCTGGTGTCCGCCTCGGTGCAGGACATCGTCCAGCGCCATCTGGAGCAGTACGGCACCATGGATAACCTGCCTCAGATGGCCGCCGTGCACATCAACGACACCCATCCCACCCTGGCGATTCCCGAATTGATGCGCATCCTGCTGGATGACTGCGGCTATAACTGGGATGCCGCCTGGAATATCGTGAAAAACACCTTTGCCTACACCAACCACACGGTGATGGCGGAGGCGCTGGAGTGCTGGCCGGAGGATCTGTTCCGTCAGCGCCTGCCCCGTATCTATCAGATCGTGCAGGAGATCAACCGCCGCTACAGCGAGGAGATGATGGCGGCCACCGGCGGCGACAGCAATAAGGTCAGCCGTATGGCCATCATCAGCTACGGTTTGATCAAGATGGCGAATCTGTGTGTGGCCACCTGCCACTCGGTCAACGGCGTATCCCAGCTGCACAGCGAGATCGTTAAGGATACCGTGTTCCCCGAGGCGTACAGCATCCACCCCGAGAAATTCACCAACGTTACCAACGGCATCGCCCACCGCCGCTGGCTGTGCCAGGCCAACCCCGACCTGACCAAGTTTATCAGCGACCGCATCGGCGACGATTTCGTGCTGGACGCGTCTAATCTGTCCAAGTTGGCGCCTTATGCGGACGATCCCGAGGCACGCCGCGAGTTTATGGCGATCAAGCGCAAAAACAAGGAGCGCCTGGCCGCCTATGTGAAGAAGCAGACCGGTCAGGAGCTGAACGTGGACTCCATCTTCGACGTGCAGGTCAAGCGCCTGCACGAGTACAAGCGCCAGCACCTGAACGCCCTGCACATCCTCAGCACCTATCTGAAGCTGAAGGAAAACCCCGATATGGAGTTCACCCCCCGCACCTACATCTTCGGCGCCAAGGCGGCTCCCGGCTATTTCCTGGCCAAGGAGATCATCCAGTTCATTTGCAATCTGTCCAAGCTCATCGACAGCGACCCCGCCGTGCGGGATAAGCTGAAGGTGGTGTATATCGAGGACTATCGTGTCACCCTGGCGGAGCTGCTGATGCCCGCCGCCGATATCAGCGAGCAGATCTCGCTGGCCGGCACCGAGGCCTCCGGCACCGGTAATATGAAGCTGATGATGAACGGTGCGCTGACTCTGGGCACTCTGGACGGCGCCAACGTGGAGATCTGCCAGTCGGTGGGTGAGGAGAATATGTTCCTGTTCGGTATGCGTACCGAGGAGGTGGAGGAGCGTAAGCGCTTGGGCTACGATCCCCGTTATTTCTACAACAATAACCCCGATATCCACCGCGTCATCGACTTTATGTACCAGGGCTTTGAGGGTCGCAGCTACGGCGAGATCGCCGGCAGCCTGACCTCCAACGATCCCTATATGGTGCTGGCGGATTACGCCGACTATGTCCGCGCACAGGAGGAGTCCGGCCGCCTGTATAAGGATCAGGATGCCTGGGCGCGTATGGCGATGCTGAATACCGCCGGCAGCGGTATCTTCGCCTCCGACCGCTCCATCCGCGATTATAACGACCGAATCTGGCACGCCAAGCGGGTCGAGATGAAGAAGTAAGACGTGATACAAAAGAGCCGAGGCACCGCCTCGGCTCTTTTGTGATAACGCTTCTCAGCTTGCCTCCCTCTGACGAGGGTAGCGGAGCGGGATTGATGCTGTATCCTGCCCCCTTGCACCCTTGTTTGATTTGTGGTATACTATTATATATTGATTTCATTGAAAGAAGGAGAATCTATGGCACGAGAATGGCTGTTGAGGGGTGTAAAACCGGAGGAACTTCAGCGGACCACGGCGCCGGAGCAGCCCACCACCCCACGGGGTAAGTGGGAGAATTATTGGTATCACTATAAGTGGCACACGCTCGGTGGTGTCTTTTTGGTGGCGGTGCTGGCGGTGATGCTGGGGCATCTGCTGGTGCGCAATACCCCCGACTATCGGGTGCTGCTGTTGACCGAGCGGGCGTACACCACACAGGAGGTGGACGCGCTGGAATTGCTGTTGACCCCCTATGGCGAGGACCTGGACGGGGACGGTCAGGTGGAGATCACCGTGACCAATTGTATGCTGGGTGAGCAGGTCAAGCAGCAGTATAACAGCAACATTCAGATGTTCCAGGCCAACCTGATGGCAGGGGACGTGATGTGCTTTATCTGGGATGCGAAGACCTATGAGCAGCAGGTGCCCGCCGTAGAGGAGCTGATGCAGGAGGACAATGTGTTTCTGGCGCAGCTGCCTATTGAGCATGCGGGCTTGAGCGAGGACGGCTGTGTGTATAACTGGAAGGGATCGGCACAGCAGCGCATCCTCACCGAGATGTTCCCCAAGCGGTACCCCGAGGAGCTGCTGTTCACCGTGCGCCACCCCAACGGCACCGCCGAGGGGTCGGAGGAGCTGTATCGGCAGGGCTTGGCGCTGATTAAGCGGCTGGCCGCCGGCTCGGACAAGGCGCCGGAGGGCTATGAACTGCCCACCACCACCGCCGCTCCTGCCACCACCACGACCACCACCGCCCCCCGCATCACCACGGCGAAAAAGGATGACTGACTCAAAAAAGGACTGCCCGTCGGGCAGTCCTTTTTTGGTTGTTATCGTCACCTCACCCTTGCCTCCCCCTTTGGGGAAGGTGTCACCGGAGGTGACGGAGAGGGCGTATGATATAACATGATTACCCTCTCCGTCATTTGCTCTGCAAATGCCACCTCTCCCAGAGGGAGAGGCAAGATGGGACTTGAATTCTTCCGTTAGCCTCCCTCTTGAGGAAGGTGGCACGGCGTTAGCCGTGACGGAGGGAGTCGTAGGGGCGCCTCGTGAGTCGCCCCTACGGAAGCGACCCACATTCAATAGAACTCGTAGGGGACGGGTTTCCCGTCCCGCGAATAGGAACACGCGGGCGGATGATATCCGCCCCTACGAATCCCACATCAACGCCCGATAGAAACAAGCCTCCCTTGTAAAGGAAGGTGGATTTTTGCCGCAGGCAAAAAGACGGAGAGATTATGAATAATAGGAGCGGGCGGATATGGAATCCGCCCCTACGATGACGACCGACGCTCAATAGAACCCGTAGGGGCGGGCGTCCCCGACCGCCCGTTAGCCGTGACGGAGGGAGTTATAACCGGTTATGAGTTTAGAGTTATGAGATTGCCTGCGGCAATCGTTATGAGAAACCCTGCGGGTTTCGTTTCTCCCTGCGGGAGAATCACCCCATCAGCCGCTGGATAATCCACAGCAGTGCCGCTCCGACGCCACCGCAGACCAGACCGAACGCCGCCTGCTGCAGCCGCCGCAGCCACCGCTCCCGCCGCAGTCCGGCGTAGGTGCCTGCCTGCTGCACCACCTTCTCCGCCTGGCGGTGCAGATGCTCCTGAGGGGGCAGTGCCGCCCCCGACCGCACCAGCAAAAACGCCCGCTCAAAATACGGACTGCCGGTGTGGGTCACCTCAATCATCTGTCGGTTGATGCCCTTGATCACGTACCCGTCCCCCTCATTTAGGCTACTTCGCAAAATAGTATGGTCGCCCACCCGACAAATATGCAAATATTACAATTTGTAAATGTTTCCTCTGTGGAAAATTCGCAAAAACATCCCCCAAAACGGTGGAAAACTCGGTGGAAAATGTGAAAAACCTTTGATTTTAGCGGGTGTTTCCAAAAAATGGGGTGTGAAAGTCGACGGATTTTGTCGGATGTATAGGGATGTATAAATGCATAAAAATTACAAAAAGTTATATCCCCCTTACATCAGGGCGGGAGAGAGCGTCTGTCATCCCCGAAAATACAAAATATATTCGCATTTTTCCGCTCAACTTTGCAATAAGAGGTTGAAATCTCTACATAATTATTATATAATGATATCTGTATACGTGTGCGCACGCGCGCGCGACAGAAAGAGAGGTCATTTCAATGGCAGATAATAAGAAAATGGTAGAGGCCATCACCTCTATGGAAGAGGATTTCGCCAAATGGTACACCGACATTGTGAAAAAGGCGGAGCTGATCGAGTACACCAGCGTTAAGGGCTGTATGGTCATCCGTCCCTATGGCTACGCCATCTGGGAGAATATCCAGAGCATTCTGGACGGCATGTTTAAGGCCACGGGACACGAGAATGTGAATATGCCCATGTTTATCCCCGAGAGCCTGCTGCAGAAGGAGAAGGATCACGTGGAGGGCTTTGCCCCCGAGGTGGCGTGGGTCACCTACGGCGGCAGTGAGAAGCTGGAGGAGCGCCTGTGCGTGCGCCCCACCTCCGAGACCCTGTTCTGCGAGCATTTCTCCAACATCGTACACTCCTATCGTGACCTGCCGAAGCTGTATAACCAGTGGGTCAGCGTGGTGCGGTGGGAAAAGACCACCCGCCCCTTCCTGCGCTCCCGTGAATTCCTGTGGCAGGAGGGTCACACCATCCACGCCACCGCTGAGGAGGCTATCGCCGAGACCGAGCAGATGCTGAATATCTACACCAAGTTCTGTCAGGAGTATCTGGCGATGCCGGTGGTGCAGGGGCGCAAGACCGACAGCGATAAGTTTGCCGGCGCCGAGGCCACCTATTGCATCGAGGCGCTGATGCACGACGGTAAGGCGTTGCAGGCCGGTACGTCCCACTATTTCGGCGACGGCTTTGCCAAGGCGTTTGATATTCAGTTCACCGATAAGAACAATAAGCAGCAGTACGTCCACGAGACCTCGTGGGGTGTTACCACCCGTCTCATCGGCGCCATCATTATGACCCACGGTGACGACAACGGTTTGGTGCTGCCCCCCGCTGTGGCCCCCATTCAGGTGGTCATCGTCCCCGTGGCGGCCCACAAGCCCGGCGTGCTGGATAAGGCCGCCGAGATCCGCGACCGCATTAAGTCCGTGGCTCGTGTCAAACTGGACGACAGCGACCAGTCCCCCGGCTGGAAGTATGCCGAGTACGAGATGAAGGGCGTGCCCCTGCGTCTGGAGATCGGTCCCCGCGACATGGAGCAGAATCAGTGCGTCATCGTCCGCCGCGACACCCGCGAGAAGATCGTGGTGTCCCTGGACGAGCTGGAGGAGAAGATTCCCCAGTTGCTGACCGCTGTCCGCGACGGCATCTATCAGAAGGCGCTGGACAACCGCGAGAAGAAGACCTATGCCTGCAAGACCATGGATGAGATCATCACCGCTCTGGAACAGAACGGCGACGGCTTTATCAAGGGTATGTGGTGCGGCGACGAGGCCTGCGAGGATAAGGTGAAAGAGGTCACCGGCGTCGGCTCCCGTTGCCTGCCCCTGGAGCAGGAGATCATCTCCGACACCTGCATCTGCTGCGGCAAGCCTGCCGATAAGCTGATCTACTGGGGCAAGGCGTATTAAGGTAATCACTGACGCAAGCTTAATTGCCATTCTCGGTGGCCGATTTTCCGCTATCTCTGCCGAAAATACTCGGCAATACATCCAGTATTGCCTGCGTTTTTCGTCTATCGCTAACGAAAAACCATCTCACCGATAATAACAATCCGCTTTTGTCAGCGATTACAGCAATTCCTGCAATTTTGTACTGCCCCTGTCAATTCCTCATTTCTCATTACTAATTACTCATTACCGGAGGTAAAACTATGAATCAGTTAGCACTGCCTGTTGCGGGCGATTTGGTAGCGATCATGCACACCAATATGGGCGACATTTCCATCCGCTTGTTCCCCGACCATGCCCCCAAGGCGGTGGAGAATTTCACCACCCACGCCAAGAACGGCTATTACGATGGCATCGTGTTCCATCGTGTCATTAAGGACTTTATGATCCAGGGCGGCGACCCCACCGCCACCGGCTGCGGCGGCGAGAGCATCTGGGGTCACAGCTTTAAGGACGAGTTCACCCCGGAGCTGCACAACCTGCGCGGCGCCCTGTCCATGGCTAACGCCGGTCCCGGCACCAACGGCAGCCAGTTCTTTATCGTCCAGGCGACCAGCGTGCACCCCTCTCTGCTGCAGCAGATGAAGGATCCCCGTCTGGCGGATTCCTTCCCCGCCGAGACCGTATCCGCCTATGAGCAGGTGGGCGGCACCCCTCACCTGGACTTCCGCCACACCGTGTTCGGTCAGGTGTATGCCGGTATGGACGTGGTGGACGCCATCGCGGGCGTGAAGACCAACCCCGCCGACAAGCCTCTGGAGGACGTGGTTATCCTGGGCATCGACGTGATCGACTATGAATAATCTGCTGGAGCGGGCGTATGCTCTGTTGGAGGAGCTGACCCCCCTGACCACCGACTGCGGCGCTGTGTGCGGCGGTCGTTGCTGTCAGGCGAGTGCCGACAGCGAGGGTATGCTGCTGTTCCCCGGTGAGGAGACCCTGCTGGCGGGGGAGGAGGGCTTTTGCATCCGTCCTGCCGACGGTGGGTATCTGCTCACCTGCGGCGGCACCTGCCACCGTACCCGCCGTCCGCTTGCCTGCCGCCTTTTCCCGCTGTTCCCCTACGTGACCGCAGAGGGACGGGTCAAGGCGGTATACGACCCCCGTGGCTATCGGATGTGCCCCTTGGTGCGGGAGTGTGCCCACGTACCGCTGGACAGAGATTTTGTCCGCGCCGTGCGTATGGCGGGTCGCCTACTGATGCAGGACGCCGCCTGCGCGGATTTCCTGCGGCAGAACAGCCGCGAGATCGATGAATTAAATCGTTTGGTAGGATTGGATGAAGAACGTCCGCCTATTGCTCGTAGAAAACCATAAAGGAGAACGATTATGAAAAAGACCAAACTGTTGTCCCTGCTGCTGGCGGCTCTGCTGCTGTGCGGCTGCCTGACCGCCTGCGGCGAAAAGGAGCCGGAGGTGAGCGGTAACCCCGCCGTCACCGACGTGTACGCCGATAAGGAGTACGGCTTCCAGCAGGAGATGCCTGCCGAGGGCGATACCGTCGCCATTATGCACACCAACAAGGGTGACATCTGCATCCGCTTCTTCCCCGAGGCGGCACCCAAGGCGGTGGAGAATTTTACCACCCACGCCAAGAACGGCTATTACGACGGTCTGACCTTCCACCGCGTCATTAAGGACTTTATGATCCAGGGTGGCGACCCCGATGGCACCGGCGCCGGCGGCAAGAGCATCTGGGGCGATTCCTTTGAGGACGAGTTTGATAAAAAGCTGCTGAATATCCGCGGCTCCTTGGTGATGGCCAACAGCGGTCCCAACACCAACGGCAGCCAGTTCTTTATCAACCAGGCCGGTCCCACCGGCAAGACGGCGGAGGAGATTGCCGCCCAGTACGACTATAACACCATGCACACCCAGATGGTGAATTACTACGACCAGTACGTGCAGTATTACGGCGAGCAGTTCACCACCATGTATCCCACGGCGGACTCCTTTATCGAGGCCAACGGCGGCATCAGCCCCGACAGCCGACTGGTGCCCGACGAGGTGTGGGACCTGTACGCCAAGGTGGGCGGCAACGTCCACCTGGACGGCGCCTGGCGCCAGAGCGGCGGTCACACCGTGTTCGGTCAGGTGTACGAGGGTATGGACGTGGTGGACACCATCGCCGCGGTAGAGACCGACGAGAACGATAAGCCCACCAAGAACGTGATCATCAAGTCCATTGAGATCACCACCTACAAGAAGTAATTTTTCCAAGAGAGGAGGAGCCGCCGTGACGGTTACCGTACAGGGTCGCACCGTGTCCTATATCGACACCGACCCCATAAATGAGAATAACCGCCCCACGGTGCTGTTTCTCCACGGTTGGGGTGCCCCCGCCGACACCTATCGGCTGATGCTGGACCATCTGGGCACCTATTGTCGGGTGGTGGCACCCGACCTGCCCGGCTTCGGCGGCTCTGCCGAGCCGGAGACGGCTTGGTGCGTGGACGACTACGTGGCGTGGACGGTGGATTTCGCCGCCGCGCTGGGTCTGACGCGGGTGGTGCTGATGAACCACTCCTTCGGCGGTCGCATCAGCATTAAGCTGTTGGCCAAGCGCCCCCTGCCCTTTGAGGTAAGCCGCGCGGTGTTTATGGACGCCGCCGGCATCCTGCCGAAGCGGGGCATTAAATACTATGCCAAGGTGTATAGCTACAAGCTGATGAAAAAGCTGTTTCCCAAACTGGCCGCGAAACGGCAGGGCAAGGTGGGCTCGGCGGACTACCGCAACGCCAGCCCCCTGATGCGCCAGACTATGGTGAAATGCATCAACGAGGATCTGACCCACCTGCTGAAGGACAACCCCGTGTCCACCCTGCTGATTTGGGGCTCGGCGGACACCGCCACCCCCCTGTCCGATGGACAGAAGATGGAGAAGCTGATTCCCGATGCGGGTCTGGTGGTGCTGGAGGGGGCAGGGCACTTTGCCTTTGCCCAGCAGTGGGGTCTGTGCAGCCGCGTACTGGATTCGTTCCTAAAACCGAAGGGTGAGGTGTGAGTATGGATTTGTGGATGAAGGTGGCAATGCTGCTGGCGGCTGTGCTGAACTTTGCGGTGCAGGCGGTGTATTTCACCCATATGCTGCAGCTGAATTCCTACCGCCCCGAACGGTATAAAAAATGGTGTCTTGAGAACGATAAAAAGCTGGTGAATATTCCCCGTATGCTGCCCTTTGTGTGCGTGCTGCTGTTGTGGCTGGACGGACGGGCGGCGTCGTGGATTATGTACGCGGCGGGCGCGGTGATCCTGCTGGTGACCGCTCTGTTGAATTGGCCGAAAAAGGCCAAAAAGCCGCTGGTGGTCACCGCCCGCGTTAAGCGGCTGTTCGTTACCCAGGGCATCCTCTGCGCCGGTCTGTGCGCCCTGCTGTTCCTGTGGCCGCCCCGTGGTCTGGCCTTTGTGGGTCTGGGCAGCGTGGTGGTGTGGCTGTTCACCGGTGTGGCGAATCTCATCAACACCCCCTTGGAGAATCATTTCGCCAAGGGCTTTGTTAAGGATGCTGCCCGTCGTCTGGCGGCGATGCCGGATCTGACGGTGGTGGGCATCACCGGCAGCTACGGAAAGACCAGCGTAAAGAATTATCTGAACGCTCTGCTGTCGGTGCGGTATAACGTGCTGATGACCCCCGGCAGCTACAATACCACCATGGGTGTGGTGCGTACCATCCGTGAGATGCTCCGCCCCTCCCATCAGATCTTTATCGCCGAAATGGGTGCCAAGCAGGCAGGGGATATTAAGGAGATCTGCGATCTGGTGCACCCCACCTACGGCATCATCACCTCCATCGGCGAACAGCATTTGGAGACCTTCGGCTCGGTGGAGAATATTATCGCCACCAAGTTCGAGCTGGCGGACGCCATCCCCCAGGACGGTGCTGCCATCCTTAACTACGACAATGAGTACATTCGGTCCCGCGCGGTTACCGTGCCCACCGTCACCTACGGCGGGGCGGACAGCGGCGCGGGCTACCGTTACAGCGATATGGAGGTGGACGTCCACGGCTGTCAGTTCACCCTGACCGCCCCCGACGGCGAGAGCTGCCGCTACACCACCCACCTGCTGGGCGGTCACAACATTCAGAATCTGGCCGGCTGTATGGCGCTGGCGCACACCCTGGGCATCCCGCTCAAGGAGATGGTGTATCCCATCCGCCTGCTGAAACCTGTGGAGCACCGCCTGCAGCTGCTCCCTAACGGCTACATTGACGACGCCTACAATTCCAACCCTGCGGGCTTCCGCAGTGCGCTGGATACCCTGGCGGCCTTTTCTGCTCAGCGTATCTTGGTCACCCCGGGTATGGTGGAGCTGGGCGACCGTCAGGACGCCCTCAACCGCGACCTGGGCGAGTACGCCGCCACCCGCTGCGACTATGCCGTGCTGGTGGGGCTCAAGCAGGCGCCCCCTCTGAAAGAGGGTCTGCTGGCGGGCGGCTTCCCCGAGGAGCGCATCTTCGTGGCCGCCACCCTCACCGAGGGACTGAATTTCGTCAATAACCTGCCCCGTGAGGGGGAGCGCATCGTTCTGTTGGAGAACGATTTGCCCGACAATTTCTAATAGGAGGCAAAGAATATGAAAACCAGAGTTGCAGTCATCATCGGCGGTCACAGCGTGGAGCACGAGGTGTCCATCATCTCGGGTCTGCAGGCGCTGAACGCCCTGAATAAGGATAAATACGAGGCGTTTCCGCTGTACATTTCCAAGGATAATTGCTTCTACGTGGGTGAGAACCTGCGGGAGATCGCCTCCTATCGGGATATGCCCACCTGCCTGAAGAATGCCACCCGCGTGCTGCCGGTGCCCGGCGAGCAGGGGGTGGAGCTGGTGCGCTATCCGATGAAAAAGTTCGGCAACAATACCGTCGCCGCCTTTGACGTGGCGATTCCCGTGGTGCACGGCACCAACGTGGAGGACGGCACCCTGATGGGTTATCTGGAGATGCTGGGCGTGCCCTACGCCTCCTGCGACGTGACCTCCTCCGCCCTGGGTATGGATAAGTTCGCTATGAAGGGCGTGCTGGCGCAGGCGGGTATCCCCGTGCTGACCGCCCGTCAGTACAGCGGCAAGCAGTACGCCGTGGACAGCGAAGCGGTGCTCTGCGAGATCGAGTCCACCATCGGCTATCCCGTCATTGTTAAGCCGGTGAATCTGGGCTCCTCCGTGGGCATCTCCAAGGCGAAGAATCGTGCCGAATTGGTGGACGCCATGGATCTGGCGGTGTCCTTCTCCTCCCGTGTGCTGGTGGAGCGGGCGGTGCCCAACCTGCGGGAGATCAACTGCTCGGTGCTGGGTGATTACGAGACCGCCCGTGCCTCTGCCTGTGAGGAGCCGCTGAATGCGGAGGACATCCTCACCTTTGGCGATAAATATCTGTCCGGTGGCGGCGGTAAATCCGGCGGCTCAAAGGGTATGACGGATCTTAAGCGCCGTTGCCCTGCGGAATTGCCCGAGGGCATGACCGAGCAGGTGCAGGAGCTGGCGGTCAAGACCTTTAAGGCGCTGGGTTGCCTGGGTGTGGCCCGCATCGACTTCCTCAACGATAAGGAGACCGGCGAATTGTGGGTCAATGAGATCAACACCATCCCCGGCTCTTTGTCCTTCTACCTGTGGCAGGAGGTGGGCGTGTCCTTTGACGCCCTGATGGATGAACTGGTGAGCCTGGCGTTTAAGCGCCAGCGTGAGCGGGAGGCGCTGACCTTCACTTACGAGAGCAACATCCTCTCCGGCACCACCTTCGGCACCAAAGGCAGCAAAGGCAAAGCGTAAATAAAAACAAAAATCCCCGACCATCGGTCGGGGATTTTTTTAGTTGTGCAGGATTATAGAAAAGGCCCCCTTGTGTAAAGGGGGCTCCGCCGCAGGCGGTGGGGGATTGTAGCCTCCCTCACCGAGGGAGGTGGATTTCGCCGTAAGGCGAAAGACGGAGGGAGTTTGACGGGACGTCGCTTCGCTACTCTGCGCCCGCGAGCAAAAAAACAGACCTCTGCAGCGCAGAGGTCTGTTTTTTTACACATCTTATTCCAATTCAAAGGCACCGGTGTACAGCTGATAATAGGTGCCCTTTTGAGCCAGCAGGCTCTCGTGGTCGCCCCGCTCGATGATGCGACCGTGCTCCAGCACCATAATTACGTCCGCGTCCATAATGGTGGACAGACGGTGGGCGATGACGAACACGGTACGACCCTCCATCAGCTTATCCATACCGCGGCTGACGATGGCCTCGGTGCGGGTGTCGATGGAGCTGGTGGCCTCGTCCAGAATCAGACAGGGCGGGTCGGCCACCGCCGCACGGGCGATGGCGATCATCTGCCGCTGACCCTGGGACAGGTTGGCACCGTTATTGGTCAGCAGGGTGTCGTACCCCTGGGGCAGGCGGCGGATAAAGTCGTCCGCGCCCACCAGCTTGGCGGCCTCGCGGCACTGGTCGTCGGTGGCCTCCAGGTTGCCGTAGCGGATATTATCCATCACGGTGCCGGTGAACAGGTTGGTCTCCTGCAGCACGATGCCCAGAGAGCGGCGCAGGTCGGCCTTTTTGATCTTATTGATGTTGATACCGTCGTACCGTACCTTACCGTCCGCGATGTCGTAGAAGCGGTTGATCAGGTTGGTGATGGTGGTCTTGCCGGCGCCGGTGGCGCCCACAAAGGCCACCTTCTGACCCGGCTCGGCGTACACCGACACGTCGTGCAGCACCGGCTTGCCCTCTTCATAGGCAAAGTCCACCTCGGTCAGCCGCACGTCACCCTGCAGAAGTCGGAGGCCAAGCGGTCTTAGGAAGACAATGTCATAAATCAACTCCTTGGCTCACAGAACGACATGGCTACGATCCGACTTCACCTTCTGACCCGGCTCGGCGTACACCGACACGTCGTGCAGCACCGGCTTGCCCTCTTCATAGGCAAAGTCCACCTCGGTCAGCCGCACGTCACCCTGCAG